>NZ_MQWC01000004.1:1138300-1438300 GCF_002954405.1 Salinibacter sp. 10B | reverse complement strand
CCACGTCCCGCTCGGTGTAGAATTCGCGAAGCACCGGGTTATGAAACCGGTCGGATTCCATCGCGAAGAAGAGCTCCAGCTTGTTGGCAGGCAGATTGTACATGTATCCCGTGGCGTCGGGGGTCGTGTAGGCGTTCATGCCGGTCACCCCCTCACGTTCGAGAATGTTCTCGTACTCGCCTTCCTGGATGTAGGACTCGGCCTCTTTTTGAGCAGCCTTGAACTCTTGCTGGAGCTTTGCAATGCGCGCCGAGTCGGCCTGTGCTCCCTTTGCTTTTTCACGACGCAGCTGGAGATAGATTTCCTCTTGACGCTGCAGGGCATCGATCTCTTTCTCGATGTTCGTGGTGCCGATCGAGGTGGTGCCCTTAAAGGCCATGTGCTCAAACATGTGGGCCAGGCCCGTTCGACCGGCGGGCTCGTTCACGGATCCCACATCGGCATACGTATGAAAGGAGACGACGGGCGCGTCGTGGCGCTCAATAACCACGAAGGTAAGTCCGTTGTCGAGAGTAAAGGTTGTGACCTTCTCCTCAAATTGGGAGAGGAGGTCTTGGCCCTGTGCCGACGGAACGGCGAGCAGCAGGAGTAAGGCCAGTGTCCCGAACCACCGGACGACGGATGAGGCGCGTGCTCCAGAAGAATCCATAGACATGCGCTCAGCAAGAGTTGATGATCGAACGACGATTTGTGAGAATACCATTTCATAATAGTGAACCGTGCTCCCCCTCAAAAGAGCCTACGGCCGTTATTGGTTATATTTTACGTTTTTGTCATGCGGGGAAGCCTCGAACGAGGAGTGGGGGCGGTGCGTAGAGGAAAGGTCCGTTGTCTTTTGAAGTCCACCAATGCCCTATGCAGTTCATTAATCAGCCCGAGGCCGAGAACGACGAGGAGTGGTGGGACCGATTCAAGGAGCTTCTCGACGACCAGAACGACTGGCCCACGCGCTACACGTTCAAGTTTATTGCTCCGTCCGGACAGGTCGATGAGCTGAAAACAGTGTTTGGGGATCATCCTGTGCGTGTGCGCGAATCCAGCAAGGGAAACTATAAAAGCGTGACGGCCCACCTGCGGATGTCGTCGAGTGAGGAAGTGGTCTCGATTTATGAGGAGGCGTCCAGCATCGACGGCGTGATTTCTCTTTAACTCATGCTTTGGGAAAGGGGGCGCCGGAGGGGGCGTGCTGCCGCCGATGCAATACAATCCGTAACCCGACGACGCGAACATCTCATGCGAAACCTTGCGGCCTCGGCACTGTGTCTTCTCGCCGTCCAGTTTGGCTGCTCGCAGGATGTTACCTGGACTGCCGTTGATCGAATGATTGCGGCGAACTTTCCGGACGTTCCGACCATCACGACCGATTCGCTAGCGGAACGGCTTGCGGATCGTACGGCCGCTCGTCCGGTGCTGATCGATGCTCGCACACGGGAAGAGTACGCCGTGAGTCATCTGCCCAATGCGCGGCGCATCGACCCGGAGGCCACTGCGTTTCCGGAGCTCGACACCCTGACGCAGAACACTCCCATCGTCGTCTACTGCTCTGTAGGATACCGCTCGGCGCGCATCGCGGCCCGTCTCCAAGAGCAGGGCTTCACCAAGGTCGCGAACCTGCAAGGCTCCATCTTTCGGTGGGCCAACGAGGGACGTCGCGTTGTTCGGGACGGCTCGCCGGTGCGGGCTGTGCACCCCTACGACGCCTCGTGGGGGACGCTGCTCGACGACGAGTTGCATGTTCGAGATCCGACGACGGACGACGACAAGTAGAATCGAGCTACGGCTCCGGTGCCGACGGCAGACGGGTACCGCACGCCTCGGCTTGTGCTATCACCCGTCCCACTGTCAGTGTCCAGCGTGGGGCCGTGTCGCAGCCGGCGGCCTCCAGCGCCCCGGCGGTCCAGTGGTTGCAGTTGTTGAAGACGTGGTAGGTCAACTCCGACTGATAGAACCGACTCCCGGCATAGTAGCCCGAAGCTGCGGGGATGGCATTGCCCTGGTTGTTCACCGAAAACGATTCAGCAACGTACTGCACGAGGGCACGCAGCTCCTGCGGGGCCACCGGAATGCGGACGATGGTATTTTGCGGAAAGGTGCCCTGCACGCTGCCGGAGATGGGCACGACGTGGAGCACGCTGCCGGTGGGCCAAGCCCCAGCGCGGAAGGCCCCCCACACGCCCCGGGTGTCGCCCGGATAGTAGCGGGCTTCCCGCCACCCCACCTCTAGGTAGCGAGCCGTCGGAAACGCGTCGAGCACTGGCCAGACCCCGGCCGGCACGTCGGTGCGGCGGACCGCAATCCCGGCGTGCCAGCCATGCCGAACGAGGTAGACGGTGCTCGTGCTGTCCGGGGTCGGGGTCACGGTCTGCCGGGGCAGGTGGCACCGGGTGGCCAGAAGGAGGAGCCAGCCCAGGAGTGCGAGCAAAAGCCATTGACGCCACCAGTACATTGCGCTGGAAAGAAGAAATCAGAAGGAGGGGAGTAGCGTCGTCCAACCAATCGTTCTTTGGTCGGGATCCGAGCCGGGGGCGGTACGGAAAGGAAGAGGGCCGCGGGTCTTTCCCCCATTCGGGGCTAGGAAGGCGCAGGGACGCGTCAGTACGAGGTGTGGCGAAATGAGCAGGGGGATGAGAGAACGGTTTCGTCCACAGTCGATTCGTATGCTGGGGTCATAGATTCTGCCCGTTTGTCGTACCGATTGTCTCTTTGCCTATGCCGTCCGATTCCACTCTTCGCGAGCACGTACTGAATCTGCTGACTGCCCGTCAGGCCCATTGCACTTTCGAGGACGCGGTGGCCCAGATGCCGTCGGGGCGCCGGGGCGACCGGCCCGAGGCCCTGCCGTATTCGGTGTGGGAGCTCGTGGAGCACATCCGCCGCGCACAGCAGGACATCCTCGTCTACTGTCAGGAGGCCGACTATACGATGCCCGACTGGCCGTCCGACTTCTGGCCCGACGAGCAGGCCCCTGCCGATGACGACGTGTGGAACGGAGCTCTAGCACAGGTGAAAGACGATCGGGCCGCACTCTGCGACCTTGTGAAGAATGAGTCCCTGGATCTCTACGACACGGTGCCCTCTCACGACGAGCATACCTACCTGCGAGAGATGCTTCTTGTGGCCGACCACAATGCCTATCATGTGGGGCAGATCGTCACCGTGCGTCGGCAGCTTGGGCTTTGGCCTCCCAGCGGGGATCACGAATAGATGGACATCGCTGCTCCGGGCAGAGAGTCTCAGGGAGGGGACCGGAAGGGACTCTATCCTGATTGCACATTTCCGAGCTCCGTTGCGTACAGAACTGGCCTTCTGTGCGAACGACGTCCTTCCTGCACTCCGATGCGAGCTCTCAACCGGTTGACGTGGGCATTCGAAATCGAGTCGGCCTCCGGCGATGGGTTTAACGATCCACGAATTGGAAGGAGTTGTGGTTTCGGCCGTCAGCCCTGGTGCTCGCGCAGGGGGCGGGTCTTGTCTTTTCGCACGGGTTTGGCGCGCACCAATAGGCGGGAACCGGGTCGGTCGATTTCGGAGCGCACATGCCTGACCGTGTCCGGAAGTCGTTACAGAGAAGAGACGTCATGGATTTTAAGGGGGACGCTGCTCTTCTTTACACATGTTGTCCCTCTCCTCCATGCTCAAAAGAGCGCCACAGGTTCGGGGCTCCGTAGCGTTTTGTGTTCACGTTGCCGATGTTTGCTCATGCACGTTTCCGACGCCACCTTCGTCGTGACCGATACCGAGACGACGGGCACGAAGGCGGAGACGGACCGTGTGATTGAAATCGGGGCCGTGAAGGTGGTAGATGGAGAAATCGTCGATCGCTATCAGCAACTCGTGAATCCGCAGCGCTCGATTCCGGGACGCATTACGAAGCTCACCGGCATCACCACCGGGATGGTCTTTGATGCCCCGCCTATGGAAGAGGTGTTGCCGGAGTATCTCGACTTTCTGGACGATGGTGTCCTCACAGCACACAATCTGTCGTTTGATAAGGGCTTTCTCGACGCGGAGCTTGACCGGATGGGGCGTGACCCACTGTCGAATGAAACTCTCTGCACAGTGCGACTGGCGCGGCGGCTGTTGCCGGGCCTCGACTCGAAGGGACTGAGTCGGCTCGTGCAATTTTACGACATCACCGTAGATGGGCGGCACCGGGCGCTTGGCGACGCGGAAGCAACCGGCATTGTGTTGCGCCGGCTTCTCAGCCAGCTTGCGTTCGAGCATGAAATTGAGGACGTAGACGATCTGCTATCATTTCAGCACCGGCGCTACCAGAAGGTGCGCGAGACGCCCAGTCACCTCAAGAAAATTCGCAACGAGGTCTTGCCGGACGCACCAGACGCCCCGGGCGTGTATCTACTGAAGAACAGTCGGGGGGCGTCTCTCTACATCGGGAAAGCGAAGAAGCTTTCGGATCGGCTTCGCTCTCACTTTACGGCGGTCGAGTCCAAAGGGTCGCGCAAGCGCAAGATGCTCCAGAAGGTGCGGACGGTGGAATGGGAGGAGACGGGGACGGAGTTGGAGGCCATTCTGCGGGAGTCTCGTCTCATTAAGACGGAGAAGCCGCGCTACAATCGGGCCCAGCGCCGCTACTACAGTCGCCCGTTCATTCGGCTCGACACCACAAACGAGTATCCTACCCTTTCGTGGACGCGGACCCTGTCTGATGATGACGCGGAGTACTACGGTCCGGTTCGCAACACCGACCGGGCGGACATGGTGGTAGACGTTGCAAGTCGGTTTTTTCGGCTTCGCGAGTGCGATGACGACCGGTTGCATCTCGGGCAGCGCTGCCTCTATGCCGACATGGATCGGTGCACGGTTCCCTGTGAGAACGAGGACAAGGCGGCGTATGCCAGGGCGGTGGAGAATGTCCGGGCCTTTCTCACGGGACAGGATCGCGCCGTGCTTGAAGAGCTCCGCGCGCGGATGCAACAGGCGTCCGAAGAGCGGGATTTTGAGAAGGCGGCCGAAATTCGAGACACCCTGGAGCCATTGGAGACGATCCTCGAGAAGCAGCGCGTGGTGGCGGCGCCTATTCGTCACCACAACGCCGCGCTCGTGCATCGAACGAAGGAGGCAACAACCGCCGATGTGCTCTTCGTTCGTTTTGGACGGTTTGTCGAATCAGTGTCGTGCGAATGTCCGCCCACGTCCGAGGATCGGACGCGACTTCAAACGCACTGCCGCACCCACTTCGATCCGGCGGCCGAGCCGCCGTCAAACTTCACGAAACGAGCGACCGACGAAATTCGCCTCCTGTCGCACTGGACGTACGCACACCGCGACGAGCTTTTCGTGGTGCGGTGGACACCGGCCCGAGATCCGGAGACACTTGTGGGCGATCTCTGCGACGCACTGGGGGGGACAGAGAAAACGCCTGGTCAGGTGACCGAACCCTGACCCTCGTCTCCGCTCGTGGGGGAAGTCGCCGTCCCGTGCAGGGCTTCCATTGCAGATTCAAGGCCCTCTTGAAACTGTATCGGCCTGCCGGTGTGAAATCCTATCAGCGCAGCATAGCTGCGTGCTTTGGAGGGGTGGCAGAGCCTGGTTGAATGCACCGGTCTTGAAAACCGGCAGGCCCATTGTGGCCTCGGGGGTTCGAATCCCTCCCCCTCCGCCACTTCACAGTGCTCCTCAGGAGCCGATGAGGGGCATTTTTGTCCATGCAAATAGGACTGCGTCCCTGTCCCAATCTGGGTCGTATTGCCCTGAGCAGCGCCGTTGTTCTGGAGAGGATGCCGAATCCAGGACGTCCGAAGGAATGTAGAAGCGACCGGTGTCCGACGGCGCGAAGCCTTCGTTTCCCTGCACCTGTAGACGGGAGCGTAGGTTACTTTTCCGTCGTAGCCGCTCGTATCTGTAAGAGGGTGCGAAGGGCAGCCCAGGCTACGAGCCCGCCGACCCCGATGAGCAAGGCAAGCTCGACGGATCCCTCCATGAGTTCGTAGCCGGCAGCAACCAGACCGAACAAGAGTGTGATCCACATGACAATTCGGGGGCCGTCGAAGGAAGAATTCGAGGAGGTGGACATATCGACGTGTTGGTTCTGTGGAAGATTTGTGGAGATAGGCCGAAAGCAGAAAAGACTGCTCTGAGAATGTATTGTGCTCCATGCGGATGGCATGAGTCCCCCGCCCCAATCGCTGGAAACGGTTCCCGCGTCGCTCCTGGATTTTCCTTAGCAGAGGATTCCTTCCAGGGGGATACACTACTTTGCACTGCAACACAAGCCATTCTAAGGGACGCACGACCGGAGTTTCGGTCAGTATCATTGCTATCATAGAAAAACCGACGCCCGGGACGTCAAGTACGTATTGTGATGGAATGATGAAAACAACCAGGTCGAGCTCTCGGGAGCGTCGAACTTTTTGCCGCAAAGGTCGTGGAAAGTCAGCTATAAATCGGGGATATTGCGTTACTCACCCCGTCGATTGTGAATCCACGGGGCGGAATTGGCTTGTTCAGCACGTTGATGCTGACTGTTTGCAGCGCGATTGCGTAACGCGATAAGCTCCGACGACGAGGCGGCCCCTCCGCCCCAAGCGGCTTCGTTTTGTCTACGGTTTTCTCATATCTATGGCCCCGTCGGCCTCGTCGGAATTGTCGTCTCTCCGTCGGTTTGCGCGGCGGTATTTGATCTACGGCACCGTCACTCTGCTGGTGCTGTTGATCTTCACGGAGGTTGCGGCTCCCCGAATCGTCGAATGGTTTCGCACCACGCCCCAAGAGCTGTTGTGGCTGCGCGTGCCGTTTGCTCTCTACGCTTTCACTGTGGGGCTGTGGACGCGACTGCACCTGTGGGCGCTACTGGTGCCCGTCGTGCTATATCTATTCCGGTGGGTCGATGTCCGCTCCAGTTTTCGGCGTGGGCTCTGGTGGAGCCTTGCCCTTGGGGTGCCCATCGCTGCCGTGCACGTGGCCGTCGAACAGGGCGTCTTCACGCTGGCCGACTTTACGCGAGAGGGGGTGTACCCCGATTTTACGACGTCGTTTGTGCGGGCGGAGCCTTACGACGTGGAGGACTGGCCCCTCGCTGTGCTCCTCTTCCGTCGGTTTATGACCGACTACTTCACGTACTTCATCCTGGCGGCGCTCGGCTTTGCGTATGAGCACTTCGTCCGGTCGCGCGAGCAAGAGGCCCAGGCCCAGGCCCTCCAGGCCGAACTTGCTCAGGCCCAGTTGCAGGCCCTTCGCATGCAGGTGAATCCGCACTTTTTGTTCAACACCCTCAACGCCATCGCCGTCCTCGTCCGTGGAGGGGAGACGACAAAGGCAGGACGCACGCTACGACTGCTGAGCGATTTGCTGCGCTCCACGTTTGAGGGGGCCGACGTGCAGATGGTCCCCCTACGCGAGGAAATTGATCTGGTGGAGCGCTACCTCGAAATTGAAGAGATCCGGTTTGGAGACCGGCTGCGTGTGGACATTGCCGTGGATCCAGACGTGAGCGAGGTTCCGGTGCCGTATCTGCTGCTGCAGCCGCTCGTGGAGAACGCTGTGCGTCACGGAGTGGCCCCGCACGCAGAGGCTGGCGTGGTGCGCGTCACGGCTGATCCGCTTCGTCGAGACGGGCAGCCGGACCAGGTGGAGTTGACTGTGGCCGACAGTGGGGCAGGCTTTCCGGATACGGACGTAGATGTGCTGTCCAGTGACGATGGGGTGGGACTCTCCAATACGAAACGGCGTCTAGAAACGTTGTACGGAGAGAAGCACACGTTCGATCTGGGAACGGCGGCGGAGGGAGGCGCGCGCATCACCATTCGACTCCCGGTCGATCCCGAAGCGCGCACCTTCGAGGTTGACGAGGCCTCGACGGCCGTTCCAACGTCCGATCAATGAGAATACACTTCTACGTACTGCTATGTCGATTCGTGCCCTCATCGTGGACGATGAACCGCTTGCCCGGAAAGGGGTCGCGCAACTGCTCGATCCAGTCGACGACGTCGTGATTGTGGGAGAGGCCGCTGATGGACCGCAGGCCATACGGCAGATTGACGAAAATGAACCCGATCTCGTCTTCCTCGATGTACAAATGCCGGAGATGACCGGCCTGGAGGTGGTGCGCGAGGTGGGGGTTGCGCAAATGCCCGTGACCATCTTCGTGACGGCCTACGACGAATACGCCATCGATGCGTTCGACGCCCATGCCCTCGACTATCTGCTCAAACCCATCGACGAGGAGCGGTTTGCGGAAGCGCTTGATCGGGCACGTCAACAAATTCAGCGCACGGAGGCGGACGCCCTTAGCCAGCAGCTCAAGGGACTCCTGAAGCAATATGCTAAGCGGGACGAGGACGATGACAGGGAGGAATCGATTGACCGCTTTACGGTGCGAAGCCGAAATCGAATCTACTTCGTGGACGTAGAGGATGTGCAGTGGATCGAGTCGGAAGGGGACTATGTCGCGCTGCACGACGGGGAAGATGCTCACCTCATCCGCAAAACGATGAAAGAGCTGGAGCAGCGGCTCGATTCTACAAGGTTCCGCCGCGTCCATCGCTCCTATATCGTGAATACCGATTACGTTGAGGAGCTCCGTCCCCTCGATCACGGGACGTATCGGCTCATCATGGAGGCAGGCACTCCCCTGAAGACGAGCCGAGGCTACAGCGAGAGCGTAGAGGCGATGATCGAATCGGGAGGCTGAAACCGAAGGGAGTCATGACATCTCTCTGAGTCTGTAGATCCATTGGGCCAGGGACACCGTCGAGTGTCCGTACGGTGTTCGGGAATGACATTGTCGATTTGAGCGGTCGTGCTGGCTACCGGACACTTTTCAATTTCGCGGTTGTGGGCACCGGAAAATCTCTGGCGATTCCGCTGATCTTTCTTTCGAGATTGCTACCTATGAGCGAAACTGCTCAAAAGTGCACCAACGATTTCCCGGTTCCCTAACGTCGCTCCTGGACATCCGAGATGTCCAAACTTGATTTGGAGCCTATAAATTCGTAGGTCAGATAGGCTCTGGCCATCTAGATGGCCTAGATCGGGGTCTGGAGCGACGGCTGGAGAAGATTTTTCGGTGCTCTGAGCAAACTGTCCGGTAGGTAGGCGGTCGTGTCATCCCGACTCTCGTCTCCAGACGTCGTCTAGTCTCGGCCATTTGGCCAATCCGACAATGGATGCCCGCGAGGTGTGGGGGCCTCGTGCCCGATCCGCTATCGGCGTGCTGGGAAAACGTCTGCACGTCGACCTGGGGGAGCTGTCCAGCGGGGTGTACTTCCTCCGGCTCCAGTCGGACGGAGAAGTGCAGACCCAAAAGCTGACCGTTGTCCGGTAGGGGCGCAGCGACCGCAAACGGCTCAGTACGTCACCTCCAGAGACAGTACGGCCCGGCGGCCGGGGAGCAGACGGGAGCGTCGGGTAAGCTCCGCGGGCTCGCCGGTCGGCTGGAGGCCCCAGTCTGCTACATTTTCGTGATCCAACACATTCACGAGCCCGATTTGGCCTGAGACGGCGACGTCGCCCCAGGAGTGCGAAGCCGTGAGGTTCGCGTCGACGCGGTGAAGAGGGGGGAGACGATGCCGTTCAGGGTGATTCCAATCGGGAGGGGCTCCTCCGCCGATGTCGTTTCCATCGTCCAGGTACGCGTAGTAGGCTCGTTGATATCCCCAATGTCGGCCCCAAGTACCCGTGTACTTCAGGGCAACCGTCAGCACATTGTTAAGCGGAAGGTGGGTGTTCAGCATCAGGCGGTGCGGCTCGTTCCAGGGCGTCGGGACCAGGCGTCCGCCGAAGCGACCCGGAAAAGTCCGGCGAGAATGACTGTATGCATAGCGGAGCGTGCCGCGTCCCCAGGCTCCTTCGTACGAGAGGCGAAGGCCTCCGCCGTAGGCATGCCCGCGGCTTGCCGATAACAGATCAGAGGGGGAGCGTGCGTTTGTGGCCGTTTCAGATTGAAGGGAAGCATAGTTAACGGCAAGCAGGTGGGGTTTCCATTTTCCATATCCTTCTAGGGTGGTTGACCAGGCGGGGTGTGGAGCCCAGGTCAGGCTGGACGATAAATGATACGCCTGGGGGGGTTGGTGTGTGGAGGGAACGGGCATCCAAACCTTGGTTGTGGGCACCACGGCGGTGGTTCCATCTCGGGCCACCTCGAACTGGGACGTGTATTTTCGGTAGAGGCCCCCGCCGATACGGGCCGCCACGTTTCCGAGGGCTGTGTCCGTTCGATGGTAGCGAAGAGCGGCCCGCGGCTCAAC
The DNA here is from genome assembly GCF_002954405.1 of Salinibacter sp. 10B. Lineage (NCBI taxonomy): Bacteria > Pseudomonadati > Rhodothermota > Rhodothermia > Rhodothermales > Salinibacteraceae > Salinibacter > Salinibacter sp. 10B. The sequence goes on along the minus strand of NZ_MQWC01000004.1, from coordinate 1,428,095 downwards.
GAAGAGTGCCGTCCGATCGGGAAGGGAGGTGAGCCGTACGCCACCGCGGACCGTTGTGAAGCGTCCGAGCCCAAGCTCGACTTGGCCGGCTGCGGCCAGACGAGTCGATCGGGCAGTGGAGCGGACGCGGCCGACGAAGGCGTTTGTTAAGTGGAAGCGGCTACGGAGGGACGAGAAGTCGCCCTGCAGCGTAAGCATCTCATCCTCCGACAGGCGAATGTCAAGCGTGCCTTCCAGCCCCATTTCCGTTACGGCATTGGACGTGCTCGAGCCTTGCACCGACGACAGGGCATACAGGAGCCTATAGTTGGAGCGAAGAGGGAGCTCTCCCAAATCGAAGTGCGACTCTGCCCGATAGTGACTCAAGGAGGTTTGAAGGCGCCCTGTCGTACGAGCGGTGAGGGGAGACTCGTAGGAGGCCTGTGCCGTCGTATTTTTCCAGCCGTATCGGTCTGACGTGGGAATTTCGACGCTCCCGCTGCCGGTTGAGGGAGAAGTATTTGAAGACGACGTGTGGGGGATCGAGGTGAGGTGCGCTCCGAGCACGCTCCGTCCATGATAGACTGAGGCATAGAGACTCCGTCCCGCCCCGAACTCCGTCCGGGCTGCTCCGTGGAGGTCGTAGAATTGACTTTGGGGTTGGGCACGCTGATTCGTGATCCCACCCGTTATGAGCGAGTCAGCTGAGAGCTGGGCGGCGGTCAGTACGGGGTCGAGAACCGACCAGGTGTCAATGATCTGTGAGAGGGCATACGACTGATGCACGCCCCACGTCCCGATGCGGGCCGCCGCCATTGCCTGCGTTGAGGAGCGGCCGAGTGCAATCGTTCCTTCCGTCCGTCCGCTTAGGCTTACAGGATCGGCCTGCACGGTGGCGTAGCGAGTGTCGGATTGCTGGAGGTCGTGCTCCAGCTGGAGGATGCCGGAGAGGGCATCCCCTCGTAAGGGGCCGAAGCCGGCCTTGTGGGCGACAATGCCATCCAGGGCCATCGGGGTGAAGGCCCCGAGCAGACGGCCGGTGGCGGCGGGGTTGCGGACCGGGACGCCATCGAGGCGAACCTCGTGGGCACTGCTGGCACTGCCCTGCATGTGGAGGTCGGCGTACGGGGCATCCGTCGTGACGCCGAGGAGCTGGCTGGCAGCATGGGCAACGCTCGGCGTTCCGGTCGTGCTTATGCGTTGCAACTGCTCGGGGGAGAGACGGGCGTGACGACGACTGGGGGGGAGAGGGGACACCTTCGGGGCATTCACCAGCACCGAGTCGAGGGCAATAGAGGTGGAGGTGAGCGTAAAGGTGTGGCGGGTCGTCCCGCCCGGCGGCACCTGGATCTCCACAGTTTTCGTTTCATACCCGATGTGGCTCACGACCAGTGTATGGGTCCCTGCGACCAGTTCCGACAGGCGGAACCGTCCGTTTTGATCAGTCGCCGTTCCGGTTGGCCCGGACCGCACCTCTACATGTGCATTGGCCAGCGGGGCGTCCCGGGCGGCGCGTTTTACGAGGCCCGTTACGGATCCATGGCGGGAGGGACGTCGCACGTCGGTCTTCACCACGTAGGTCCCCCCGGAGGTTTGCACGAAGTCGAGGTCCGTATCCCTGAGTACGCATCGGAGCGTTGCTTCTGGGGAGGGGATGGCCCGTATGGGGCAATCGGTGTAGTACCCTTGCACGAGTTTGGCGTCATAGACCAGGCTCACCTCCGCGTGGGTAGCCAACCGGTCGAGTGCTTCTTCGAGGGGGGCAGCTGTATCAGCAGGGGCCGTGTCCACCGATTGTGCGACCGCAGGACCTCCAATGCAACTCCACACGAGAAAGAATCCTGCAAATAGGGAGAGGGACGGAAAAACGCGAATCCATCCGGTCGGCATTGGGCAGGAGGGACGGGCCATGGAGAGAAGCTACGGTAGGACGTTCTCCACTTCGATCGAGCGCTCATTCGTCGTTGCGCGCAGAAAAAATCTCGAACCCAGTGCTTGTGGGACGAAAGTTAAGGTCAAGGGCCGTGCAAAGATCCCGGAGGATGGTCGGGAGGGGCGTCGGATCTGGGTAGTACAGCGAGAGAGAAGACTGCGGCCGATCTATGGACTTGTGCAGTCGAATCGAGGAGTCGTAGCGCTGCTCGAGTTGATGGACCACGTGGGCAAGTGACTCCTCCGCGGCCGCAAAGCCATTGCTTCGCCAGGCGAGCACGGCGTTCAGGTCCGACGTTCGGGGCCTCGTGGCACGAGTGGCGTGTACCTGGCTCGTTTCTCCTTTCCGGTCGAGAAGCACAGCTCCCTCAGTGTGATCGTGAGGGGCCACCCGAACGCGTCCTTCTGTAAGGGTCACGGCGGTGGTCGAGTCGATTGTCGGGCGGGCCTGGACGTTGAAGCGGGTTCCCTCCACAGTGATCGTAGCAGTGGCCGTCTCGACCACGAATGGACGAGAGGCATCTTCTACAGAAAAGAAGGCCTCTCCGCTGAGGTGTACCGAGCGCTGGTCGGAGGACACGAAAGGCCCCGCCTGGAAGCCCCGCTGGTAGGAGAGGGTTGTCCCGCTATTGAGTTCCACCGTAGAGCCGTCCGGTAAGGTCGCGGTGCGCTGCTGGCCAGTAGGGGCCGTTACCGTGACGGGACGATGCCACGCCCAGAGCACGCCTATAGCTATGATCAGAACGAGGGCGAGCGCCCCGATTCCGCGCGCCCATCGTTGAGACCGGCGGGGGCGAGACGGGGGCCGTGTGCGGTGCAAAGAGGCGGCCGATGCTCGTCCGTTTTGGGGGAGGGACGATGGGGCGGACGCGTTCTCCCGCCGTATCTCAGGGCGTCGATCCTGAAGGTCGTCCCAGGCGTCCGACAGGTCCGGGGCATCGCCCGGCGCGGGGTCTACGTTCCCAAGCCGGCGCCAGAGCGCTTCGAGGTCTGCCCGGTCGGTGGGGGCTTCAGTCTGGAGCCGGTCGTGCAGGGCATCGGGGAGGATGTCATCGCGGTCACGGCTCATCGCGGTCAAGAAGGTCCGGTTCGTAATCTTGTACGTGACGCCGGAGGCGTTTGAGGGCCCGCACGATGTGGTTGTTCACAGTTCGGGGCGAGATGTCCATTACCTCCGCAATTCGGTCATGGCTAAGTCCTTCGAAGCGGCTAAGGACGAGGGCTTCACGCTGCCGGTCGGGCAGAGCGGCGATGCCCGCACGCAGGTGTTCCTCCATCCACTCGCCTTCGACCGCCAGGTCCGGGGGGGCAGGCGGGGCCGGCTGGGCATCCGATTGTTCGCGCACATCGTCTGTCTTCTCGCGGCGCGTGTCCTGGTTGCGACGATGATTGTACGCCAAATTGCGGGCCGTGCGGTACAGATACGCCTTCAGCGACTGGCTCGGGTCGAGCGACTCCCGGGCGTCCCAGAGCCGAACAAATACGTCCTGAACAATGTCGCGTGCGACGGCCCGCTTTTGTGTGAGCGAGCAGACGTACCGAAACAGAGGGTGATACAGCGCCTCGAACACGTTGGCGTACGCTGCCCGGTCCGAGGCTTTCAGGCGTCGGCACCAGCGTGAAAAGTCGTCCGAATCGGACATATCAACAGCTCAGAACCCGCTAGCAACGTGAATAGGGGCCGTTCACTCGTTACTACACGCAAGTAGCGAGGGATGACTAGTCCGTATTCGCGTCGTGTCCCCTGTACGAGAGATTGTTCCCGTCTTCATTTTTGTGGGGAGCGGTGGACATCTCCGGTACACGTGGGGGGCTTACTCGTCCGACTCCAGCCATCCTTTTTCCTTTGCTTCTCGGTAGCCCGCCGCTCGAAGCTTGGAGGCCGGATTGTCGAGCTTGCCGTATCCCCATTCGTTGAACTGACTCCGGTCCCCATTGTAGTCCGTGTGACTCTCGCGACGCACGATGTCCAGCACCCCGAGGTCGTTGGCCAACTTCCAGGTTTCGGCCTTCGTCAGGTACATGAGGGGAGTGTGGATGCGCACGTCGACGTCCAGGGCGAGGGAGAGGCTCGTTTCCATCGAGTCAATGAAGACGCGACGGCAGTCGGGATAGCCGGAGTAGTCGGTCTGGCACATTCCGCCCACAAGATCGGTGATGTCGTGGTTGTAGGCGTGACTGGCCGCGAGGGAAAGGAAGAGGGCGTTGCGGCCGGGCACGAAGCTCGCGGGGAGGCGTTCGTCCTTCTCGTGGGCAGTGTTGATCTCCGTATCGGGCTCAGTGAGCGCGGATCCTTCCAGGGTCCCGTCCAAGTCGAGCACCGTAAAGGGAATCCCGGCCCTATCGGCAATGTGCTCGGCCTGCTCGAGCTCCACCTTGTGCTTTTGTCCGTAGTCAAACCCCACGGCCCGGACCGTTTCGAAGTGATCTTTGGCCCAGAAGAGACAGGTGGTTGAGTCTTGGCCCCCGGAGAATAGGACGAGAGCATCAGAACCGGGAGCGTTGGGGGAAGGCGGGGCGGTATCCATAACGAACGAGAAGGTCCTCGTGCGAAAGTAGAGGGGCATCTGTACGGTTTGGGGCGAGGAGAGGTTGCCGTACCGCTGCCCTACCCCTAATTGTCCCGACGTATAGAAAAACGAAAAGGCGCCCTCCTCTCGGAGAGCGCCTTTCACGTGATCTGATGTGTCGCGTCAGTTCTACTGTTTGGGAGGCGAGCCCGGCAGGAGCGGCTGCGGGGGACCCACGATCGACTCGTAGACTTCGTTCGCGACCTTGGGGCGCACCTGCTGAATCTGTTCATCCGTATCGTCGGGATAGACGCGATTGGTTAGGAGGATCACGAAGAGATCCTGGGTCGGGTCCATCCACATGGACGTGCCGGTGTAGCCCGTGTGGCCGAAGCTGGAGTCACTGAAGCGATCGCCGGCAGACGAGTAGCCCTCCGAGCTTTTCGTATCCCAGCCCAGCGCCCGAGTGCTGCCGGGCACATCGGCTTTCGAGGTGAAGGTCTCGATCGTTTCAGCCTCCAGGAACTGGCGTCCGTCGATTCGACCCTCATGCGTAAGCATGTAGGCAAAGCGGGCCAGGTCCTCGGCAGTAGAGAAGAGGCCCGCGTTTCCGGAGACGCCGCCCATCGATCGGGCCATCGGGTCGTGCACGCTGCCCCGGTACTCGGTGCCCGTCGTGTCGGTGGTGGGCACGACCCACGAGGCCGTTCGCTCCAGGGAGTAGAACCCGGTGTCCTCCATGCCGAGCGGATCGAAGATGTTCTCTTTGCAGAAGCGGTCGAACCGCTGGCCGGTAACGGTTTCTACGATGTGGAGGAGGGTAAGCATATTCAGGCCGCTGTACCGCGATTCTGTCCCCGGCGTGTAGGCCAAGGGCTGGGCCATCACCGTATCGAGCACCGCGGTGCGCGACGGCCCGCGCTCGTCGGGGCCGAGGTACGGTTTGAGGCCAGACGAGTGGGACAGTAGCTGGCGTACCGTGACGGCGTCCTTCCCGTTTTGGGCAAACGAAGGAAGATACCGTGCGACGGGAGCGTCGAGGGAGATGCTATCCCGCTCCACCAACAGCATCGTCGCCGTGGTGGTGGCCACGACCTTCGTGAGGGACGCAAGGTCGTACTGCGAGGAGGTCTGAACCCGTTTTTTCTGGTCATAGGTGTAGTAGCCGTGTCCGTCGAGCTTGGGGAGGACCTCCCCTCGACCGACGGCCACCGCTGCCCCCGGAAAGGCGCCGTCCAGCATTGCCTGCCGGAGAAGGGAGTCCACGTCGGCCAGCTGCTGGCCGTCCATGCCCACCGACTCCGGATGCCCGGCACGAGGAGAAACAGTTTCGAGCGTAAGGCCATGACCCGCATCGGCGAGGTCAGGGATCGTGACGGGGAGACGGCCCGGGGTGCCGGCGGCGCCGGTAAGGGCCTGCGCGGCGGCGCGCTGTGAAACGTCGTTCGAACCGTAGGCCGCCAGGACAGCGTCTGGTTGCGGGTCGAGACCGCTCGGGGCATACGGGTTACCGAAGGCGGTGAGGACGGTCGGGGGTCCGTTCGCGACGAGGCTGTCGAGGAACGTCTGGTGCATGTCGTTGAACCCAATCGAGCCGCTCCACGCCCGCACCCGAAGGAAAGAGGGCACGATCACGACGTCATAGTCCTGTGCATCCGTGAGGTACTCGTTCACGTCCGACGAATCGGAGCGCGGGTCGAGTCGACGCACCCCGAGCGAATCGATGGCCGGATGACCATCGAGGGACTGGACGAAGGTATCTCCAACCCCCGGATATTCGCTATCACTGAGCTTGACGACCAGCGTTTTGTATGTGTCCGGGGGCGTCAGCGGCAGCAAGTCGTTCTGGTTTGACAATAGAGTGAGGGAGCGACGGGCGACGGTCTCGGACAGCACCTGATGGGTGCGCTTGTCTACCCGCTGGCGTGTGGTGTCGAGCGGGACAATCCGCTGTTCGTGTAGGCCCATCTTCTCCTTTGCGTTCAGGAGGCGACGGACCGAGTCGTTGATCTCGCTCGTATCGATGCGCCCGGTGTCTACGGCGGTGCGGATGGCGTGGTGGGCCACCCATGGATTCGTAGACATCAGGATGAGGTCGGCGCCCGACTCCAGCACGCGGACGGCCGTTTCACCCACACCGTACTTTTGCCGTACGGCATCCATGTTGAGGGCGTCGGTCACCACGAGGTCCTCGAAGCCCATTTCCGTGCGGAGCAGGTCGGTGGTTACATTGGGCGACAGCGACGCCGGGGTGGTTTCTTCCTTCGTTAGCTTGGGCAAGGCGAGGTGGCCGGTCATCACGCTTGCGACACCGGCGTCCATGACCTGACGGAAAGGTGCCAACTCCAGAGTGTCGAGGCGGGCCCGGTCGAATCGGAGAACCGGGAGGGCCATATGCGAGTCGACGTCCGTGTCGCCGTGGCCCGGAAAGTGCTTTACCGTGGCAAGCGTCCCGCCCGCCTGTGCCCCCTCCGCAAAGGCCCCGGCCATCGTGCCAACGAGGGTCGGGTTTTCCCCAAAGGAGCGGATGTTGATGATCGGATTCCGAGGGTTGTTGTTGATGTCGGCCACCGGCGCGTAAATTTGGTGGACCCCAAGCGCACGAGCCTCCCGGGCCGTCACATGCCCCACGCGATAGGCAAGCGAGGCGTCACGCGTGGCCCCGAGCGCCATTGCGGGCGGAAAGACGGTGGCTTCGTCGAGTCGCATGCCCACGCCCCACTCAGTGTCCTGGGAGACGAGGAGGGGGCGCTCCGCCTTTCGCTGCAGGTCGTTGATCATGGTGATCTGCGTCATCGGCGTGCCCGGCCCGAACATCATGCCGCCGGCGCCAAACTCCTCCACCAGCGCCACCGACCGGCGGTAGGAGGGGGCGTCTGCGTTCTGGAAGTAGCCGTCCAGTCGAATGATAAAGAGCTGGGCAATCTTCTCGTCCAGCGTCATGTCCCGAAATTGTCGTTCGGACCAGTCGAGAGACGTATCCGTCGTGTCGGTTGTGGCGACCGTGTCCGAGGGGACCGACGGAGCAGTGGCTGACTCACTGCTGCTGCATCCGAACGTGAGAGCGGTGAGGAGGAGAGCCGCACACTGAACGAGAAGGGAGGCCGAAAAGAGAGCATGCTGTCGGCTCCGCCCGAGGGAGGCTCTCAGGAAGGAAAGCGACGAGCGAACGTGTTGGAAGGACATAGAGAGCAGCAGGTCGTGTAAAGCGAAACAGGGGAGGGGGGCAGGTAGGTTAGGCAGTTTCTTCCCGTTCTTCTACTGCCCCGAAGAGGGAAATTTCGTCCCGTTGGAGGTCGCGCCAAAGGAAGGCAGCGGCGAGGACTGCCACCGTTACGCAGGCCAGGCCCCAGACGGTCCAGCCCAGAATGAGGTAGCCGGCGCCGAAGAGGGTGCTGTAGACGAGCACGACGCCCACGAGCCAATCGAGGGCGAGGCGACCCAGGCCCCGATCGGCCTCCACGTCCGGGTGTCGTTTGGCGACTGGGGTCCAGCCGGGCCCTCCGGGGTGGACCTTCCGGTAGAACGCGTCGAGGGTGTCCGGGTCGGTCGGGCGGGTGAGGTAGGTGGCGGCCAGCCAGAGAACCGTCGTGAAGCCGACGACGGAGTACAGGTTGAGGGGAAACTCCGCCTGGAGGCCGGGCACCTGGATCCCGAAGGCATTCAAGATGAGGGCCGAGACGGTGAGCAGAATGGGCGCGATGGTGGCGACCATTTCGCTCCACGCGTTTATCCGCCACCAGTACCACCGCAGGATGAGGACGAGCCCGAGGCCGGCCGAGGAGGAGAGCAGGAGGCCCCATGCCTCAGCAATGGTGTCGAGGAACAAGGTGACGACGAGGCTGAGGAGCGCAACGCCGAAGGTGAGGACCCGAGACACGAGAACGTAGTGTTTTTCGTCGGCATCCGGCTGCACGAAGCGGCGCCAAAAGTCGTTCACGAGGTATGAGACGCCCCAGTTGAGCTGGGTCGACACGGTGCTCATGAACGCAGCGAGGAAAGCAGCGAAGAGGAGCCCCAGCATGCCGGCCGGCAGCACGTCCTTCATAACGAGCACGAACCCAGCGCGCGGTTCGTTAAGGTCGGGGTAAAGTACCAGCGCCGCCAGGGCCACAATGATCCACGGCCAGGGCCGCAGGCAAAAATGCGCAATCGTGTACCAGAGGGTTGCAAAGAGCGCGTTGGGCTCATCCTTCGCACTCATCATGCGCTGGGCAATATAGCCGCCCCCGCCCGGCTCGGCGCCCGGGTACCAGCTCGACCACCACTGCACGCCCGCATAGGCGGCAAAGGCGAGGGCCGAGAGGGAGAAAGTCGCGGCGCCCTCCGCCGCGCCTCCGATGGTGGGAAGCAAGTGGAAGGTCTCATCGGGAAGCTGGTCGTGGAGCCCCTGAATGCCGCCGATTTCCGGCATGTCGAGTACGAAGAAGGCAAGCGCAATCGTACCGCCCATCGCCACGACGAACTGGAAGACGTCCGTGACCATAACGCCCCAGAGGCCGGACAGGAGCGCGTACGCCGAGACCATGAGGATAAGGCCGGCGACCACCACCAGGGCGGCACTAATTTCCCGGCCGAGGATCATGAACGCGGACTGGCCAAAGAGGGTGAGATCCGGAAAGAGCCGACCAATGACGGTCTCCATGGCCAGGGAGACCCATCCGATGATCAGGATGTTCATCAGCAGGCCGAAGAAGATGGCCTTCAGGCCGCGCAGCCAGGCGGCCACCTCGCCGCTATAGCGAAACTCAACGAACTCGACATCAGTCATGACGCCGCTTCGTCGCCACAGGCGAGCGAAGAAGAAGACGGTAAGCATGCTTCCAAAGCCGGCGTTCCACCACAGCCAGTTGCCGGCAATTCCGTTTTGGGCGACCATCTCGGTGACCAGCAGCGGCGTGTCGACGGCAAAGGTTGTGGCGACCATGCTCGTTCCGGCCAGCCACCAGGGCATTGCACGGCCGGAGAGGAAGAATTCCGACGTGTCCTCTCCGGCGCGCTGGTAGAAGTAAAGCGCAATACCGAAAGAAAACACGAGGTAGCCAACAACGAAGAGCCAGTCGAGTAGCGTCACGATCCGGAGAAGAAGCGCGTGGAGGAGAGGGCGAGAGGGCGAGGAATACCGTCGTCAAAGGGGGCGCAACAGACGGCAGTGCGGCGCGTCATTCCGTCGTGGTCCATACCTTGCCGTCGTGGCGGATATGGACGGAGGCGCCATTCGCGCCGGACGCCGTAATTTCGTAAGAGCTTTGCGTCGTTTGCAAGCGCGGATTGAACGTGCGGTTCTCCAAAGAAATGTCCGCGGCGTTGAGGGCCCGGAGGGAGGATGCGTATGTCCCGTTCGCCTCCCGGTAGGCATTTTGGCGGTAGTACAACCGACGCAATGCCCACTTTACACGTTCGTTGGGGGGGACCCGGACGGTGTTCGCAGGGGCATTGGTAGGAGCGGTCGAAAACTCGACAATCCCCCACCGTTCGGGCTTATGATAGTTGCCCGTGCCTCCCTGGGGCGACCACGCGAAGGCTCCGCTATCGGTGGTGTCCTGCACGTAGTTGCCATCCGTGACCGTTACAGGCCATTGCATTCGTGTAAGATTGAGGCGCCACTGGTCGCCGTCCTGTGGGGGCTGGGCGTTGGGGGCCGTTTCGGCAAGCACCGACCACGGCAGCGCGAGCTCAACGGTCCAGCCCTCGTCGGTGTCCGATGGGTCATTGAGTGTGCCCTGTACGGTCACCCCCTTTTTGAGACCGCGAATGTCCCATGCGCTAATGCGGGGCGTCTCAGCGTCCCGGTAGGGCTTCGTGAGAAGAAGGTCCCATTGGGTTTCTCGGGCATTGATCTGGTACTCGTAGTAGTTGTGCGTATCGCCGTCCGGGTCGATAAAGAGTTCAAAAGCATTCTCGCGCCAGATGGACGTGTCGCGGGTCGTGAAGGTGGCCCGAACGTCCGTTTCCTCTAGCTGGGCAGCCACATACAGGTAGGTGTCGTCCCACATCATCTTGGCGCGCGTTTGGAACGGAGGAGACGGGTAATTGCGACCCTGGCTGTTCACGAAGGGGGCAGTCCAGTCGGCTTCCGCCCAAGCTGTTTCCGTGAGGCGTCCGTCGATGGTCGGAGGCGTAGGGGCGCGCTGAATGGCGTATGTGCGTGGGGAGAACGGAAGCCGATTGGTGCCGGAAACCGACGCTCGGTCGGGGGATTCGCTTCCGCAGCCGGGCAGGAACAAGAGGCCGAGGGACAGTCCCAATAAGAGGGAGAGGGGGGAGGGGCTGTCTGTTTTCCCGTTTGATGGGTCCGGCTGTGCTCCGACCAGCTTCAAAAAAATTCGGTTCACGGGACCAAAGAAACCAGTGAGCAGGGTTGTGAGGTGCGCGTCCCGCTTGGAGGGACGTCGCAGAGAGGCGGATTGTACGCTACGTAGCGGCATTCACGACAGCGTCTCCCGTTCACACCAGAGCACCCGTATGAGGGCCCCTTCACGTCCTGAGTTTAGTTTGCCGTCGTCCACACCTTGCCGTCGTGGCGAATGTGGACTGTAGTGTCGTTGGCCCCGGGCGCCGTAATTTCATACATGCTCTGCGTGGCCTGAAGGGTCGGGGTAAAGGGACGGTCCTCAAGTGAAATCTCGTCCGCGTCGAGAGCGGACAGGGAAGAGGCATAGGTGCCGTGGGCCTCGCGATAATCACGCTGGCGATAGTAGAGTTGTCGAAGTGCCCACTTGACCGCCCGGTTCGGCTGCTCGGCCACCGGGACGGGATCGGCGCCGGCAACCACATCTGTGAACTGAACGATGCCCCAGCGCTCTGGCCGGTGCATGTCGATGACACCCTGCGGCGACCAGACCCAGTTGTTCTCGGGGTGAGCTTTGGTGGAGTCAATGTCTTTTCGGTATCGGCCGTTGACGACAGTCGTGGGCCACTGGACGCGGGAAAAATTGAGGCGCCACTGGTCGCCGGGCTGCGGCGGGCGTCCTTCCGGAGCGGCTTCTTCCAGTACACGCCACGGCAGGGCCATCTCGACCGTCCATCCCTCATCGGTATCCGACGGGTCGTTGAGCGTTCCTTGCACCTGTACGGCCACGTCGATTCCACGAATGTCCCAGGCATCAAGGGCGGACCCGCCGTCGCGGTACGGCTTCGTGAGCATCAGGTCCCACACCGTTTCCAGGGCATTGACTTCCACCTCGTAGTAGTTGTGGGTCGAGCCCGTCGGGTCGATAAAGACCTCGAAGTCATTGTCGTAATAGATCACCGTGTCCCGCTGCGTGAGGGTTCCCCAGACGTCAGGCTCTTCCAGCTGGGCGGCCACGTACAGGGCATCGTCATCCCACACCATCTTTGCGCGGGTTCGAAACTGCGGCGTTGGGGCGTCCCCGCCGCGGATGTCAACGAATTCCGTTGTCCAGGGGGCCGCCTGCCAGCTTGCCTCGTGGAAGGCCCCGTCCACCGAGATGGACGAGTCGGCCCGGTAGATGGTATAGGTGCGCGGATTGTACGGAAGACGGTCCTGTTCATTGGAAGGGGACTGTGCCTGAGCGGTCCCCCATCCGGGACCAACGCCGAACGCCGCAAGCACGCCCAGCATCCATAGCACCAGTAAACGACGGAGGGTCATAACGAGCGGGGGCGTGGTGAGGAGAGACAGCAAGGGGGGTTACGGCATGTCGTACGTTCGGACGAAGGCCTCGGCAGCGTAGAATTCGGGCAGGCCTAGGCCGTTCAGCATGTCGGCCGTGCCGCGGTTGCGATCGCGGGCCCGTTCCCAGAATTCCCGTTCGTCATAGGCACCGGGGAACATGGCACGGTCCTTTTGGCTCTCGTGCTTGAAGATGGCCTCGACCTTCCGGTCCAGGTCGGCCTTAGAAAGCGGGACAAAGACATCGGCTTCGTGGATCGGCCACTCCTGCCAGGCACCGCGGTAGAGCCACACGAGCGGTTCCGGCCGCGAGGAGTCAGGACGGTCGTCCTCTTCCGGCACTCCGTCTCCCGACGGGCCCACGGCTTCCTGATTGTACTTCTCCAGCGCCTCCTTAATGGCCTTGTAGCACATCCGGTGTGTGCCGTGCGGGTCCGAGAGGTCCCCGGCCACAAAGATGTGAGTGGGCTCCACGTCCGTAAGCAGGTCGTACACCACATCGACGTCTGCGTCCGAGATCGGATCCTTGCGCACGCGCCCGGTTTTATAAAACGGCATGTCTAAGAATTCGGCGTCGCTTTCGTCGAGCCCCATGACCTCAATGCCCGCAATGGCCTCGCCGTAGCGGATGTGGGCCTTCAGCGTTTGCACCTCGGGCAGGTCGACTGCACCGGGCTCCTTTTCCGCAAGGAAAGACTCGATTTCCTTGCGCCGCGCGTGGAAGTCGTCCAGCTGGTCGGAGGTTAGGCCCAGGGCCTCCCCGCTGAGGTCGAGGAACCGGAGGTAGCGGCGCACGTCGGCGTCGAAGACGGCCACCGACCCGTTCGTCATGTAGGCGACACTAATGTCGTTGCCGTTGCTGACGAGCTTGTCCAGCATGCCCCCCATTGAGATTACGTCGTCGTCCGGGTGAGGGCTGAACACAATGACGCGCTCGTCAGAGATCAGGTTTTCCCGGTACGTAATGCGCTGGCGCAGGTCCTCAAAGATCTCGCGTGCCAAGTCGTCCACGTGGTCGTAGCGGTGGACGAGGCTGTGCAGCTGATGCTTGTAGTAGTCGGAGGCTTCGAGGCGAGGGATCGGCTTATCGACCTTTTTGGAGAGCCAGGTCACGGCTCGCTTCACCTTCTTCTTGGTCCAATCCACGTTGCGCACGCGCCAGGGCGTCTTCTCGCGGGTGAGCTCGCCCGCCGCTGCCCGGTCGATGTAGAAGGTTGCATTCGGATGCTCTTGGAGGTAGCTGGCCGTCACCTCGTGGGTGGGGGGCTCCTCTACGGCCTTCTTCACGATCGGCGCTTTGTGCTCGCCCGTGGCCATGAGGACAATCTCGTCGCAGTCCAGGATGGTGCCGACCCCCATCGTGATGGCCTCCTGCGGCACGTTTTCCTCCCCAAAGAAGTCACTCGCAGCATCTTTGCGCGTGATCTCGTCGAGAATCACGCTTCGCGTTCGCGTGTCATTGCTCGACCCGGGCTCATTGAAGCCCACATGGCCGGAGCGTCCGATGCCGAGGAGCATCAGGTCAATGCCGCCGGCCTTCTCGATTGCATGCTCGTACTCGACGCAGTGGCGGTCCACTTCGTCGGGAGGAATGTCGCCCCGGGGAATATGGATGTTTTCCTCGGGGATGTTGACGTGGTTGAACAGGTTCTCGTCCATGAACCGGTGGTAGCTCTGGAGGCTCTCCGGATCGATGGGGTAATACTCGTCGAGGTTGAACGTCACCACGTTCGAGAAGTCCAGGTTCTCCTCCTCATGCATGCGGATCAGCTCCTGATATACCCCAATGGGGGTAGAGCCGGTGGGCAGGCCCAGCACGGCGTTCTTCCCAACCGCTTGTCGCTCTTCGATCAGAGTAGCGATGCGACGGGCCACACGGTGAGCCATCTCCGACGGGTCGTCGAAAATGAGCGTCTCTACCCGCTCATGTTGCGTGCCGGCGCGGGTGCCTTGCTCGCGAGAGTCGGAGGTTGGAGGCGAGTAGTCCATAGGGGAGAACGGGGAGTCGGTGGGCAGTGCGTGCCAATGTCGGACGATCTCTTGTAAGAGATGATACAGGGCGGCGGTCCGGAGGGCAATAGGTGTGACGATTAGGAACCGCTTCCAAACTTCAGGGGGCAACCATCCTTATTATGGCCTTGAAATCGATCGCTCTGGTTGCGTCCCCACCGGTCCCGTCGTTAGACTGTGGTTACGTAATACACAACTGTTGAACGCGATGTAGAGGCCTATGCCCCTCATACAAGAAAGTCCCGAATCGTATGATGTTTGTATTGTTGGTTCCGGTGCCGGGGGAAGCATGGCTGCCAAGGTATTGGCGGAGGCAGGGGCCAATGTTGTGGTGTTAGAAGCGGGGCCGGAGTGGAGTGTGCAGGACGATGGTGCGATGTTCGACTGGAACTATTCGTCTCCTCGTCGGGGAGCCTCGACGACGGATCGTCCGTTTGGGGAGTTCGATGCCTGCCTTGGGGGGTGGGACATCGACGGCGAGCCGTATACCACGACGGAGGATACGGAGTGGGAGTGGTTTCGGGCTCGGATGCTTGGGGGACGCACGCATCACTGGGGGCGCATCTCGCTCCGCTTCGGGCCGGACGACTTTAACGGAAAAAGTGTCGATGGTCACGGCGACGACTGGCCCATCGACTACGAGGACCTGAAGCCCTACTACGACCGCGTCGATCGTATGATCGGTCTCTTCGGGTCGGAGGAAAACTTCTACAATGCCCCTGACGGCATCTTTATGGACCCACCGGAGCCCCGCTGTTATGAACGGGTGCTCAAACAAGGGGCAGAGGACATCAACATTCCGGTGATCCCGTCTCGGCTTTCCATTCTTACGGAGCAGCACAATGGGCGGGCGGCCTGTCACTATTGTGCACAGTGCAACCGGGGGTGTACGACCCATTCGAACTTCTCCGCGCCGGTGCTTCTCAATCCCGCCCTGGAGACGGGGAATGTCACCCTCATTACCAATGCAATGGTCCGGGAGGTCACGACGGACAAGGAGGGGCAGGCTACAGGCGTTTCCTACGTTGACACGCAGAGCCGCCGCGAGCAGAAGGTGGAGTCCGACGTGGTGGTGCTGGCCGCCAGTGCCTGCGAGTCGGCCCGGCTCCTTCTCAATTCCACCTCGCCGCGGCATCCCAACGGCCTTGCCAACTCAAGCGACGCTGTGGGCCGGTATCTGATGGACTCCACCGGCACGACCGTCGCCGGGGTGATCCCTGAATTGCTAAATCAACCTGCCCATAATTGCGACGGGGTTGGGGGCATGCACATGTACGTGCCCTGGTGGGGCTACGACCAGAATCTCGACTTCCCGCGCGGCTACCACTTCGAATTGTGGGGCGGACGTGGCATGCCGGGGTATGGGTTCGGCAGCGGCATTCAGAATCTCAATGGGCTCTTTCCAGGAGACGAGGAGACGAAGAAAAAGGGAGGCGGCGGCTACGGACAGCAACTCAAGAAAGATTATCGCCGCTTTTACGGGGCGATGGTGGGCATGTCCGGACGGGGGGAGTCCATTGCTCACCGCGATAATTACTGCGAGATTGATCCCAACACGACCGACGAGTACGGCATCCCCGTGCTTCGCTTCAATCACTCGTGGCGCGAAGAGGAATACCTGCAGGTGAAGCACATGCAGGAGAAGGGGCGCGAGATCATCGATGCTGCTGGCGGCGAGCCCCTCGGCACGATGCCCGACCGGGAGGACGGCTACGGCATTACCACCCCCGGCGAAATCATCCACGAGACCGGAGTCACCCGCATGGGAACCGATCCCGACGAGTCGGTCCTGAATGAGTACTGCCAGGCCCACGATGTCGACAACCTCTTCGTTGCTGACGGCGGGCCGTTTGTCTCCCAGCCCCACAAGAATCCCACTTGGACGATCATGGCCCTCTCGATGCGCACCGCCGAGTACATCGTCGACCAGCGAGAGAAGGGCAACTTGTAGGGGCGGCAGACGCAGACGATGAATCCCTGAGGGCTGTTTCCCGGTGCGTGTCTCGTATTTCGTATGTCTCGTCACGACCGTCCCGACATACGGAATACGCAATACGCGGCGCTCGGGAGGGTAGGGGCTCTCGGGGCCTTGCAACACGATCGCATTCACCTTCCCTAAGCAACCCATGAGTTCCCTTAATCGTCGAGACGCCCTTAAGCTGCTGGGCCTTATGGCGGCAGCGCCCACATTCAGCGTCGCCTGTTCCTCCGAAGACGTGAAGCAGGCCCGTGAGCAGACCGACTCGGTTCCCACCCGGCCGCAACCAGAGGCCTACGAGCGCCAGTTCCTGACTGAGCACGAGTACGACACGGTACGTGTGTTGGTCGACTGGATCATTCCGGCCGACGAGCGCTCCGGTAGTGCGACCGATGCGGGAGTGCCTGCTTTTATCGACTTTATTCTCACGGACGAGAAACTGGCAGACCGGAAAGAGCAACAAACGGCCTTTCGAGGCGGTCTTGCCTGGGTCGACTATGAATGTATCGAGCGATTCGACCGTCCGTTCGTAGAATGCTCGGAGCAACAGCAGCAGGAGATGCTTGATGCGATCGCGTGGCCGGAAGTGGCCGAGCCGTCCATGCAGCCGGGCGTCACGTTCTTCAACAGCCTCCGCGACCTCACGGCCTCAGGGTTCTTTTCGTCGAAGATGGGGATGGAGGATCTGAAATACAGGGGCAACCGGTACGTGGCCGAGTGGACGGGCTGCCCCGACGAGGTGCTCGATCATGTGGGGGTTAGCGCTTAGTCACAGGAGAGAATCATGGAGTGCTGAGGACGGGCAGCCACTCTTTCGTGCACATGGGGCGGCAGTTAGCGGTCGCCAGTGCGCACGAAGGCCGAGGGGGAGACGACTCGACCGGATTCGTCCATTCAATCGTATCGATCTACATGCCGAATCGTCGCGACTTCCTGAAGACCAGTGCTATTGCCAGCATCGGCGCCAGTCCTATGCTTGCTGCCTATGGCGGTGGGGCCTCGGCCTCTCAGCGTCAGAAGCCCGTCGTCGTGTCGACCTGGCGGCACGGCCAGCCGGCGAATGCAGCGGCCTGGGAGGTATTGTCCGACGAAGGGACGGCCCTCGACGCCGTGGAAGCGGGCGTGCGGGTGACGGAGGCCAATCCGGAAACGCGTACGGTGGGACGGGGCGGCTACCCGGACCGAACGGGCGTTGTGACGCTTGATGCCTGCGTGATGGATGAGCGGGGCCGCTGTGGGTCCGTCGCGGCACTGGAAGACATTCTGCATCCCACCTCCGTGGCCCGTAAGGTGATGGAGGAAACGCCGCACGTCATGCTCGTGGGAGAAGGCGCGCGCGATTTTGCACTGGAGCAGGGGTTCGAGAAGACCGACCTGCTGACCGAGCAGTCGAAGCAGGACTGGGAGGAGTGGAAAGCGTCCCAGTCGGACGTGACGACGCCGGAGCCGAACGTCGAGAATGAGGTCGGGTCCGACAATCACGATACCATCGGCATGCTGGCCCTCGATGCCAACGGAGACCTATCGGGCGCCTGCACGACCAGTGGTACGAAGTGGAAGATGCACGGTCGAGTTGGGGATTCTCCCCTCATCGGGGCTGGGTTGTTTGTGGACAACGACGTGGGCGCGGCTTGTGCGACGGGCTGGGGAGAAGCAGTCATTCGGACTGCTGGTTCTCATCTCGCCGTCGAAAAGATGCGGCAGGGCGCTTCGCCGATGGAGGCGTGTCGGAGCGTCGTCGAGCGCGTCCGGGACCTACACGGCAATCCGGAGAATGTGCAGGTGGGGGTCCTTGCCCTCAATACCCAGGGTGAGATTGGGGCATACGGTCTTCAGTCCGGCTTCGAAATGGCCAAATACACTCCCGAGGGCGGAAACCAGCTGGTCGAAGCAACGCCCCTTCAATCCTCAAAGTAGGGGTGGACTGCAGAGGGTACCTCTACCCCGTGTAGCGAGGGGCGTCCGGCGTATACTCGATCCGGGAACTTGGTTCAGGTACAGTAGCGCCGTTGGGGTCTGTATTACGCTGCATTTGCACCACAACTCTGTCGGACCACCAACTCCGGGGCCAGCTCCTCGTAGTCGGTCGATGTATCCGTATCTTCAATCTTGTCCACGAGGATATCCACTGCGACCTGTCCCTTTTCGTACACCGGTTGCCGCACGGTGGTGAGAGGGGGGACGGTATACCGGGACGAGGGCAGGCCATCGAAGCCGACCAGGGCCACGTCGTCGGGCACGCGGAGCCCCGCCTCGTGGAGAGCGAGCAGGGCGCCCATTGCCATCGTGTCGCTCATGCAAAACAGGGCGTCGGGAACGGTGTCGCGCTCGACCCAGCGAGTGATGGCGTCGTATCCGCTTTCCTGAGAAAAGTCGCCCGTCGCGATGTGTTCTTCAGCGACCGTGCGGCCTGAATCATCCAGGGCCGCCGCGAAGCCCTCTCGCCGGTCTTCGGTCTCTTTGAGGTGCGGGTTCCCCATGAGAACCCCAATGTCGTCGTAGCCGAGGGAGCAGAGGTGGGCCCCAGCCTTGTATCCTCCTTCCACGTTGTCGATATCGATGGAGAGAAGGTCTTCCCAGGCCGGATCGTCACCGATGAGCACCATTGGAAGATTCCGGTCCTGAAAAGTATCCTCTACAATTTCGGTCACCTCCCGGGTGATGAAAATGAAGCCATCAAACCGCTGGTCGCCCGCACGATCCCGGATTTTATCTTTCATCTGTGGGGAGACCATCGACAGCGAAACGAAGTACCCGCGCTCCAGGCACTGCTCAAAAATTCCAGAATACAGGAGCGGCCAATAGCCATTGGCGAGCGACTCCTCCCCCCGGCGCGGCGTCAGGATGCTGAGTTCGTAGGAACGGTCCGTGGCCAGACTCCGCGCCATTGAATTTGGCCGGTAGTTGTGTTCCTCAATGACTTCCAGGACCCGCTCACGGGCCTCATCGCTTACGTTGGGGTGGTCGTTCAGTACCCGAGAAACGACGGAACGCGAGACGTACGCCAGTTCGGCAACCTGGTCGATCGTCATGTTCTTCTCGTCGTCGGCCATAGTGGAGGGGAAGGGTTGTGAGAAGAACGAGTAGGTTCTCAGCGACTGTTTTGACTTCCGGCGACGGCGTGTCTAGCAAAATGGGTCGGCTGCGGATCGCTCATTTTCCCCATGGGGCCGCTTTCTGTGCCGCGTGGGACGCCAGCGCTGTGGTACAAATCTCCCAGGCGCAAAACGGTCAAAAATCAAAACAGTCTCTACGAGCAGGAGCGAGAAACTGGGAGCGCTCCGGTTCTCAACGAACGTCCCTACATATAATATAGACGGTGAAAGAGGCCGCAGCGTTTCTCCCAGAGGGCGAAGAAGGGGCATTATAAAACCGATTTATTGTAATGCTTCCTCGGTTTTATTCGGTTTGAGGATTGGGAGCGACGGCGGAACTGATACTGCCCGTGCGGTCCACGGCCCGGACGACAATTGTACGCGGAGGAGAAGAGCCATCCGACGGAGGAAGCACAAACGTGTCTCGAGACCCGGGGACGATGGCAGTTTTCCATCCGTCTGCGCGTCGCCACTGAATCACCCATTGCCACACCGGCTCGGTTCCTTGGGTATTCAACCTGAGGGATAGGGGCGGGGAATTCTTTGTTATGGATACCTGGGGCCGGGCGGGCGGCGCATTGTCGAGCCACGGGGAGGCCGGAACGAGTGCGGGGGAGCGATATGCCTCCGTACGCAGGCGCTCGCGCAGTCGGTGAGTCGTCCGGTACGCTTCGGGCGGTGGGTCGAGGCGGGGCACCGATACGCTGTCGGCTGCTTCCGTATCGACGGAGACCGAATCGACGGTTTTCCCCGCTACACGCACCGAGTCGATTCTCAACGTGTCGGGGACGGGGGCAAGGGCGGTGGTGTCGGGCGTATTGGGGACTTGAACGGAGTCGGGGAGGGGCAGGAGCGACTTCATGCTGAAGTGGACCTGTCCGGTAGCGCCGGGATGAGAGCGCGCCGTGTAGATCTGTCCCAGGATTTGCCGGTCCGACCAGTTGCGCTCCCCGTGTTGTCGTACTCGGCTCGTGTAGAGGCCGGGCCAGAGGTGGCGGTTCTTCTCATTCTGTTCGATCCACCAGCGCAGCATCTCCGGATACGAGTAGCCGTACTGGTCGAGGCGGTAGTAGAGTTGAGGGGTCATGTAGTCCACCCAGCCATTTCGGAGCCACTTCCGGGCGTCGGCGTAGAGCACGTCGTAAGCGTCGAACCCCTGCGTGCCGGGCGGATGGTCGGGGCGCCAGATGCCGAACGGGCTGATGCCGAACTTGACGTGGGGTTTTTCTTCTTTGATGGAATGATAGACGCGCTCGACGAGCCGATTTACGTTGTGTCGGCGCCAGTCGCCCCGGCTGCCCGTCCATCCGTTCCGCTGTGCCCGTGCCCAGCTTGCGCTGTCGGGGAAGGGGGCACCGTCGGCGTATGACGGGTAGGGGTAGAAATAGTCGTCGAAATGGACGCCGTCGATGTCATAGCGTCGTACCACGTCCATGATGACCCGGTGCGTGTGATTGCGGGCGGCGGGCACGCCGGGGTCCAGCCACAGATAGTTGCCGTATTCTCGTACCCAGGAGGGGTGTTGATTGTACACGTGGCCCGCCGCAAGATCGGACGTATCGGCCGGGTGCCCCGCTCGGTAGGGATTGAACCAGGCATGCAGCTCCAGCCCGCGCTTGTGCGCTTCTTGGACCGCAAATTGGAGCGGATCGTAGTACGGCTGCGGTGCTTTGCCCTGCCGGCCCGTCAGGTAGAAGGACCACGGCTCGTGTGAGGAATTGTACAGGGCATCGGCATGGGGGCGCACCTGGAAGATGACGGCGTTGAGGTTGAGGGCCGCGGCCTCATCCAGCATCTGCCGCAACTCCGTTTTTTGTTTTTGAGTTGAAAGACCCGGTTCGGAGGGCCAGTCGATGTTGGCCACCGTTGCAATCCAGGCCGCCCGGAACTCGCGGGGCACGGGCGGAGGGGAAAAATCATCCGGAGCGTCGGGGTGTGTGGTCGGGGCAGTGCCTCCGCAACCGGCGAGGAGTCCGGTGGTCAAGAGCAGAAGTACGGCTGCGGATGCGAGTCCGGAGCGGACGGACGGCGTAGGGTGGGGCATGGAGGTTGGCTTGGTGGGCGATACAGTAGCAGAAGGTCGAAAGGGCGTTCGGGATGAAAAGGGGCGAGGCCTGGGTACGGCAATGCGCGGAGGGCTACTTCAGGTGGACCATCTTTCCGGTTCGCACACGTCTTTTTCCATTGCGGGGCTGCACGCGTACACGATAGAGGTACACACCGGCGGAGAGGCGTGCCCCGTCGAGGGCGACGGTGCGCTCGGGACCGGGCGGGAGTGTGGCGCGGGTCTGAAGTACCTGCCGTCCCAGCACGTCGTATACAGTGACGGAGACATCGGCGACGGTGGGGAGGGCCATTCGAATCCGGGTGCGATTCCGGAATGGGTTGGGCGCGGCGCCTGTCATCGCAAAGCGATCAACGGCTGGCGGGACGCGTCCGGACGCGGTCACGGACGCGCTCGGAGGACTCTCTCCGGCATTCGGCCCCACGGCGGTCACGGCATAGTGGTACGGCGCGGCGGCCCGACGCGGACGATCCGTAACGGTGGTTCGTCCGGTAATCGCCAACAGGTGGGATGCGTCGTCGGTGAGGGTCGACGGGGCTGGGGAGCTGTTCGAGCGCAGTCGGTAGACGGCGAACCGATTCGTCGGGGACGAGTCGCTGGACGCCGACGTCCACTGTAGACGGAGACGCTGGTTCCGAGGACCATCCCAGCTCCACGAGACCTGGGTTGGGGGCGGCGGAGGCGACGTTTCCTCCCAGGGGAACGACGGAGGCAGGGCCGGATGGGCATACAGCGTTCGGCGAAGAGAATCGGGAAGCCCCTGCAAGGACCGTCGGGTGAGGAAGCCGGATCGGAATAAAATGCTGCCCTGAATGTCGATCCGCCGTTGATTGAGACGAACCTGTTGGGGCACGACAGTAGGTCCGTACGCCTTCGCACCGGGGCGGGCTGCCGCTCGGACATTGAAGGGCCGCGGCACGTGCTTCTGCGAGGGCGCGGCCCGATAGGCGGCGAGTCCAGGGTACAAGTGCCGGTTCTCCGCGGCCGCCTGAGAGCCCCACCACCGGGCGAGCGACGTGTAGTCCTGCTCGCCGCCGAACCCCCAATACAGCTGCGGCGCAAGATAGTCGACCGATCGATCCCTCAGCCAGGCCCGCGCGTTGGCGTAGAGGGTATGGTACCCACTGAGCCCGGAAATGCCAGCGGGAGCTCCGTCCTTCCAGATGCCGAAGGGGCTGATGCCGAACGCAGCGGTCGGTTTGACTGCCTGAATGCTGTCGTGCACCTGAGTCACGAACGAGTTGATGTTGTCGCGTCGCCAGTCTTCGATGTCCGTGAACCCGCGCGGGTATTGCGCGAACGTTTCCTGGTCCTTCGACCGACGGAGCTCTGCGGCCATCTCGTTGGGCGGGTACGGATAGAAGTAGTCGTCGAAGTGGACGCCGTCGACGTCATAGCGCCGTACCACGTCCATGACGACCCGCGTCACGTAGTCGCGCACCTCCGGACGTCCCGGATTGAGAATTTGCAGTCCATCGTCGAATTGCAGGAGCCACTCTGGGTGTTCGTTCGTCACGTGGCCAGGAGCGCGTTCGTATTCGGAGCCGGGGCGGGCCGCCCGGAACGGGTTGAACCAGGCATGCAGCTCCATGCCCCGCCGGTGAGCTTCGTTGATCGCGAACTGCAACGGGTCGAAGAACGGTTCGGGGGCACGACCCTGGGTGCCCGTGAGATAGTATGACCATGGCTCCAGCGGGGAGGCGTAGACGGCATCCGACTCGGCCCGCACCTGAAAAAGCACGGCGTTTATGCCGAGGGCCTTCAGGCTGTCGAGCATACGGGTGAGTTCCGCTTTCTTCGCGGCGGTCGACGCCGTTTGCGAGGACGGCCAGTCCAAATTCAGAACGGTTGCAACCCAGGCGCCCCGAAATTCGTGCTTCGGGGGCGTTTGGGCATCAGCGCCAACTGCCCACAGGAGAAGCACGAGGGACAAAACAAACGGACGAGTGCGGGGCATGGGGAGAAGGAGCGGGAACGAAACAGGATCGGCACTCAGTGAGAAAAACGGACCCCCAAATGAGAAGGCCCTGCCCCGATAGACGGACAGGGCCTTCTCTACCGTATTTTATCCGTGTCACGGAGGGTTAGGGAGAAGGAGAGACCGAGATCGTCCGGCTCCCACGTCCCTGTCCGTCGAAGGTGCGGAGGCGAACCGTCGCGTTGGTCGGCACCGACACCGGCTCCGTATAGCGGGGCGAGCGGGGCGTGGGACGAGAGCCGTCCGTCGTGTATCGGATGGGAAGGCCCGGGAGTGCCACGTTGGCGTGCAGCATGCCGTTCTCAATCACAGCCCCGGGCGGCGGCAGGCGGTAGGTCCACTCCGCATCCCGGAGGCTGAGGCGCGGCAACTCACGCTGGCCGAGGCGATTGGCAAACGCGCTCCAGGCCTCAGCGCGGCGGGCCCGCAGCTGCTCAATGTCCTCATGCGTGGCCCAGTCGGGTTGTGAAGCCCAGGCCCGCTCGGCGAGCGACAGCAGGCGCGGCACAGCCATGTACTCCATGCGGTCGGTGCTCCGCAGCGTTTCTCCCCAGAGCTGGCCCTGCAAGCCCACAATATTGGCCCGGGCCGAGTCGGCGAGACGCACGTGATCGGTGAACATGGAGTCCGGAGTGATTGGGTGTCCCATCGAGGTGCGATCCGCACTCTTGTAGAGGTCGTACGGCACAAAGGCGAACGGATCGTCCATGTCGACGAACCCGGACCAGTAGAAGCCGTCCTCGCGGGGGTGTTTGTTGTAGGCCATGTCGAAGTAGAAGTTGGTGGCCTGTGACATCACCACGTCGAATCCGGCATTTGCGAGCCGGTAGGCCCGATCCTCCGTGCCGCCGCCCCAGATGTTGCTCCAGACGTAGGGCTGCACGCCTTTACCCACGAGGTCCATGTTTGGGGTCGTGGTGGTAGCCTGGTGGCCGCCGGCTTCTGTCATGCCGACTTCCTCCCATCCGCCCATGGTGAGCTCGCGGGCAGCAAGCGTGTCGCGGAACCGACGAAAGAAGTCCCCGAAGAGATCCTCCGGGCTGTCGACGTCGGCCGTTTCGGCAATGTATTCATCACAGATGGGCGATTCGGTCCAGGCGCCCGTGGGCACTTCGTCGCCCCCCACGTGCACAGTGCGGAGCGGCGCGTCGGCCGCGTCGTGCATTGCCCGCAATTCATCCACGACATGAGCGAGAAAGCGGTAGGTGGAGGGGCGACACACGTTCACCACATTGTCGTCCCATCCCTGCACCGATTCGTACTCGGACGAATCCGCCGGGTCCTGGAGGCGGTACCGCCGGGCGGCCGCCGTGTCGCCGGCAGCCAGCAGTCGACGGGTACGTGCCTCCATGCCATGAATGGCTGCACGGGCGTGCCCAGGCATGTCGATTTCGGGCACCACCTCGATGTGACGGGCATCGGCGTACCGGAGAATCTCGCGGTACTCGCCCTGAGTGTACCAGCCACTGCCGCGCGACATTGTCGGGCGCGGGTTGGGGCCGGAGCCGTAGGACGGCACGAGGTGATTTTTCTCCGTGAGCGTATGGCCGCGCCGACCGCCGACCTCCGTAAGCTCCGGCAGGCCGTCGATGGCCAGGCGCCAGCCTTCATCGTCGGTCAGGTGAAAGTGAAAGGTGTTCAGCTTGTAGGAGGCCATCACGTCCAGCAGGCGCTTCACCGCCTCGGCCGACTGGAAGTTGCGCGACACGTCGAGGTGCAGGCCCCGGTAGCCGAAGCGCGGCGCATCCGTGATTTGCCCCGCGGGCACCGACACGGCGGACGACGGCTGCTCGTAGGCCGTCACGGGCAGCCAGGCCTGCAGGCTCTGGATGCCATAAAAGACGCCAGTGTCGCGCGAGCCGACGATCTCAATCCCTTCCTCGGCATCCACCGTGAGCCGATAAGCTTCGTCGTGAACCTCGGTTGTCGTGGGCGATCGAACGTCCGCTCGGCGAAGGACGATTGACGGATCCTCGAGGGTGGTCGAAAGCGTGGGCCGTTCGTCGAATACGCGTGCCAGACCATCCGCCAGGAGCTGCGCCTCGGACGCAAGTCCCTCTTCGTATCGAATGCTGGGATCGTCGAAGGAGAACGAGCCGGAGTGCCGGGTGATCGAGGACGGCGTCGGCACAATACGGCCCACTGAATCTGAGGGAAGCGTCGAGAGTGCGCGATTGGCCTCGTACCGCCGGGCCGGAGTCGGGACCGGCACCTCATCGTTCGGGCCACGCGTCGTCTGTTCGGGCCGAGTGAACGGGGGGGCAACAGAGACCTCCCCAAGAGGCGTCGGTGTGGACGGGCCCTCGTCGTACACGATGTAGAAGCCGGCGGGAGCGTCGATGTGCTTGATGGCCGAGCCGCCTGCCTCAAACGTGATGGTTCGTTCGGCGTTAGGTCCCAGAGGTGTAAAGTTTTTACCCGGACTGAGGCGGTAGAAATCCCCATTTATACGGGTAATTTCTACATTACCTGTAATACTCTCCGAGTCGATTTGGCGGAGGAAATTAAAGTAGAGGGTCCAGCCGGAGGCGGGCAGTGCCGTTTCTCCGTCATTGCGCAGACGGAGGCGCGACCGAAAGCGTGCGCCGTCGTCCACGAGGTTGCTTTCGACGCCCCACTCGATCGCGAGACGATCGGCGGACGGAGGGGGGGCAGATTGGCCGTGGGTCGGTTGCCAGATTCCGAGTATGAGTAGGAGGGACGCGAGGGAAGAAATTCCCCGGACATAAGAGGAAAGCATGAGGCAAGGGGGCGGTAGTGGAAAAGAAAAGAGGCGAGCCGCTTGCGCGACCCGCCTCTTTCGGTCGGGGAATGCAGGAAAAGGCTACGGGCTCAGAATGATTCTACTGAGCGTCCCACCACATGCGAGCGGTGAGCCGATTGCTCTGGGTAATGCCCTGTCGATTGAGCGCCTCGTTGTAGTTATCGCTGTTGAGGTCGCCCTCTTCCTGCGGATAGGCAAGGCGACGGATGATCTGTCCCTGCGTAGAGCCCTGCTCGTCGGGCGGGGTCAGCTCAGGATAGCCCGTTACCTTCCAGTTGGCCCAGGCTTCCAGGCCATGGGGGAAGGTGGCGGCCCAGTACTGCGTGTTGATGGCCTCCAGCTGCGCCTCCTCTCCCGAAGGGAAAGGATTGCTGTTGTTGTAGTAGTTCTTGATTTCCGAGCTGGTGAAGCTCGCGCTTCCGTAGCGCTCAAGCTTCTTCATGGCCGCCTCAACGCCGGCCTCATAGTGGGCCTCGGCGGAGTTGGGCGCGATGCCCCATTCCACCTGGGCTTCGGCCAGCATGAACTCGACCTCTGCATAACTCAGGAGGTAGAACGGATCGTCCAAATCGGTGAGATTCGGGTTGATCCGAGAGTAAGTGCCCGGGTCATCGGGCAACTCGGTCGTGGTGACGCCCGCAGGCATGCCCTTTTGGGCAGCCGGATCGGTCTCGGCGTCAGAGGCTTCACCGACGGCGAAGACTGCCCCGACGTGCGGCAGGCGCGGGTCGTTGTTGTCCTTCATCCAGGTGACCATCTCCTCGGACAGGTACGGGCAGGATCCCCGGAAGGCCTCGCAGACCTCGCCGATGGCGTTTGTATTGTACGCCACGGCGGAGTTGGAGGTGGGTCCATTCTGGTGATTGATGTAGACCTCATCCTCCATGCCCTGCATCACGCCGGAGTTGATAGCCTCTTCTGCCCAGATGCGGGCTGAGTCCGGCTCCACGTCCTTGATGCGCATCGCCAGTCGCAGCTGCAGCGAGTTGGCGAACTGTTTCCACTTTTCGATGTCGCCACCGAAGACGAGGTCAGAAGACCCGTACATCGGGCGCGAGGAATCGAACTGATTGACGGCCGCTCGCAGCTCGCGATGCAGGTCCTCGTAAATTTCCTCCTGCGGTGTGTAGGCCGGTGAGAAGTTGCCGTCGATGGCGCCCTGGCCCGCTTCGAAGTACGGCACGTCCCCGTACGTATCGGTGAGGCGCTGGAAGATCAGCGCCTTCCAGATGCGGGCGGCGGCCAGCCGGTTAACCTGATCCGGCTGTCCTTCGAGGCGATTCACGAGGTTCACGATGTTTTTCACGTTGGCCGTGATGTTATTCCCGTTCGCGCCCCCGTAGTAATTGGCACCGAAGAACGCACCGGACCACGAACTAACGTATCCGTTTTGGCTCCCGGCCCCAACGCCGCCGGGATGCACCACCTGCTGGGCAATTTGGGCGGTGTAAATGAGGTTGTGACGCCAGACCTCGTAGCGGCTGCCCGCCGTGCCGAGCTGTATGGTCGAGAATTCAATGCCCGGCGACAGATTGTTTGTAGACGTCGGGTCCTGGTTCATGTCCCCAAAGTCACTGAGGCCGTCGCAGGCGGTCAGGACGAGTGCCAGGGCCCCGATCGCGACCAGGGAGGGAAGTAATCGTGTGAGTCGAGTCCAATTCATAACAGTAGGTAGTTGAGTGCTAAGTACGTGCAGTGTCGTTGAGGGCCTCAGCGCAGTGTTAGAACTGCACGTTCACCGTGAAGCCAATGCTTCGGGTTTCCGGCACGCCGGCCTGCTCGAAGCCCGGGGCACTGCTGCTGTTGTAGCTCGATTCCGGACTCACGTTCGGAACCGAGTCGTAGATGTAGAAGAGATTTCGACCCACCAGGGAGAGCTGGGCGCCGCTGAGGGGGGTCTGGTCGATGAGGCTCGACGGGAGGCCGTAGCTGAGCCGCACCTGACGCAGCTTCACGAAGTTCGCGTCGTAGACGAACTCCTCGGCGATGTTGCCGGCAATGGCGCCGTAGTACTCGGACGGCCGTGCACCCACGTCATTCTCACGGTCGACAACCACTTCGCCATCGGCATTCACACTTCCGATGACACCGCCGCCGTTAAAGCAGTCGTCCGGATACTGACCCGAGCCAGCTGCCTCCTCGCAGGCCGCTCGACCTTCGAGCGTTTCCTTGTGGAGGCCATTGGCGAAGGCGTTGGCGTTGGTGCCCGAGAAGATCTGTCCGCCCCACTTCGCGTCGACCAGGAAGTTGAGCGTGAAGTCTTCGTAGGAGACCGTGTTGGAGAAGCCGGCGGTCCAGTCCGGAGCGCCTGATCCCAGCACTTCCGTCGGGCCCTGAAGAGGCACGCCGTTTTCATCGTGGACGATGCGGCCCTGATCGTCACGGACGTAGGTGTGTCCGTACATCACGTTGGCCGCCTCGCCGACGATCTGAGCAATATTCGCCGTTCCGACGCGATTGGCGGCATCGAGACGGATGTCTAGGCCTTCCGACAGCGACTTCACCTCGTTCCGGTTGGCACCGAAGTTCAGGCCGGCTTCCCAGCTGAAGTTGTCGCCGACGATCGGATAGCCGCTCAGTAGCAGTTCAACACCGGAGTTTTGAATCTCTCCGCTGTTGATGACGCGGCTGCGGTATCCCGAAGTCCCCGATACCGTCGCCGTCAGGATCTGGTCGACCGTGTTTCGGCGGTAGAAGGTAAGGTCGATGCCGAAGCGATCATCGAAGAACTGCGTCTCAAGACCAACCTCCGTTTCCGTGGTCGTCGTTGGCTTCAGGTCCGAGTTCGGAACGCTATTCTGAGAAATCAGCCCGAGCGGCTGTCCTTGATGCGACTCCAGGAAGGAGTACGTCGGGTTCAGCTGATACGGGCTCGTGTCGCCTCCGATCTGGCCCCAGGCAGCCCGGAGCTTACCGTAGTTGAACCACTCCGGCAGCTCAAACGGCTCGGTGAAGACGAAGCTTCCGCTCACGGAGGGATAGAAGAACGGAATGTTTTCCGTCGGAAGCGTCGAGGACCAGTCGCTGCGGCCCGTGACGGTCAGGAACGCAAACTCGTTGTAGTCGAAGGCTGCCGAGCCGAAGAACGAGCGAATCTGCTGCTTGCTGATGTCGTTGGACGACGTTCGGCTCGAGAGGTTTGAGATGTGACGGAAGTAGGGCGTAATCATGCCGCCGCCGTTCACGGTAATTCCCTCCGAGACCCGGTGGCGCAGGTTTCCGCCAAGGTCGAGGCGTAGGGACACGTCGTCCGTCAGCTGCGGCGTACCGGACAGCAGAACTTTCGTGTTGCTCTCCCAGACCTGCTGCTCAGAGATCGTGAGATTTCCGCCTGGGGCAAACGCCGTCCCGTAGGCGTCCACAGTCTCTCGCTGCAGGGTGTAGAAGTCCAGGCCGGTCTGCGCCTGCAGGCTGATCCAGTCACTAAACTCATAGTTGAGCTGCACGGTACTCAGAAGGCGGTCCTTATCGTCGTCCGCGCTCATCCGATTGGCCGCCCAGTACGGGTTTGTCTGGAACACCGAACTGGTCACCTGCTTCTCTACGGTGTTTCCGGCGCTGTTCGTGACGTATCCCGGCTTCAGCGCGCTCAGCGGAATGTTGCTGGGAAGCAGGAAGGTGAGGTAGTTGGGGTTCCGTGGCGCGTCGTTCAGGTAGACCCGATTCTCGTACAGCTCCGACACGTAGGTTGCTTTCGCGTCGGCCTCCAGGTTGCCGAACGATGCCTGGCCGCTAAACGAGATGTTGCCCTGCTGGTAGCCTGTGTTCGGGACAACGCTCTGATCGTTCAGGTACGATCCAGAAAGGCGGAAGGACGCGTTGTCGAATCCCGAACTCAGCGCAAGGGAGTGCTTCTGGGAAAGACCCGTCTCGTAGAAGCCCGTTCGGTCCAGGGTGTTCGTGTAGGGACGCGTTTCTCCGTCAAATTGAATGGCCTGGTCGACCTGGCTGTACCGTGCGCCCCAGCTCGACAGACCGGCCTCTTCGGCTTCTGCCTCTGTCGTCGGCGCGTTGCCGCGCTGGCCCTGGCCGTACTGCTGCTGGTAGTCGGTAAAGCCACCGATCACATTGCGGGCCGTAAGCGTCGACGTGTAGCTGACGTTGTATCCGCTCGGAGAGGCCGTCCGTCCGGACTTCGTTTCTACGAGCACCACGCCGTCGCGAGCACGACTGCCGTACAGTGCTGCGGCACCGGCGCCTTTCAGAACCGAAATATTTTGAATGTTGTCCGGATTGATGACTGAGAGCGCACTTCCGCCGTCTCGCCCTCCAAATCGTCCGGCGGAGCCGAACACGGAGTTGTCGATGGGCACACCGTCCACAATGAAGAGTGGATCGTTATCGGCTCCAATCGCAGAGGTCCCGCGAATCTTAATGTTTGTCGAGGAGTTCGGGCCTCCTGCGTTTGGACTTACGACGAGTCCGGGGACATTGCCCTGCAGAAGATTGGCCGGATTGGACTCCGCGGCGTCCACGATGTCCTGGGCTTCAATCTGGCTGGTGGCATACCCAACAGAGCGCTGCTGTCGCTCAATTCCCAGCGCGGTAACGACAACGCCGTCCAGCTCCTGCGCCTGCGTCTGCAGCTCCACCGTCAGTTCCGAGCGACCGTTGAGGTCGACAGTTTGGGTTTGATACCCGACGAAGGAGAAGCGGAGGGTAGCGTCCTCGCTCAAAACGTCGAGTTCGAAAGTGCCGTCGGGACCGGTGGAGGTTCCCCGCTGAGTTCCGACTTGCACGACGTTCACGCCCGGCAGGGTGGTACCGGTCTCAGCGTCCAGTACGGTTCCTTCAACCGTGAACTCCTGGGCGTGCGCCGTTGAAACTCCCAAAAGGAGAAGGCCGGCGACAAAGAGGCCGACCAGTAATGATTGAGAATAGAACGCGTATCGGCGTATCATAGCGGTTCTGCGATGCATGATAAAATAGCGAGTGCCGGGTGTGGGGCGACGAACGTTAAGAACCCGCTTGACTGCCGGCGTATCTGATAGGGCGCGATCCGAGGTAATATGGGGGACCGTGCTCAGTGCGAGAAGAGACGGCGTCTGTGACATTCCGTACGAATCGGAGCGCCCGTGAAAGTACTACCTCATGATAGCGCGTTTTTTCTGGGTGGGTCAAGGAATCATTAAACATTGGAAGCGATTCCAGTGCGGGACTGGTAAATTTGGGACCGGTCCCAAATGTGGAAAATTCGCCGTTTGGTCCATAATTCAAGGTGGAAGGGGTTCCGGGTTGGAGGGTCAACGAACATTAACGGGGAATGCCAAAAAAATTAAAGACACTTTTCGTCATGGTCGTCGCGGATAGAGCGGCTCGATGGACGTTGCTGGGGGGGGCGGAACCGTGCAGGCCTCCGCGTGCACAACAAGGTTGTGCACGTCCGCTCAGACGCCGCACAAATAAAAAGCCCGGCGGCTCCAATTCCGGAGCGGCCGGGGGGGGTAGAGCTGGACCGACGGCTATGCGTCGTCTTTGGGTTCGGCGATGCCGTGGTGATGCCGGTAGTCGAGTCGCGAGGCGGCCTCCTCGTCGAGCACGACATGGGCAAAGCGGTGCATCTGCACCATCGAGGCCGGGACCATGGCCGTAAGGGGGCCTTCCAGTGTCTTTTTGATGGCACGAGACTTCCGCTCTCCGCTTGCTAGCAGCAGAACCTCCTCGGCCTCCATGATTGTCCCGACGCCCATCGTGATGGCGTACTCTGGCACCATGTCGGGATCCTCGAAATACCGCGCATTGTCTTCAACGGTCTTCGAGGTCAACGTTTTGATGCGGGTGCGCGAGCCGAGCGATGATCCCGGCTCATTGAACGCAATGTGGCCGTTGGCCCCGATGCCCAGGATTTGCAGGTCAATGCCGCCGGCCTCCTGAATGCGTCGTTCGTACCACTGGCAGTGCTCGTCAATGTCGTCGGCCATGCCGTGAGGAATGTGCACCCGGCTCTCGGTCACGTTCACGTGGTCGAAGAGGTTGGACCACATGTAGTGGGCGTAGCTCTGTTCGTGCTCGGGCGGAAGCCCTACGTATTCGTCCAGGTTGAAGGTCGTCAGCTTTGAGAAGTCCAGGCCCCGCTCCTGGTGTGCTTGGATGAGCCGGTCGTACAGGCCTTTCGGCGTGCCGCCAGTTGCGAACCCGATGGTGCTGTCTGGCTTTTTTCGGATCTGCTGAATGACAACCTCGGCGGCCCGGGCGCTGAGCGATTCGTAATTGTCGACAACTTCTACCAGCATGGCACTGCAAGAGCAATGAGGGAAAAACAGGCTCAACACGAGCCGTCTCGTAGGAAGCGGGCAGGAGCGAAGAGGAAAGCTGCACCGCCATTTCAGGGAAGAACTGTCTTAAAAGAAGTCATCCGAGCAAGTTCTATCAATCGGTTGTGAGGATGGAATCGCTTCCAAATTTGCTATGGAATCGGTTTCATCTTGCGGACGGTCCGCGGAGTTCCGTTGTTGTTCATTGTTCTTGTACGGCCGGTCCCACAATTGGAAAGCAAGGAGCGGCTCACAAAGGAGCGTTTGCGTCGTTTTTCTGAATGTGGATGGTACAGGTCACGTGGCTGCAACACATCTGGTCGTTGGGCTCGATTCCGGAGGGTCGAAGACGCTTCTTAGAGGCGAAATCGACGGACGCGCGTCGTCTATTGAGTGCCGCGGAGAGGGGGCGAATCCCAACCGGGTTGGCATGGACCGGGCCGCCGAGATTCTCGTCGAACTCATTCACGATGCAATTCAAGACGCTCCTCCGATCGACCGTTTGTCGGTGTGTGCAGGCGTGTCTGGGGCGGGGCGGTCCGGCGAGCAGGAGGTTCTCGCCGATGCTGTGCGTCAGGCGTTCGCCGGACCGGAGACGACGGTTCACGTCGAGGTGGTTCACGACGCCCTTATCGCGCTTGATGCGGCCTACGATCTTGGAAGTGGCCTCATTTTGATTGCGGGAACCGGGTCGGTGGTACTGGCGCGGGGCCAGGAGGAAACCCTCTTGCGAGCGGGGGGATGGGGACACATTCTGGGCGATCCGGGAAGTGGATACGCCATCGGACAGGCCGGTTTGCGGGCGGTCGCGGAAGATTATGATGGGGGGGACACCACGGATCTTCGTTCTCGTCTACGCGAACACTGCGGGGTGACCGACCGAGAATGCCTCATTCACCGGGTGTATCAGGAGGATTTCAAGGTGCAGTCGGTTGCGCCACTGGTGGTAGAAGCGGCGGCGAACGACGATGCGGTTGCGTCGGACATTCTCGTCACCCAGGCATCCAATCTCGCCGAACAGGTGGGCTGGGTGTTGGACGGAGTGGAGGGATTGGAGCCGCGCATCACGATGCTCGGGGGAATGGTTCAGAACAGCCACTACGCTGACATTCTACAGCGAATCCTTGGGGAGCATTTCCCGGCGTGTTCGGTGGCATTTCTGGAAAAGGAACCCGTGGTTGGGGCGCTTCGACGGGCGTATCGCCTTTCTTCTGCAGCATAAGCCAGGAGAATGTGGGCTCTCGCTGGGGGACCTCTCCTGTGCGGGTACTGGGGGGCTCGAACCGGCTCTTTACTCCGAACCGGTTTCCCGTTACCTTGCGCTGAGGCTGGGACGCAGAGGCCTCACTTCGCCGCCCATCGCCCAGAGGGCCAATCGCCCCGACAGTTTTCGAACACGATGGTCGGCACGGCTTCCGGAGCGCGGCAGCTTCGGGACGGATCGTTCCGTTCCGGGAGCCGTCGGTGTTTCCATGATTCTCTTCATACAGAGCCGCCAGTGCGATGTCGCTTTCAACCTTACTTCGCCTTTTCATACTTGGGGGCCTCGGCCTCGTGATTTCTATGCCCGCGAATGCCCAGTCTCGGAATCCGGTTTATTGGGACGTGCACGACTCCACGCGCACGCGTCCTCCCGTCGTGGAGCCCGGTCCGGCGCCTGCCGATCCGCTGTCTGCTCCGTCCGACGCTACGGTGCTCTTTGATGGAGACGACCTCAGCAAGTGGGAGCATCCGGACGGCTCGGCAGCGTCCTGGACCGTCGAGAACGGCTACATGGAGGTGAAGCCCGGCAGCGGACCGATCCGTACCAAGGAGGCCTTCGGCGACGTGCAACTCCACGTGGAGTGGATGGTGCCGACGACAGTGGAGGGGGAGGGCCAGAGCCGGGGCAACAGCGGCGTGTTTTTGATGGGCACCTACGAGGTGCAGGTGCTCGACTCTCATGAGAACCAGACGTACGCCGACGGGCAGGCGGCTGCCATCTACGGGCAGTATCCTCCTCTGGTAAATGCCATGCGACCGCAGGGCGAATGGCAGACCTACGACATTGTATTTCATCGACCGCATTTCGACGAGGGAGGAACCGTCGTCACCCCCGCTCGCTTCACGGTCTACCACAATGGAATTCTCGTGCAGGACAACGTGGAGTTGACCGGCCCGACGGCGTGGAAGGAGCGGCCGCCCTACGAGGCACACGCGCCGGCGCTGCCCCTTCGCCTTCAGGATCACGACAATGCGGTGCGCTTCCGCAACATCTGGGTGCGCGAGCTTGAGTAGAATGGAGGTGTGGACGTACGGCCCCTGGAGGCAGAGGACGATCGGTGTGCGCCCTGTGTATTGATGAGGGGGAGATTGTTGCTTGAGGGGGGCCGTGTCTCCGTACTTCCCTGCACCTGTAGGCATGACTACGGCAAGAGCACCACGTTCCTTCTTTAATTTTCCCATTCAAGAGCCGAACGGTTCGCCTCTATGCTCACCACGGTCGACACTGTCGTCATCGTTGTCTATCTGATCGGGGTGGCGGGGTTCGGGATCTGGTCGGGGGGCGCAGAGTCGACGGAGGACTACTTTCTTGGAGGGCGAGATCTGCCGTGGTGGGCGGTCTGCTTTTCGGTGGTGGCTACCGAGACCAGCACGCTCACGGTGGTTGGGGTACCGGCCGTGGCCTACGGCGGTACGCTCACGTTCTTGCAGATTACCCTGGGCTACCTCGTAGGACGAACGATTGTTGCCCTCTACTTTTTGCCGCGCTACTATGCCGGCAAGTTGGAAACAGCCTACGCGTTTTTAGGCGACCGGTATGGCGACACAATGCAGGCAGCGGCCTCCATCACATTTCTGGCGACCCGCCTGCTGGCCGATGGGGTTCGGCTCTTCGCTACGGCCATCCCGCTCAAGGTCATTGCCGATACGGCGGGAATGGAGGTCGGCTACTTTGAGATCATTTTCGTGATTGGCGTTGTGACGGCGCTCTACACACTCGTGGGGGGCATCAAAGCGGTTGTGTGGATGGACGTGGTGCAAATGCTGCTCTACGTGGGCGGTGCGCTGGCGGCTATTGGCTTTCTGCTGGGCGATGTGTCTCCGGGATGGTGGTCGACGGTTGTGGAGGCCGGGAAGACGAACCTGATTGATCTTGGCTTCGACCACTCGGTTGGGCGCTGGTTCACGATGCCTTACACGCTCGGCACGTCGGTCATTGCCGGGGCCGTCTTTTCCATGGCGTCTCACGGCACCGATCAGCTTATCGTACAGCGTCTGCTGGCCTGCCGCGACGAGGGGGACAGCCAGAAGGCAATCGTCGGAAGTGCTGTGATCGTGATGGTTCAGTTTGCGTTGTTTCTCGCGGTGGGCCTGCTGCTCTGGGCGCACTACGATGGGGCCACGATCGAAGCACTTGGCCTCCAGCGAAGCGATGAGGTGTTCCCGAAGTACATCATTGAAGGGCTGCCCGTCGGGCTCTCCGGTCTCATTCTGGCCGGTATCATAGCGGCGGCGATGAGCTCCCTTTCCTCTTCCCTCAACGCACTGGCGTCCTCGTCCGTGAATGATCTCTACGAGCGCATCATGGGACGGCCGCTGGCGGAAGAACGCGGAGTCTTCGTCTCCCGGGCCCTCACGCTCTTTTGGGGAGTTGTCTTCATTGGCTTTGCGAGTCTCTTCCAGGACAGCAACAATCCGGTCGTGGAGCTCGGCCTCTCGATTGCGTCGTTTACCTATGGCGGGCTTCTCGGGGCCTTCCTGTTGGGCCTTTGGCATGAGCAGACCCAGCAGGTTGACGCGCTTGTCGCGTTCGTCGTCTCCATCGGGGCGATGGTACTCATTATCTTTGGGGTGTGGCACAGCCCATCCGAGGGGTGGATGTTCGTGCTGAGTCCGTCGGAGGCCTCCGTTCAAGAGCTGGATCTGCGGACGATTGGGTGGCCGTGGTATACCGCCATAGGCACCGTCATTAACCTGGTAGTGGGCAGCCTGTTGGCGCTGCGGCACCGGGCGCTGGTGGAGGCCTGACCGGCCAATCGGCTCGGGGGGCCGTTGTTGGCGGAGGGCAGCGTAAGCTCCAAATGTGGAAGGAGACGGCTCCGTGCTGGGAGAGGAGCGGCCTGTGAAGCGTGAACGGAGAGACATCGTAAGGCGCGTAACATTTCGTCCGTCTCCTCCGTCTTTCGCAGGGAGCACGGGCCGGATGCTGCATCTTTCCGGTCGTCCCTGCGTTTTACGCGTCCACATACCCTTCCGTACGCATCTCCCCCGCTCATGCGACTGACCGACGAGGAGAAGGCCGTTCGCCGCGAAATCGAGGACTGGCAACACGCCGACGCATCCATCGCCGCCCAGGCCATGGACTGGGCCATGCGGCCGGTCGATTGGGCCGTGGACCGCACGGTGGATCCCGACACGATGGATCGCGTCGTGGATCGCATCCACCAGTTTTTGTCGACCCTGTCGGACGCATCGGAATGGACGTTCGAGGACGAGGACATTCTCGCAGCCGCCGAGGAGCGGGGCCTTCCGGCCCAGACGGTGAGCGATCTCCGCAGCCAGCCCATTGCGGAACTCGACCCGTTGGCACGCAGTCGCTTTCGGCAAAACACGATTCTTGCGGCGCTGGAAGGGGGCGGCACGGGCCTCATTGGGACGGCTTTCATCGCGGCCGATATCCCCCTGCTTTTCACCATCAACCTTCGCCTCATTCAGCAAATTGGGGCCTGCTACGGCTTTCCGCTGCGGGGGCCCACGTTTCAGCCGCTCGTGCTCTCCATCTTCAATGCGGCCGCGTCCGGGGGGCGAGAGGCCCGAAATGAAGCGCTGCGGGAGGTGAGTGTGGCGGCCGCGGCATTTGCGAATGATCTCGACTATAAAGGACGCGTGTCCGGGACCTTTCGCGACCAGAACCGTCACGTTCCGCGCGAGATTGCGAAAGCCCTTGTGGAGCGCAAGCTGGGGCAGACCATTCCTCTTGCGGGAGCCGCGGTGGGTGCGGGCGTCAACTATTGGTTTACGAACGAAACGGCCAAGTCGGCCTTCATGTGCGCCCGGGCGCTCTACCTGGAATGGAAAGAGCGACGGTAGCGTGAGAGTGTCGAGGGGAGGAGCACGAGAGCAGGAGTGGGGCCGTCGCTTTCCGATCAGTTCTCACGCGCAAATTCTCATCTCCGAGGGGGCTAGAGACCATCGTACAGGCGCGCGGCTAGGCGATCGGGGAGCGCGTCGGCATCCCGAATCTTTTGCGCCGCGCCGTCGACGTCGTACGTCATACGGACGTTGTGGTATTCGAAGGACTCCGTGTCGAAGAGCCCAAAGCTAAGCTTCGGGTTTTGGTCGCGGGGTTGGCCTACGCTTCCCACGTTTACGAGGTACCGGTGGCCTCGTCGTACCTGAAGTACCCCGAGCCGATCAGCCATGACCGCAGGCACGTGCGTGTGGCCGATAAAGCAGATCTCAGTATCAAAGTGTTCGAACTGACTCTGGGCGGCTGGGTACGTCGTGAGTCGCTTCCAGGCCCGGGGGACGTCCGGGGTGGCATGGACGAATGTGCAGTTTTCCTCCGAGATCGTATCCGGAAGGTCGGCGAGGTACGCGAGTTGGTCTTCTGAGAGGCATCGCCGATTGTGGCGGGCAGCTTCTTGTCCGTCCGACGGAAGGGCCTCTACAGCCTCCTCGCGGGCCACGGCTGCGTCATGATTGCCACAGACGACCCCTGCACATCGGGTCCGGACCAATTCCAGACAGGCAGCCGGATCGGCATTGTACCCGACCACGTCTCCCAGACAGTAGATCGCATCGACCCCAGCTGTTTCGATGCCATCGAGGGCGCGCCGTAAGGCTTCGAGGTTGGAGTGAATGTCGGAAAGAATGGCGATTCTCACGAAAGAAGCGTTCACACGTCATTCAGGGAGTACGAGACGACCCGTCGGGACCCCACGGGGCATTAAATGAAACGGTTTGGCCAATTCACATAAGATTACTTTTGTCGGAAACGGGCCTGGTGTGTTGTTTGTCCAAACAAACACAGAAGTCTTAACGAGTTATCGATTCGTGCGACGGCTTGTAGCCGGCGAGCACGAGTCCACTACAAAATGGCCTTCGTGATGAAGGGACTCCACCCATGTATTCGTGGATGGACGCAACGTTCTCCCCGTGCTTGTTGCGCCCGCAGAGGTTCGCGTCTCCTCGATGGAGTGAGGAGACGCCGAACGGCGGGATCCCCACGAAGGCGTTTCGCTGTTCCTTCTAAAGAATGTTTTTGAGGAGATGAAGTTGATTTTACTAGTCGAGGACGATGAAAAACTAGCGTCCACCCTGGAAAAGGGGCTGACGAAAAATGAGCCCTACCGGGTACACCACGTTCCCAGTGCCGAGGAGGCATTGCTGAAGGCGGAGTCTCATCGCTACGATGCAATGATTGTGGACTGGCTGCTCCCGGAGATGAACGGACCGGAGCTCATCGAAGAGCTCCGTGAGGAGGGATACACAACCCCGATTTTGATGCTCACCGTTCGGGACAGTGTGGATGACCGGGTCAAGGGATTGGAGAGCGGAGCGGACGATTACCTGTCCAAACCGTTCGACATGAAGGAGGTAAAGGCTCGCGTCCGCGCTCTTCTGCGGCGTCCGGCGGAATGGACGGCGCTCGATGAGATTACTGCCGGGCCCTTAACCGTTAACTCGGCACGGCAAGAAGCGCACGTTAATGGGCATGAGCTCGACCTTCGCAAGAAGGAGTTTGATCTCTTGCGCCTCCTGGCCGACCAAGAGCCGAACGTTGTCTCCCGATCAACGATTGCGGAACGAGTCTGGGGTTCGGACTACGTTTCGGATAACTCGATCGACGTGACGGTGTCCGGCCTGCGGAAGAAGATCGAGGGCGCGATGGATGAAACTGATGACATGCGCCTCGAAACGGTTCGAGGCGTTGGATACCGTCTCAAAGTGGATGAGGAGTCAACATAGCGGTCCTTGAGTGCCCGGAGACGTGGTAGGGGGGAGTATAGTGAAAGGCCCCGGCGGCCAAGACGAGCCGCCGGGGTCCATGGGGGGTTTGTATTCTTTTCGGACGTGTGCCGGGACGGATGAGCCGGCTCACCGTCGCGCAGGCGAGACGGATGGGCTACCGCTTGTGGATCAGCACCCAGTTCTGACCTGCCTCGTCTCGATACAGGCGGACGTCAACGAGCGTCGGACGCATCTTGTAGGTGAAGGTGTACGTGAATCGCTCGTTGAGCTCCCCAGCCTGTATGCCGTCTTTGAAGCGTCCGAGGAAGAGATGGTTGTTGCTACAGGGGGCCAGTTCGGTGAAGAAGTTTTGCCCAACGGCTTCCGAGGGCGGGACCCCACTGAGCTCCGATTCGCAATGGTTGTAGAATTCGACAATTCCGTTGTCGTCCAGCCGAATGATTCCAAACGGTGCGTCGTTAAGCTCCTTTTCGCTGGCATGACGGAGTTGTTCGCCAACCCCTTCGGCGTCGAAGTGAAGGGACGTTGTAGGTTCCTCCGTGTCGGGAATTGGGACGTCGGACTTTGGGCGAGGGGTGAGCTCGCTGCCTTGGAGAAAGGAGTAGAGGTTGTCGGAGGCCATGGAGGTCGGGCGGCTGGAGCAGAAGAGTCGAAATGGAGGAGACCGAGTGCTCTGTCGAGTGTGACTCTTCAGGGAGCACAACAACTCATGATCCTTAGGGCAGGTTGCTTCGAATGAAGTTGAAGAGGGAGCTTGTCCGCATGACGCTTTGAGGGACACGAACGGACGTGTTGAGCGCTCTAAATGTCGATCTGCTTGTCCTCGTAAAATGATAGGGGAGGACACTAAGCAGGACGGAACAACAGCCACGTCGTGTCGCCCTCAGGCGCTCGGTACAGGTGGACGGAAAATGATTGCGGGCCGTTATCGGGACTTACGAAGGTGTAGGGAAAGCGGGCGTCCATTTCGCCCTGGCGCTGTCCTTTGCGGAAACGGCCGAAGAACAAGTTGTTGTTCGTGCTGGGAGCAAGATCGAGGAAGAAGTTCTCCCCAATTACATCTGCAGGATCCTCCACGTCGTGGAGACCCGGAAGGCGGAAGGCAGCTTCGTTGAGGGAAGCGACCGTTCCGTCATCCCGGAGTTGAATAATCCCAACGTCGAGCGCATCGAGCTCGTCGGAGGTCATCTCGTCGAGCCGGTCCAGTGTCGTCTCGTCTACGAATGGAGATGCTGCTTCGATGTCAACGCCGTACTCGGTTGGCTCAGAGGGACCGGATAGAGAGGGGAGCAGTTCGGCAAGGGTGGTATCGGCCTCCGATTCGAGGGCGTGAATGCCCTCTACGACCTTCGGTACGCTTCCGGTGCCGAGTTCGGACTGAAGCTGGTCGAAGCGGCGCTCGTAGGTTCGGTTTTCGCGTTGAAGGGCATCGATTTGTTTCTGCTGCGTCTCCAGTTGAGAGACGGCTTCCTGTGCATTGTCGAAGCCGTGGTGAAGGAGGGTTTCCTTCTCGCGGTATAGGGCTTCGAGTTGGTGCTCCATGCTGTTCATCGTGAGGGTGTCCGCTGCCTCACGCTCCAGCGACGCGTCGGACGACGCATCGTCGGGGGACGAGGATGCGTCCGGAGAAAGAGAGTCTGTGTCCGGGGCCCAGAGGCGGGCTTCGTGACGCTCCTCAGGGGAGACGTCTGCGTCGCGACCGGTGTAGAGGTCGTCGAGTTGGGTATTTAGGCTCTCGACCATCTCAATTACGTCTTCGGCGGAGGAGACGCCGAGGGCCTGCTGCAGTTTTTGCCGCTCGGCGTAAAGGGCTTCGAGTTGCTGGAAGGTGCTTTGTTCATCGGTGCTGCCGAGTTGAACCTCGCGGAGGGCCTCCTTGTCGTCGTAGAGCTCATCGAGTTGTTGCTCCATGCTCTCGATCATGTCGACTGCGTCGTCGACGCTGGAAAGTCCCAATTCCTCCAGCTTTTCCTTCTCCCGGTAGAGGGTTGTGAGCTGTTCTTCCATTTGGTGGGCCAATTGGGAAAGTTCCTCGGCTTCGGCACGGGAGGAAATGCCGAGCACATCTTCGATGGCCGAGAGGCGCTCCTGGGCGTTTTGGGCCGCCCCTTTTTCCTGGTACAATTCGTCGAGCTGGGTTTGCATGTTGTCGATGAGGGAAACTGCTTCTTCCGCATCGTATCCGGCCTCTGCCAGTACGTCGTATTCGTTGGAAAGCGTTTCGAGCTCATCGACCAGGGTGCGCACGACGGTCTCAAGGTCGTCGGCCGCCTCCGGAGATGGATCCGTGAGGGTCGCGACACGGTGCGCGAGGGCGTCGTCCAGCGTGTCCAGTCCGCGGTCCGAGGCCGTGTCATTGTGAGAAGCATCGTTCTCGTACAGGTCGGCCAGCTGCGCGCTCATGCTGTCAACCATCGTGAGGACGCCATCGACCGAGAGGCCCACCCGGTCGAGTTTCTGGTGCTCCGTTTGAAGGTGGTCCAGGCGGTCGGACATCTCTGCGATGAGGTCGTCGAGCTCCCGGGCGTCCTCGACGGTTCGGATGCCGAGGATGTTGCCGGCTTCCGCAGGAAGAGCGTCGTTCTCCGCAGACAAAGTGTCCGGGGCGGGAAGGGCACGGAGTTGGTCTTCAAGGCTGTGAAGGAGCGTGAGAACGTCTTTGCCCTCTGGCTCGACGTTTTCAAAATCAACGGCTCCCTCGTAGTGGTCCACGAGGCGACGTCCTATGCGTCGAGCGGTGTCGGCCAGCGTGTGGGCCTCTGAGCTGGTCGTAATGCCCAGGGCGTCGGCGGCGTCGGGCGGGAACGCGTCAGGGGCCGGCAGGGCATCGAGCTGGGCCGTCATGCCGTGGAGCATTTCCACAACGTCTTCCGGCGCGTCCTCGGTGTCCGCATCATAGCCCGCTGCGTAGGTGCAGACGCGATCGTATACCTGCTCGGCGATGCGCCGGAGCGATTCGGCCTGGTCGGGGGTCGAGACGCCGATCCGGTCGCGGATGACAACGGCGGCTTCAAGAACAGACGTATCGGGATCGGGGGAGGGGCTCGACGTCGAGCCTTCTATCTCCTGCTGGAGTTGATCGCGCTCAGCCTGCAGCTGGTCGCGTTCCCGTTTGAGGGCATCTCGCTCGTTTCGAAGCCGTTCAAGCTCGTCTAGCGCATCCTCTGCGGTCTCGTGCCCGGCCTGTACGAGCTGTTCTTTCTCCTGGTAAAGGGTTTCCAGCCGGCGGTTGAGCCGCTGGATGCGGTCGCGTGCCTCGTCCATCGTGGCGGCGTCGAGCGCATTCAGGAGCTGTTCTGCCTTTTGGTGGAGGTCGCGAAACGCGCTGTCAATGTCCTCGTCCCCCTCCAGTCGTTCGGCGAGGGCAGAGTTTCGCTCCCGGAGGTTCTCCATCTTTTCGTTCATCTCCTGGAAGACGTTCTCGACCTCGCTGATGGTTACGAGGCCCTCGTCCTGGCGGTTGCCCTCATCGAGGCGCTCCATCTGGCGCTTCAGCGTCTGGACGCGTGCCAAGACCTCGTTCGGGTCCGAGGTGCCGAGTTCGTCGCAGAGGGCCTTCCACTGCTGAACGTACCAGTCGCGATCACGGTTGGGGGACGACGGGGCGGAGGAAGAGTCCGAATCGCTTGCGTCAGCCATCAGGCGTCCGTCAAATCGATTGAAGGAGGAAACGTCGAAGGGGGGAGGCCTCCACCCGGTCCGAGAGAATATCCGGTGGGGCCCTGTTGGCAGTGGGACACGATCCTCCAAGTTTCCGGAATACTCGTCCGGTTCGTCTTTACGGATCGGCATACTCGGGGCAGAGTGGAACCCTTTCTCTTCACTGCATTGCGCAATATGCGTTCCACTCCGTATACCGCGGACCGGCGGAAGTCGATCCTTCGGATTGCAGAAGGCACGCGGCAAAGTAGGCCCGGTTTTCTATGGAAATGAGCCCCGTGTGAGGGCGGATCAGTAGAGGGGAGCTCCTTTCACAGCGGCTCTGGGGGGCTGCCCCTGCGTGTTGTGCCGAGAGGAACGATCCTACGGGAGCAGCGAACATCCGGTTCGCAGATGTAACCAAATCGGTATGATGGACCTGAGCAGAATGAACCGTGAATCCATCGATAAGGGGGGCGATACCATAGCGTGATGTACGACCAATTTTAGGTCAGACGCCTTTTTGGAATACGGTTCGCATTCAATGGATACGGACACGCTTCGCACGGAGGAGCAGACTAGCACGGTGGATACAGACGAATCTGTTCAGGCCCTTCACGATCGCATTGAGGACGCCCTTCGCGGGTCGCTCGACACCCAGTGGGAACAGGTGCTCGACGAGTGGGCGGAAGCGGCCCCGTCACAGCGCAAGGCGGTTCAGGCATACGTTTCGGGCCTTCGGAACCGAATTCTTCGGACGCTGCTCGACATTGATGCGGAGGAGGAACTGCAGCGCGGACTGGCGACGCAGTACATTGAGATGAAGTGCCACTGGACGATGCTGAACACCCAGATCCAGCACCAGACGGCGCGTGATGGGTCGGCTGAGGAGGATCTCATCTATCGGGCAACGTGCGTGAGCCTCATCATCCAAAGCCTGGAGCCGCTCCTCAGTCAGGAGCGCATTGACAACCTGACGGCGTTTCTCGCGGAGCCACTCCAGTAGCGTGCGTTGGGGGGAGAACAAGGCGACTGAGGGTCAGTGCAGGGAAACAGTGCAACTCTACGAACGAGTCGTCTCTTCGGCCAACGTCTTTTCGGTCGAGAGCGGAGGCCTCGTCTTCGCTCACTCGTGCGTCCAGCTTAATCCGGTGGTTAGTGGAAGGAGGAGGGGGCGTCGTTTTGCTCCTTTCCAAGCCGTGATTGCAGGCTCTTCCATTCGTAGATGTCGTTTTGTAGATTCAGCGTCGACACTCCGAATCGTCCCCTGTGCCGATGCGGCTCGGCGAACGGCGAGAGCCCTCCCCGATCTCTGTCCCCTGGGGACTGCGGCATGCCCTTGGATGCTCAGTTCATTGCCGGTAGGGGACACTAGGGAACGTCGAGGGCGGCGCGTTTTCTCTTCAGATCGACCCCTCCTTCGCTATGGACTGGATTGCGAGCCCGGAAGCCTGGATTGCTCTTGGTGCCCTTACGCTGCTGGAGATCGTGCTGGGCATCGACAATATCGTCTTCATCTCCATTCTGTCGAACAAGCTGCCGGCGGACCAGCAGCCCCTGGCACGGCGGGTAGGGCTTGGGATGGCTCTCGGTGGGCGGATTCTCCTGCTGCTGTCCATCAATTGGATCATGACGCTCACGGCCCCGCTGTTCAGTGTGCTTACCCATGCGGTGAGTGGGCGCGATCTCATCCTGCTGGTTGGAGGACTTT
Organism: Salinibacter sp. 10B; assembly: GCF_002954405.1. Classification (NCBI taxonomy): domain Bacteria; kingdom Pseudomonadati; phylum Rhodothermota; class Rhodothermia; order Rhodothermales; family Salinibacteraceae; genus Salinibacter; species Salinibacter sp. 10B. The sequence continues at coordinate 1,383,587 of NZ_MQWC01000004.1, read as the reverse complement.
TTCTCATCGGAAAGGCCACGACGGAAATCCACGACAAGTTGGAAGGGGAAGATGGGGACGCCGGGACGGCGGCGTCAGTTACCTTTGCTGGGGTGATCACACAGATTTTTCTGCTGGATGTGGTCTTCTCGCTCGATTCCGTCATCACGGCCGTTGGCATGGCTGAGGACGTGGAGGTGATGATTATCGCCGTCACGATCGCCATCGGTATTATGATGATCTCGGCGGGGGGCATTGCCGACTTTATCGAGGCACACCCGACGCTCAAAATGCTGGCGCTGAGCTTTCTGCTGTTAATCGGCGTCACGCTGGTGGCCGAGGGCCTTGATCAGCATATTCCGAAGGGATACATCTACTCAGCCATGGCCTTTTCGCTCATCGTGGAGATGCTCAATCTTCGAGTCGGACGGGACGAGGAGGAAGAGGAAACAGAGCCGGTGCATCTTCACCACCCACGCCTTCAGCGAGCCGTGAAACGGGCGATGAAGGAGGACTGAGGCGCGTGTTTTCAGCGATGCTCTTCGATGCGGAGCGCGCGGTCGTGTCGACTGGCTTCGTCGGGACGGTTCGTGGCCACCACCACCATGCCGTCCCGGTCCCGTTGCCGGGCAATCACGCGTTCGACCATGTCCCGCCCCGCAGCATCGAGATTGGCGGACGGCTCGTCCAGTAGAAGGAGGGGAGGGGAGGCCAGCAGGGCCGCGGCGTACTTTACACGTTGTTGCATGCCCGACGAGAATGCGGCAACCGGGTCATCGGCCCGATCTGAGAGGCCCACCTCGTCCAGCGCCGCCTCCATACGGGCGTCGGCATTGGAGAGACGGCGGGCCTTCGCCAGAAACGCGAGGTTTTCCCGGGCCGTGAGGCTGTCGTAGAGGCCAAGGTAGGGGGCCACCAGTCCCACCCGCAGCGGATGGGTGGCGTCCGAGGTTGCTTCGCCGTCGACGGTGAGGGTTACGTGGCCGGCTTTCGGAGAGAGCACGCCGGCCAGGATGCGGAGAAGTGTCGACTTTCCGGCCCCGTTGGCTCCCGTGACGGCGAGGCTCTCCTGGTTCTCCAGCGTGAACGACAGCCGCCGGAAAAGCAGAAGGGATCCGTATCGGTGTCCCAGTTGATCGGCGGTGAGAGTGGGCATTGTGCGCGAGCCGGCCGGAAGACCGTTCTGCTAGCAGGAGTGACGTGTGCCCGGTTTCTTCGTCAATGTAGGAAGGGAGGGAGGAGGAGAGGTTGAAGGTCGTAGGAAAATGTCCGGGCACAAAACTGTCGTGGACGTTCCCGGTTGGGCGCCGAGACTACAGCGTTCCCTGCTCGGCATGCGTTCGTACCGCTTCTACCCGGGCCGCGATGGCGTCGAGTTCGTCTTCGGATTTTCGTCGGACGTTCGCCAGTTGAAAATTCATTCGCGGATTGCCGGAGAACGTCTCCTGGTGCTGGTGTAGGAAATTCCAGTAGAGAGAGGTGAAGGGACAGGCCGTGTCGCCAGTGGCCGTGCCCGGCTCATAGCGGCAGTGCGAGCAGTAATTACTCATGCGGTCGATGTACTTGCCGGAGGCCGTATAAGGCTTCGTCCCCACGATTCCGCCGTCGGCGTAGAGCGCCATGCCGATCATGTTGGGGACCGAGACCCACTCCCACGCGTCCACGTACATCGCCTCATGCCAGGCATTCATCTGACGTGGATCCACGCCGTAGAGGAGTCCGAAGAGGCCGAGGACCATGAGGCGTGGGATGTGATGCGTGTATCCATGCTCGCGGACCTGTTCTACACAGTCCTGCAGGCATCGCATGTCCGTGTCCCCCGTCCAGTAGAAATCCGGGAGATCGTGCGTGGCGTCAAGGGCATTTTTCTCGACGTACTCGGGGGCGTAACGCCAGTACACTCCCCGAACGAACTCGCGCCAGCCCAAGACTTGTCGCACGAAGCCCTCGACGGCGTTGATCGGTGCGTGCCCGCTTTGGAAGGCCGTTTCGGCTCGTTTGATGGCAAGGCGAGGATCGAGGAGTTTTAGGTTGAGGGCGGCCGACAGGCGCGAATGATAGAGGAAGGGGCGCCCGGTCCACATCGCGTCCTGGTAGGTGCCGAAGTGAGGCAGGCGGTGCTCGATAAAGTCGTCTAGGGCCGCCTCGGCCTGAGCGGGTGTGACCGGCCACCGGAAATGGTCGAGAGAGCCAGGAGCATCGGCGTATTCTGTTCGGACGAGCTCCAGGACCGCCTCTGTCGTCTCGTCCCTATCGAACGAGGGGGCATCCGGAATCAGGCCGGGACCGTCGCGACCAAAAGAGTTGCGGTTTTCGTCGTCAAAATTCCATTCCCCCCCAACCGGAGCGCCGTCATCCGTCACGAGAATGTCGTGTGTCCGGCGCTTCTCGCGGTAGAAGTATTCGAGCGTCAGCTCTTTCCGGCCATCCGCCCAGGATTTAAAATCGTCGTGCGAGACGAAGAAGTGCCGGTCGGCATATACGTCTAGTGGCACGTTGGACGCGTCACAGGTCGCTTCGATCTCTCGGAGAAGGGCATGCCGTCCGGGCTCGGTCACACAGACCCGCTCGGGTTGGTGCTCAGCGATGTGCAGGCGCAGAAACTCTGCGGCATTTTTGTTTTGACTGGGGGCGCCTGCGGGGTCGTAATGAACGGTCCACCCCTCCTCCCGAAGAGTATCGCGGAAGTGACGCATGGCGGCCCAGCTGAGGGCAAGGCGCTGTTTGTGCTCCGGAAATGGTCCGCGGTGGGTGTCCGCTTCCGTCATGATCACGGCATCCCGGCTGGGATCGGCGTCCGTCAGGAGGGACGCGTGTCGATTGAGCTGGTCGCGGAGGATGAGCAGAAGGCGTCGCATGATCCACAGCGGGTTTGGGACAGGACGGACCGACCGTCGGAAAGTGCGTTTCGACCTTCGTTCCGATCGCTTCAGAGCAATTGGCAAGTGGGGTCATCCCGTCCGCACGGTTCCGAGCCCGCCGTCCACACCGATGACTTGTCCTGTCACCCAGTCGGTTTCGGGATTGAGCAGCCAGGTCACCGCCGGGGCCACATCCTCAGGTTGGCCCACACGGCCCAAGGGGTGCATCTGCTCGGACTGTTTCCGACCGGCTTCCGAACGTAGAATCTGTTCGGACATCCGGCTTTCAACGAGGCCCGGCGCTACACAATTGACGCGTACTCCACGATTGGCGTAGGTGGCGGCGGCCGCCCGCATGAGACCGGTCACTCCGCCCTTTGCGGCCGCAATGGCTTCGTGGTTTTTGAGACCGGTACGGGCCACGGCGGACGTCATGAGCACAATGGAGCCCCCCTTCTTCATGAGCGGACGTCCGGCGGCCTTTACTGTGTGGAAGGCCGTGTCCAGGTTGAGTTGAATCTGCTCGCGGTATTCGTCCAGACTGGTGAGGTGGGCGGGTTTCAGCAGAATGGAGCCTACGAAATTTGCGATGCCGTCGAAACGACCGTACGTATCGAGGGCGTAGTCGACGATGGACTGCACCTCGTCGAAGGAGGTAGCGTCGAGCGGAACGGCGTCTCCGCCCGTTTCCTCGGCGAGGGCGTTCACATCGGAGGCGGTGCGGGCGCCGAGGACGAGCTGGGCCCCGTCGTCGGCCAACTGGCGGGCGACCTCAGAGCCAATGCCGCCCGTGGCGCCAAGCAGGACGTAGACGGGAGAGGAGGAAGACATGGACAGGAGACGGTTGCGTGAGAGGACGATTGAAAGACATCGTCTTCTGAAAATCCCAGTCTCGCTCGGTGGTCCCAGTCTATCGTTACATATTTGCGGATCGTTACGCCCAGTGGACCCTTGTCCAAACGGCGAGTGGGCGACTATTCCGTTGCTTCCGGGGGGCGAAGGACAGCATCGATCACGTGGATGAGGCCGTTGGCCACTGTGATATCGGCGTCGAGTACGCGAGCATTCTCGATCGTAAACGTCGAGTCGGAGGGCTGAATGCGCAGCGAGTCGTCGGCGAGCGTGACCAGTGTGGTTGTGTCGGAGAGGGAGGATAAGGGGACCCGCTGCTCCACTACGTGGTGGGCGAGAATGGTGCGTAGCCGGTCAGTGCGATCGGAAAGCAACACCGGAAGCGTGCCGTTGGGCAGGGCATCGAACGCAGCATTAGGAGGGGCAAAGAGGGTATACGGTCCGTTGCCCGCGAGAATTGAATCGAGCCCCGTCGAGTCGAGGCTGGCTGTAAGAGTCGAAAAGCGGTCGTCGGTTCGGAGAACCCGGTCCACCGTCATGGTATCGGCGACCGTTGTATCGGGAGGAGAGGGCGCTGTGGATTCGGGCGCATCACGTTGTCCACACGCTCCCAGGAGCACAGTGATCAGAACGAGGGCAAGAATATGCCCCCCTTTTGGGGCGGAGAGAGAAGACAAGTTGAGCATACACCGAAAGAAGGTCCAGAGAAACCGTATGTACGTGTGAGACTGCCCCTGTGATGGGGGGCAAAAGAAGTCCCCCCTCGAAGGGAAAGGAGCTGTATTGTCCCGTCCGGAGGGACGAAAAACTGCAGGTCCCAACGTCCTCCATGCGAGAATCGTTCGCTCCGATGTCGTTGCTTTTGGGCGAGTCCAGTCAGGCGACGAGAAGCACGCGGGTGGTGAGGTAAGCAACGTATCCCCCGATCAGCAATCCTCCTTCCCAGCGGGAAAAGGTGTAGTCCGTCCACAGGAGGGGAAGCGTCGCGAGGGCGAACGCGAGCATCACGCCGGCGTCCGTCCAGGAGAGGCCGGTGGCACTCATCGGCTGGATGCTTGCGGTAATGCCGAGAATGCCCAGTACGTTGAAAATATTGGACCCCACCACATTCCCGAGGGCAAGATCGCTCTGTCCGCGGAGGGCTGCCATGAGGGAGGTTGCCAGTTCAGGAAGGCTCGTGCCGACGGCCACGACGGTGAGTCCAATGAGGGTGGTGGAAAGGCCCAAGGCTTCAGCCCCCGTAACTGCGCCGTCCACCAGGAGGCGAGCCCCGAGCACGAGGAGGGCAAGTCCCCCGGCACTAAACAGCAGGGCCCGTCCCAGAGAGCTGTGATTCGGCACCCCGGCCTCAAACTCGTTCAGGACGACGGGCTGCGACTCGTCCCAGCTTCCCCAGATACAGATGAGGGTGTAGCCCACGGCCCCACTCAAGAGCACGAGCCCATTCAGGCGCCCGATAACTTGATCCCAAAGGAGGCCGCCCAGCAGTGCGCTCACGCCGATCATGATGGGCACGTCGAGCCGCAGAATCTGGGCCTGCGCCCGGATTGGGGCCAGTAGAGCCGTGCCGCCGAGAATAAGGCCGATATTGCTGATGTTGGAGCCGACGACGTTGCCCAGGGCAATATCTGGAGCCCCGCTCATTGCCGCCTGCACGCTGACGACCAGCTCCGGGGCACTCGTCCCGTACGCGACGATCGTCAGGCCGATGATGAGGGGCGAGATGCCGAGCCGACGGGCCAGAGAGGACGTTCCGCGCACCATCCCCTCAGCGCCGGCCGTGAGAAGAAGAAGGCCGCCGACGATCGAGAGCAGGGCAATCAGCATCTGGTGAGTGTCTGAGTCACGAGGAGGCACTGAGGAATGGTCGTCTCGCTCTGATTCCCCGAGACGCTCTGCGAAACTATCGTCCATCTGGCGAGAAGGCAACCCGGACCTTCGGAATGCGTTAAACCTCTCGTGAAGGGAGCAAATAAAAGGAATGGCAGCGTAGAGAAGATGGACGTCGTCCCGCAAAATCTTGATCGACCGAATCTTTTGCTTGGTCGGTCGATTTGCTATGTTGGAACGAGGGAGAACCAGTTGGGTCCCAGGACGGCAAGCGACGCTCCCGACGTTGGAAGCGCTTCATTTCTGGTCGGGGCCAGAAATTCTGCTCCCCTCGCTGCTGAGTAGCCTGTCGCAGGCCTGTCCTGCCAGGATTTTCGGATGGTTTCGAGTAACGACTGACTTCGTCATGGCGAATACGATCGATTCCCCCGATTCCGAACTTTCCAATTCTCCGGAGTCCAACGGGACGGACGGCGCTGCCTCCGACGCGGAGCCGGCTGACACCAGTGCCGCTCCTCCGGACCCTGAGGCAGTGGTGGATGCTTCTGATGATTCTCTGCCGGTGGAGGAGTTGATGTACGGAGACGGCCACGCGGCCATCCCGGAAATTCCCTCGATCAAATCGGACGGATCGATCGAGATTGACCAACTCACGCCCGTTGACTTCGACCCGGAGGACCTGCGGCAACGCCTCCGCACGATGATGCTCTCGCGGCGGCTCGATGAGAAGATGCTGACACTGCTGAAGCAGGGGAAGGGGCATTTCCACATCGGGTGTGCGGGCCACGAAGCGGTCCAGTCCGCAATTAGCCGGTATTCGATTCCTGGGCAGGGACCCGGCCACGACTGGTTTTGTTTCTACTATCGGGATCTTTGCATGGCGCTCTCGCTGGGCATGACGACGCGGGAGGCCTTCCTGGCGCACATGGCAAAAGCGGACGATCCTAACTCCGGCGGGCGCCAGATGCCGGAGCACTTCGGCCTGCCCCACTTGAACGTCATGACGACGGCCTCCTCCGTTGGGGCGCAGTTTAATCCTGGGCTTGGGTTTGCCCTCTCCATTCAGCAGCGTGGCGACGACAACTACGTCTATGTGTCCTGTGGGGATGGAGCCACCTCGCAGGGGGATTTCCACGAGGCCCTCAACTGGGCGGCCCGAGAGCAGGCCCCTGCGCTCTTTCTGGTGCAGGACAACAAGTACGCGATCAGCGTCCCGATCGACGAGCAGACCGCAGGGGGGACGCCCTACAAGCTCGCCGCGGGGTACGAGGGGCTAAGCCGGATGCGGGTGGATGGTACGAACTTCTTTGCCAGTGCCTCTGCCGCCAAGGCCGCCATTGAGCACATCCGGGCCGGCAAAGGGCCGGTCTGCCTCGTGGCCGATGTGGTGCGCCTCCTGCCGCACTCCTCTTCGGACGATCATACCAAGTACCGCACACCGGACGAATTGGAGGCGGACCGCCAGATCGATCCCATTTCACGGATGGAGGCGGCCCTCATTGCCGAAGACCTGATTACCGAGGAGGAGGTGGACGCAATGCGGGAGGAGGTGCACGAGGACGTGGATGCGGCGGCCGAGTGGGCGAAAAAGCAAGCCGATCCGGCTCCGGAGACCGCGACGAAGCATGTCTTCTTTGAGGGCGAGCTCGACATTACGTACAACTCAGAGGACGATGTCGACGAAGACGCGGAGCCGATCGTGATGGTTGATGCCATCAATCGGACGCTGAAGGAGGAGATGGCCCGCGACGAGTCCATTATCGTGTACGGGGAAGATGTGGCCGGAGACAAGGGCGGTGTGTTTACCGCGACAAAGGACTTGACCGCTGAATTTGGAGGGGATCGCTGCTTTAACTCGCCGCTGGCGGAAGGCTCCATCGTCGGCACAGCCGTTGGGTACGCCGCCAGTGGGTACAAGCCGGTCGTGGAAATCCAGTTTGCCGACTACATCTGGCCGGCCATGCAGCAGCTCCGCAATCAGGTGGCCCCCTTCCGGTACCGGTCCAACGACGGGTGGAGCTGTCCGATGGTCGTTCGGGTCCCCTGCGGTGGGTATATCCACGGGGGGCTCTGCCACTCGCAGAACATTGAGTCCATTTTTGGGCACACGCCCGGACTCAAGGTCGCCATGCCGTCCACGGCTGCTGACACGAAAGGGCTACTCGCCACCGCCATCCGCATGGAAGATCCGGTCCTTTTCCTAGAGCACAAAGCCCTCTACCGGGCCGCTTCCGCTCGCACCCCGACCCCGCCTGAAAACTACACCCTTCCGTTTGGGAAGGCCCGGGTCGCCCGCGAGGGAAGCGATCTCACCATCATTGCCTACGGCCTGATGGTACAAAAGGCCCTCAATGTGGCGAAGGAGCTTGAGAAGGACGATGTGGACGTGGAGGTGATCGACCTTCGCACCATCGTCCCGCTCGACTCCGAGACGATCCTGGACTCCGTGAAGAAGACCAACCGGGCCCTTGTGGTCTATGAAGACCAGGAGTTCATCGGATTTGGGGCGGAGATTGCCGCGCAGATTGGAGACGAGGCCTTTCAGTATCTCGATGCTCCCATTCGTCGTGTGGCCGGCGAGTTTACGCCGATTCCGTTTGCCCACTCACTGGAGCGGGCCGTGCTGCCGAGCGACGAGGGCATCTTCGAGGCCGCCCGCGACCTCGTTGCGTTTTAGAGAGACGCGGCCCAATGGGGCCTACTCGTTCTCCTTCGCCTCATTCCACAGCCGATCGGCCGTGGACAGGTCGGCCTCCTCAATGGAGGAGCCTGCGTTGTCCAGGCGTGCCTCGATGTGCTGAAAGCGGCGGGTAAACTTGTCGTTCGCCGCGCGCATGGCGTTTTCGGGATTGATGTCGGCCTGCCGGGCGTAGTTCGTGAGGGCGAAAAGCAGGTCGCCGAATTCCTCCTCACGGTTGTCGGCATCCCCATTCGCGGTGGCCGCTCGAAACTCCTCCAGCTCCTCCTCGACCTTCGCCCAGGCCTGGTCGTGGTCGGGAAAGTCGAAGCCCACGCCCGCCGCTTTTTGTTGCATGCGGTAGGCGCGAAGAAGGGCCGGGAGTTGGGCAGGAACGCCGTTGAGCACAGAAGAGCGCTCGTCCTCTTCGTCGTCCTTTTCTTGCTGCTTGATTTCTTCCCAGGAGGCCGCTACCTCGTCCGGGTCGTCCGTGGTATCGTCGCCGAACACGTGCGGGTGGCGCCGGACGAGCTTGTCCGTCTCTGCCTCGATCACGTCCGCCAGCGTAAACCGGCCGTTTTCCGCGGCAATGACGGAGTGGAAGAGGACGTGGAGGAACACGTCGCCCAGCTCCTCCGCGAGCTCGTCCCAGTCCTCCGCTTCGATAGCGTCCACGACCTCGTAGGCCTCCTCAATCAGCAGATGTTTTACCGACTCGTGCGTCTGCTCCCGATCCCAGGGACAGTCGCGCCGGAGCTGCTTCACGATGGCCACGAAGTCGGCGTACGCCTCCAGCCGCTCGTCGGACTCGGCAAACTGGGCCTCGTAGATCTTATCGGACAGGTCGGAGGGGAGGGTGGACATAAGGGGCGGGATCTGATCAAAGAGCACAGGGCACAAAGGCTCTACACGCCGTCTGAAGGATGGTTGCATGTGTGAATCATGTTCAAAGCCGGGACGCCCGCGCCGAGCGATTCCGAAACATTTCGCCGGGGCAATGGTCAAAGAACATGCGACAGGCGGTATCCTCGCAGGAAAGAGGTCGTCTGCGCTTGCTCTTTCACATATGGGGATGACACGGCTTCGACGTGTAGTAAACGGACAGCGGACTGTCCTGCCGAGCTTCCTGGTATGCTCGTAAATCTTGTCAGGAACTCGCAACTGCGGACGATTATTCGTACGCGATGGCGGCGTAACAGCCCCCATCTGTCCTACGTCGCTCCTGACCCTTGGGGAGCGTAGGACATCGACAAAAAGGGTGTAGTCGCTGCGTCCTCCGGCTGAGGACGTAACGGCGAATCTTAATCAGCCTCTGCGCCGCCCTGGCCTTGTGGATGGGCAGACGGGCTGGCGCGAATACTGAATGCATCCACTATGCAGGTAGAGGTTCGGACTGTGCGGCTATGCGGACCCGGGTTCGACTCCCGGCATCTCCACATGTGTGTTTCTTTCCCCGTAGGCCCGACGGCCTGCGGGGTTTTTTATTTTGGCCTACGATGCCGAGGACCCGAAGCCGAAATGACGTGGTCCCCGTAGGTCGAGTCACGCCTCCGGCGGCGCCGGGGTCTGCTCGTACAGGTCAAAAACAGTGCGCTCGTCGGGAAGCACGACGGCAATAACGACCTGCTGCTCCGGATCGTACGACTCAACCAGCTCATAGAGCTTCGAAAACGAGCTGTCGGCGGCCTCCTCCTCGTCGTTGAAGGTCAGGTATCGGAGCGGTTGCCGGTCGCCATTCTCGCTGGAGGCTGTCGGAAACACGATGGCGCCACGTCCGCGCTCCTGGTACTGCCGCCACGCGTGCCGCGCTGCCGTTTCCCAGTGCGTGTCTACCAAATTGTTGAGGAGGTCGCCCGGGGTAGGCTCAGACATCAGGGACGAAGAGTGGGGAAGCGAGAGAAGATCAGCGAGGAGGGGCGTTACCCGATCATATCTACCAGCAGAATGAACGGAATGCCGAAGGAGCCGGCCAAAAGGGCCGTGGTCACCATTGCCGCGCTGGGCGTAAGACGGCCTTCAAACCAGAGCTGCGAGCGGAGCCGAAGCATCGGCCAATTGGCGAGATGGCATCCTGCAAAGAGGAGGGTAAAGAGAAGCAGCTCCGTGTCCGGGGAAAGCTGCATGAAGTAGATCACCGGCACGCTTACCACAAAGAGCCAGATGAAAAAGCACGCACACGCCAGCGGGATCAGGTGTTTGTGAAAGAGGTCCTGAGCGCTAAGGGGATCTCGCATTGGACACTGGCAACAGCAGAAGGGGTGGCGTATCACCTACGGTGCCCCTACGGAAGGGGGCGCGTGAGGTTCGGATGTCATCAGTAGCGTGAGGGGGCGTTACTCGGACGCAGATTGGGCGGTTGGGGACGAGGCATCCGAAAGGAGGTCCCCATCACTCGCCGCTCCCGCGTACTCCTCCACGAACATCCCCCAGACGGCCAGGAAGAGGGCGGCGATCACGGGGCCGATGACGACTCCCGATAGCCCAAAGAGGGTCAGGCCCCCGAGCGTAGACACGAGAATGAGATAGTCGGGCATTTGCGTATCGCGTCCCACGAGGAGGGGGCGGAGGACATTGTCGGCCAGTCCAATGAGGACGGAACCGCAGGCCAAGAGGATGAGGCCCTTCAGGAATTCGCCCGTAAACAGCAGAATTCCGGCGGCGGGCACCCAGACGGCCGCCGCCCCCACTGCCGGCAGGAGGGACAGGAGGCCCATCACCACTCCCCAGAGCACGGCGCCACTGATGCCCAGCAGCCAGAACAGAAGGCCGCCGAGTCCTCCCTGTACCAGCCCAATCACCAGCGTTCCTTTGAGGGTTGCCCGCGTCACTTCGGCAAATTTATTGAGCAGGCGCCGCTCGCGTGCATCCCCGATGGGGGCCGCCCCGACAATGGTCTCCAGGAGAGCCGTTCCGTCGCGAAGGAAGAAGAAGAGAAGGTACAACATTAAAAATGTTAGGCCGCCGATGCGGATCGCATTCTGGCCAAGGTCTACTGCTTCGGTAGCGAGGTAGCGGCTTGTGTTGATGGCTGCAGTGGAAAGCTCTCCCCGTAGCTCACTGGGACTGAGGCCGACCTGAGCGAGAAGATCAGTGGCTACGGGCACGTGTCGTTCGACCCACGCAACGACGGCCTGTGGGTCAAGCTCGCCCGTGGCGATCCGATCGTATAGAATGGAGGCCTCCGTTGCCACGGCACTTCCCGTAAGCACCAGTGGGGCGATAACGACGAGGAGGATAATAACAAGAGTGGTCACAGAGGCAAGAGTAGAGCGGCCGCCCAGTGCGTGCTTGCACCACTCGTACAAGGGGTGGAAAATCGTGGCAAGCACCGCGGCCCAAAAGATTGGCTGAAGGAAGGCCTGGATGAGCCCAAAAAACGCGACGGTGGTGAGTAGAAGAAGAGAGAGGAAAAAGGCGTTCTGCAGGCTTCGGGACGTCATGAATAGGGGAAGAGTGAGAACCGAGGACGACGTTTGGACTCATAAATCTGACCAGCAGAGCGGAGAAAGTCACAACCGCGAATTCAGTACAATTCCAGGGTGTAGAGCTCGTCTCAACTTGACCTCGGCAGGCCTCGTTTCTCATATTGGTATGGCTGTCCTTTTTCAGTAAGCGTCCTCTTTCCTTTGCTTTACTCCCCCGCACGGATGCCTTCGGTTGAACTTCGTTGGCTTCTTCACCTTGTCGGTTTTGGAACGGTGCTCTTCGGTCTCGCGGCCTGCGGATCGAGTGCATCCGTCGAGAAACTCCGAAAAGAGAACAAGCAGCTCCGGCAACGACTGGAGCAGGCCCGGGAAGAAGCCGCTTCTCCCCAACGGGGGGAGACGGTCACGGTGCTCTCGGCCGATGTGTACTTCAAGAGTGGGAGCGCTGACCTCACGCAAAGGGGCGTGGAGGAGCTCAAGCTCGTTGCCCAGCGAATCCAGCAGGAGTTTCCTGAACGAACCGTCCGCATCGAAGGATACACCGATTCACGCCCAATAGGAGAGCGACTGGAAGACAAGTATCCGAGCAACTGGGAGCTTTCCGCGGCCCGGGCGGCGCGGGTTGCGCGCCATTTCCGGTGGACGCACGACATGAGTCCGGAGCGCTTTGAAGTCGTGGGTTTTGGGGCGCAGCATCCAGTGGCTACGAATGAGACCGCCGAAGGGCGACGGAAGAATCGTCGGGTACGTGTTGCTGTCCTTCGGGGGCCGCCTACAGGGGGAGCAGGAGAAGGCCTGTCCTCTCGTAACAGGTAGAGCGAGTGCTGCTATTCGACGCAACTGAAATTGCTCAATAAACAACGAAATGCCCGTTGCGGCCGCTTCGCGTCAGCGTTGAGTCGTTTCCTGTATCCCTTGGCAGAGACAGGATAAAAAGCCTTTTTCGTTTTTGAGCAGCAGCGGCACATCGTCAGCGGAAATATCCGACCGCCCGAGCGGCGGCGCATCTCGTCAGGATCCGTCGTCCTCAGCGAACGCACGTTGCCGGATGGAAGATGAGGAAGGTCCGGAGAGGAGTCTCCCTGGTTTTCCCCCAAGTTGGTGAGCGCCCGATTGCGGGTTGGGACGAGACAGGGGGCGTAAGAGAAGGAGGAAAGAGGGAGGGCATTGCCCCTGAGGAAGGGCGGACAATACGTCTGTCAATGATCACATCTTGAAACAGCACCCCTTTTGGGAGGATTTAGGGTAGGGCAGTCCCATCATTTCCATTTGCCCTGTGCGCTTAACCAAGGTTGAGCAGGACGGTCGTTCGTTGGCTCATCCCGATCGCTTGACAACACGATCGGAAGAGTGCCGCGGGCTTCAGTTGCTTTCTCTGCGATCTCGTCACTAAACATTTCAGCGCCATGACTATAACGCCCTCGGAAATACGATCACGCTCATTTTCGCGTGGCCTACGTGGCCTGGAGGCCAGCGAGGTGGAGGCGTTCTTGGAAGCCGTGGCGTCGCAGGTCGAGCAGCTCATCGACGAACGTGAGCAGCTGGAGGCACGTCTTGAACAGGCCGAACAGAAGCTCCAAAATGTAAGGCATGTATACGAGAAGATTCAGGAGCGAGCGGCCGATCTGGATGAACGAGAACAGAGGCTGAAAGAGGAAAAGCAGAGCATTGAAGAGAAGCGGAAAGCAACTGCCCGAGAGCAGACGTCCGTCGACGAAGAGAAAGAAAAGCTGATGCGTGTGATTGCGCGGCTTCAAGGAGCACTGGAAAATGAGCTCCAGATTCTGACGGATCTTCGTTCGGGAGGACAGTCGGTTTTTGATCCTGAGGGAACCGCGGTCGCGGATTCTGAGGAGGAGGCCGACACGGAAGAGAAGTCGACGGAAGAACTGATCAACTCTCTGTTTCCGAAGCGGCTGGGACCGAGCAATACCCACTCCGGAGAGGAATCACAGTCGACAGTCGGAGACGATACATCCGAGACTTCTGACGAGGGAGCAGCTGCTCAGCAATTCGATCGGATTAAGCAGGACATCCAAGGAGAAGAACAGGAGACAGAGCGGAGGCCGTCAGGTGCTTCGTCGGCGGACAAAAAGGAAACCGACGCAAACGCTGCCGACGAGGATGAAGAGGTCTCCACCGAAGAACTCGACCAGATCATGGGGGTCTTTGAAGATCTCGACTCCTGACGAGGGGGGCTTAGACGCTGTTTCCCTTCTATACGCTGTCCCCTGTCTGCAATGTGGTCACATCAGGGCAGTCTCTCCTACCGTGCAATCGTCGTTTTCTGGGAGGGCTGGAAGTGGTCTCCCTGTGCACGCAGGCAGTAGAGAGCCATTGACATCCACGGTCTGCGGCGTATTTTGCCCAGAATCCCTATCGTGAAGGGGCCGCACAGTTTGTCCAAGAACGTTGGAGAGCACGACGCGGACGGTCTGCTTGTCACGTACCTGCACCTCGTCCCGGGCCGCCACCGGGTTCGGATGCACTGAAGAGACGGCGTACGCGCTTTCCATCCTCACCTCGACGGTGGTGTTCGGTCCCACCGCTTCGCTGCCGTTCGTGCTTACGCTCGTCAGGCGGAAGGGGTACGTGTTCGGGGAAAGGTCTCGACCCGGTGCCGGTAGCGCTGCGGCGCAGAGGGGGGCACTCCCATCGATCAGCGTCTCGACCTGCGTCCAGCGGTCCTCGGTCTTTGTCTTGCACTCAAGACGAAACCCCGCATTGTTCGTCTCGCTAGCCGTACGCCACGTCACGACAATGTCATCGTCCTCCCGGGGGGCGTCGAGCGAGGCTACGTCGACCGGGAGGGGCGCGTCGTCGCTGAGGTCGCTGGGCGTGGGTCCGTCGTCGAAGGATCGAGGTGCACCTGTGAAAGCCTCCGTCAAAACGAACGTCCGTCACGAGGCGCGCCTCGGCCCCTTCCGTTCCGAACGCTTCCAGTACAGTGCATAATCATCCTCGGCATCGGGGATAAGGAATCACATGACGTCTGTGAGAGAGTCGAGATTCGGCTCGTCCGTTGTGGCTCCGTCGCCCTGGGCGTGACAGTCGAAGAGCGTGGGACAGTTGAAGTCCCACACCAATACGTAGGCACCATGAGGATCGAGTTCCTCGATGTGATTAATTTTGCGGGCGGCCAGTCGTTCAGCGGCGGCAGCAGAGCGCCCGTCCTGTTCTTCGTGGAGTGACCATTGGGCGTGGCGGGCGGTATAGAGCAGCTCAAGGCTTTTGCCGAGCGTTAACGCGAACCGGCGGGCACCGGCCTCCATCGCCTCGTCCCCTTCGTTGATGGCTCGCTTCAGCCACTTGGCGGCGTCCCGGTAGGCGTGTACGGCGGGCCGAATGGCACGGGTAAGGGTTGGGGCCTCGATGGCTTCGACGCAGCGCTTGACCTCGTCGTTGAGGGGCGTGATGCTGCCCACCTGCCGCAGCGCGCGGAGGAGATCCAGCGACAGCACGTTCGTGGTACCCTCCCAGATCGGGAGTACCTGTGCGTCGCGGTGGAGGGCCGGCAGGCCGGTATCTTCGACGTAGCCAGCCCCGCCGAAGGCTTCGAGCAGTTCGCTGGTGGTAGACACGGCCTGCTTGGCCGTCGTCAGTTTGGCAATGGGAGTGAGGATGCGGAGCAGCGATTCCTCCGACGCGTTGGCCTGGCTGGTTTCGTGAGCGCCTAGCAGCTCGGCCACCCGGAAGGAGAGGTGGAATGTCCCCTCCAGCGTCGACTGCACGTCCGCCAGCGTTTCCTGATGGAGGGGGTGATTGATGATTTCCTCCCCAAAGGCCTCCCGCTTTTGGGCATAGTCACGGGCCAGCGCCATGCCGCGCCGGATGAGCGAGACCGCCGTCACTGCATTCCAGGTGCGGGTGACATTGAGCATGGGAGCGATGTGCCGCGTGCCATGTTGGAGGTCGTCCGTTACGGGATGGGCCTCGACGCCGTCCAGCGTCAACTCGGCGGTGGGCAGCTTGCGGGTGCCGAGCTTGTCCTTGAGCCGATTCACGCGGAGGCCGTCCCGGAGGCCGTTCTCGTCGCGGATGGGGACATAAAAGAGCGCCAGCCCGGTGCCGCCGTCCGGGTTGCCCTCGGGCCGCGCGAGGGCCAGGGCCATGTCGGCCGTGATTGCACTCGTAAACCACTTGCGTCCGTATAGGCGCCAGGTGCCGGTCTCGTCCTGCCGGGCCGTCGTCCGGGCCTGTCCCACGTCCGACCCTCCCGCAAGCTCCGTCATCCACTGCCCGGACGTCCAGAATGCCTCCGGGTCGCGGCTGGTGAGGTGGGGGAGCGCCTCGTCGATCAGTTCATCGTTTCCCGCCTCCAGAAGCGTTCGAGCGGCCCCGTCCGTCATGGCCAGTGGGCAACCGTACATGTCGGTGGAGGGGATGAAGAGGTAGGCCAGGAGCATCTGGTGAATGCGGCTCCTTGCGCCGTGCTCTTGCTCGTACGCCGTGGCTACGATGCCCCGTTCTGCGGCCAGTGTCTCGGCGCGCGACCAGACGTCGGTAAGCTCAATTTTGTCGACCCGGTCGCCCCACGGTCCCCACTGGGTGAGGGTGGGCTCGTTGTCGAGATCCGACTGCTGGAGCTCGTACAGCTCCCCGCCAGCCATTTTGCCGAGGTCCACCAGTTCCGGCTCAATCGTCTTTCGCATGGACTCCGGAAACTGCCGCCGGACGTAGCTTTTGAGGACACGGTCCCGGTCGTACTGATTTTCGAGCGTGGGGGGATCCTGTACGAAGTCGGAGGGCATAGAGCTGTTGGTCGTAATGGAAGAAAACGACGGGAGGACGTTAACAGGAGTCCGATAGTACCGTTGGGTGCGAGAGCCATTCGTTACAGCGGCCCCAAGGAACCTGACCGCGACAGCCTGCGTGGGCGTCGCGGATTGTCTCGATGCACCGGATCGACATTGCACCCGATGACTCCTCGTTTTGCTCGAAATCTGTTTTTCGGCCTCGGCGGCGGACTCTTCCTCGTCCTGCTGATCGGGGGGCTTCGCACCATTCAACTCGACAGCCGACAGGTGGCTCCGACGGATTCGGTTGCCTTGTCGGTTGCGTCGGATGCTCCGGAGCGACTCGCGGCTGCCCTTCGACACCGCACCGTCACGAAGCGGAACCCGGCCGCGCTCGATACGGCGGCGTACCGGGACCTGTACCGCACCCTGGAGACGGCCTTCCCGGTGGTGCACCGCACGCTGGACACGACCCACGTGAACGATCTCAGTCGTCTCTACACCTGGCGCGGCGCCGACACGACGAAGGACCCCATCGTGCTCATGGCCCACACGGACGTAGTGCCGATTGAGCCGGACACGCGGTCCGAGTGGACGCATCCGCCGTTCAGTGGCACCATCGCCGACGGGCACGTGTGGGGACGCGGCGCGCTCGACGACAAATCCAGTGTGGTTGCCATTCTCGAAGCCCTCTCCACGCTGCTGCGGAATGACGTGCAACCGGACCGGACCGTGCATGTGGCTCTTGGACATGATGAAGAGGTGGGCGGGCCGAATGGGGCACGGGTCATTGCGGATCGTCTCACGGGCGATGGGACGAGCCCCGCTATCGTTGTGGATGAGGGGGGCGCGATCACGAAGGGCGCACTTCCGGGGCTGCAGCGGCCCTTGGCGGTGGTGGGCATTGCAGAGAAGGGCTACCTGAGTGTAGAGCTGGAGGCGACCGCGCCCGGGGGGCACTCCTCCGCTCCGCCCGACTCGACGAGCATCCAGATTCTGAACGCGGCGATTGGGCGACTGCTCGACAATCCCCTGCCCGCCCGGCTCGACGGCGTGATGGGCCGCACGCTCGATTACGTGGCGCCCGAAATGAATTTCCCCATGCGCCTCGCGCTCGCCAACCGATGGCTCACCACCCCCGCGATCGAGTGGGCGCTCAGTCAGCAGCCCGCCACTGAGGCTGCCATCCGCACCGTGCAGGTACCGACTCGCCTCGACGCCGGGGTAAAGGACAACGTCATTCCCTCCAGCGCCACGGCCACGATCAACTACCGCATCCTGCCCAGCCAGTCGGTCGACGCAGTGCTCCAACACATCCGGTCGACCGTGGAGGGACTTCCCATCACGATTGAGACCGGCCAGGCCAGCGAGCCCACGCCGGTTTCGTCGGTTGACGATCCCGCGTTTCGAATGCTGCAGCGGACGATTCGGGAGGTCACGTCCGACTCCGTCGTCGTGGCGCCCTACCTCGTGCCCGGCGCCACCGATAGCCGGCACTACGCTCACGCAACCGATCGCATCTACCGCTTTCTGCCGTACACCCTCACGCCCAAAGATCGAGGCCTCATCCACGGCACAAACGAGCGCATCTCCATTTCGGATTACAAGACCGTCGTACGCTTCTACCTCCAGTTGCTACGCAACGCCGACGCGCTCCCGGACACCGCGGAGCGGCCCGTGTAACCGGCCTGTGCGCTTATGACTTCATCTGCTCGTGAGACGTCACGGGCGACTCCCCATTCGACGGCGTGAGCGTATCGAGATGCACGTCCATCTGGGGATACGGGATGCCAATGTCCTGGGCATCGAGGGCTTCCTTTAGCTGCGTCGTGAGCCGTTCGCGGACGTCCCAGTAGTCAGACGTTTGGCTCCACACCCGGACCGCCCAGTCGATCGACGACGCCCCGAGCTCCGACAAGTAGACCTGCGGCGCCGGGTCGCTTAGGCCCCCTTCGACCGACGCGGCCACTTCTTCCAGGATAGAACGGGTTGTCTGAAGGTCCGCTCCGTAGTCGGTCCCGACCGCCACGTCCACCCGTCGCGTGTCGTGGTGCGTGTGGTTCTCGATCGTCGACCCGAAGATGGCGCTGTTCGGCACAATGCTGCGCAGGTTGTCGGGCGTGTCGAAGAGCGTTGTGAAGAGGCCGATCTCCACGACCTTGCCGGTGACGTCGGCGGCCGACACCTTGTCGCCCACCCCGAAGGGGCGGAAGAGCAGGAGCATGATTCCGGCGGCGAAGTGGGAGAGGGTGCCCTGCAGGGCCAGGCCCACGGCAAAGCCGGCCGCCGCCAGAATCGCGGCAAAGCTCGCCACCGAGACGCCGAAGATACCGAGGATGGCCAGGCCGCCGAGGATGAGCACCGTGTATCGGGCGAGGCTCCCGAAGAATCGACTGAGCGTGGGATCCAGATTGGCTCGTTCCACGCCGGCACGAGTGGCACGTTTGGCCCATCCGGCCACGATGAATGTGAGGATGAGAAGGAGGATGGCCCCTGCCACGTTCAGCAGGAGGGGCATGAGGCTTTCGAGGGAGAAGTCCATGGCAGAGCGGGAGTTGGGAACGGCAGAAGGGCCTACACCTGGTAGGCGACGGCCGTCACAGGTGAGACCTTGTTGGCAAGGGGTATCGTTTTCGGTGGTAGTACAGGAATACCGAAAAACGACCCCAGTGGCGAAGGAGAAGAGGCGCGGCCCTTGATACGCCCGTGGCGAGAGGAGGCGTAATCGGGAAATCTCCACAAACACAAAAACGCCCCTGAAACCGTCGCTTAACGGCACTCAGGGGCGTTTTCGATGGTGCGAGAGGAGGGACTCGAACCCTCACGGAGGAGGACCTCCACAAGATCCTAAGTCTTGCGCGTCTACCAATTCCGCCACTCTCGCAGGAGAATCGCAGTATGCGGGACGGGTCCGGTCACCAGTTCGTCCGACGTCGAGGCCGTACTGGGGATGAGCGATCTAGCGGTGCTCACGTTTGTCATGTCGGGTAGAACGATGGCCAGCGACGCAGAATGTCGTATTCAACACAGCGTATTCAATTCGGCACCGACAGCCTCAGCTTGACTGACCATTAGTGCAGTCGTGCATCGTTGATGAGCACGCGAAGACCGAAGACGTTAGCTTCTGTATTAGTCGCTAAAGGTGACGTTCCGGTTCGAGGTATAATTCTCCTGGAAGGAAGTACTATTTGGAAGCGGTTGCAAGTTGACTTAACGACGGGACCTTCCTAATTTGCTCCAGATTTCAAGGAAGCGTTTCCGGCCGGAACGTCCGTGGCCGGTCGCTCACGATGTGTCTCATCACCGCTCTGAATTGCTGAACTATTATGCCTGACCAGGACGCACAAGTCACTGCTGCATACTCGGGTCGCGACGAGGTTTACGAGCCCTCCGAGGCCTTTCGAGATCGCGCCCACATCTCGTCGATGGAGGAGTACGAGGAGATTTACGAACGCTCCATCGAAGATCCGGAAGCCTTCTGGGGGGAGCAGGCCGACCGAATTGACTGGTTCGAGCCCTTCGATACGGTTCGGAATGTCTCGTACGAGCCCCGCGACGTCGACATCAACTGGTACGAAGGCGGCGTCACGAATGCTTGCTACAACGCGGTGGACCGCCACCTTGACGACAAGGCGGACGAGACGGCGCTCATCTTTGAGCCCGACGATCCGCGCGAGCAGGAGACGCAGCACATTACCTATGGCGATCTGCACGAAGAGGTCTCCCGCTTCGCCAACGTGCTGAAGAAGCACGGCGTGGAGAAGGGCGATCGGGTGACGATCTATCTGCCCATGATTCCGGAGGCGGCCTACGCGATGCTCGCCTGCGCGAGAATCGGGGCCATTCACTCTGTCGTCTTCGCGGGCTTCTCGCCGGACTCCCTCGCGGACCGCATCATCGACTGCGAGTCCGACTTTCTTATCACCGCCGATGAGGGGCGTCGGGGCGGCGACCGGGTCGCGCTCAAGGACAACGCCGATACGGCGCTCGAACGCTGCGACGACGTGGACAACGTCCTTGTGGTGCAGCACACCGGCGGCGACATCGACTGGACGGAGGGCCGCGATCTCTGGTATCACGAAGAAGCAGAAACGGTCTCGGCAGAGTGTGAGCCCGAGCCGATGGATGCCGAGGATCCACTCTTCATTCTTTACACCTCCGGCTCCACCGGAAAGCCGAAGGGCGTCCTCCACACCACCGGCGGCTACCTCGTGTACACCAGCATGACGCACGAGTATGTCTTCGACCTCCACGAGGACGACGTCTTCTGGTGCACGGCCGACGTGGGCTGGATTACCGGGCACAGCTACATCGTGTACGGCCCGCTCGTGAACGGCTCCACGCAGGTCTTCTTCGAGGGCACGCCCACACATCCCGATCCGTCGCGCCTCTGGTCGACCGTCGACAAGCACGACGTCAGCATCTTCTACACGGCGCCTACAGCCATCCGCGCGCTCATGCGACACGGCGAAGAGTACGTGGAGCAGACCGACCGGTCCTCGCTCCGCCTGCTGGGCACGGTGGGCGAGCCGATCAATCCGGAGGCCTGGCGTTGGTACTACAACGTGGTGGGGAACGGCAACTGTCCGATCGTCGACACCTGGTGGCAGACGGAGACCGGTGGCATCATGATTACCCCGCTCCCGGGGGCCATTCCGCAGAAGCCGGGCGCGGCCTCGAAGCCGTTCTTCGGCATCCAGCCGAAAATTATGGACAAGGCCGGCAACGTGCAGGAGGGGGCGACGGAGGGCATCCTCGTCATCGAGGACTCCTGGCCCGGTCAGATGCGCACGGTGTACCGGAACCACGAACGCTTCCAGAACACCTACTTCTCGCAGTACCCGGGCAACTACTACACCGGCGACGGTTGCCGGCGCGACGAGGACGGCTACTACTGGATTACGGGCCGTGTGGACGACGTGCTGAACGTGAGCGGGCACCGCATCGGCACCGCCGAGCTGGAGAGTGCCCTCGTGGCGCACGACGATGTGGCGGAGGCGGCCGTGGTGGGCTATCCCCATGAAGTGAAGGGACAGGGCATCTACTCGTTCGTGACGCTCGTCCGCGGTGTGGAGGCGTCCGACGCACTTCGAGAAGAGCTCGTCCAGCACGTGCGGGAACAAATTGGTCCCATCGCCAAGCCCGATCACATCCAGTTTACGGACTCCCTGCCGAAGACGCGCTCCGGCAAGATCATGCGGCGCATCATCCGCAAGATTGCCGCGGGCGAATACGACGACCTCGGCGACACGTCGACGCTTGCGGATCCGGGCGTGGTCGAGACGCTCATCGACGAGCGAAAAGGGCTGGACGTGAGTGCGAAGTAGGGGACATGCCCTCGGATGTGTCACGCCAGTACGAGCGTGCTCCTCAAAATCGGCCCCTCCTCGACTATGTCGGGGAGGGGTCGTTCTATTTTGCGGGGATGAGCATGGTTGTATAGGGAGTCGTGCTGCGATTGAGCCGGATGGGAAGGGGACGCTCGGTTCGCATGCGGGAGCGGGCAAAGACGATCGACGGATCGTAGTGGTGGCGTCGGACGATGAAGTCGCCATTGGGGCGCGTCCATCCCTCCCAGGTGGCTGGGGAGGGGGCCACAGCGGGGGGATCGACGAGGGAGGGACCTCCGGCCGGGGCTGAGGGATGCCCCTGTTCCGTTCGAGTCAGGGGGGCGTAGCGCGTCGTTGCCATGCTCTCTAGATTGGCATTCACCAGCGAGTCGGCCGACCAGACGGGAAAGTAGCGACG
Source organism: Salinibacter sp. 10B (assembly GCF_002954405.1). Taxonomy (NCBI): domain Bacteria; kingdom Pseudomonadati; phylum Rhodothermota; class Rhodothermia; order Rhodothermales; family Salinibacteraceae; genus Salinibacter; species Salinibacter sp. 10B. Next base: position 1,361,479 of record NZ_MQWC01000004.1, on the reverse strand, counting down.
GTCGGTGACGGCTCGTTCCCAGCGCCACCGGCGCACGTCGGGGCCGAGGTGGGCTGTGAGGGTGTCCAGGGCGCGTTCCAGGGCCCGATGTTGCCGGTATGCCCCGAAGTAGGTGGCGGTATCAGCCAGGGTGGGGACGTGTCCCAGGTCTGCCCGGTAGGCCCGCATCCATTGATCGAACAGAGTGGCCCCGATGCTGGTGGGCGTGTAGCTGTGGTCCCAGTTGCGCAGGTACGTCTTTGCGTTTTGACGGCGTTCGGTCGCCTGCGTATCTGGGCGAAGGGCGGGCTGAAGATGCGAAAGTAGATCGGCCGCCCACGCGCTGGAGTCCCGTCCACTCCAGTCGGAGACGGCGACGGTGTCGGTGGAGTGCGTGAGGGCATGAAGCCCCCGCGCCTGCTGTCGGGCCCAGGGGGAGCCCCCAATCAGTATCGTCTTCTTCAGGCTGTCCCGGACGACAACGGGCGGTGTGCCCAAGACCGTCCAGGTGCCGCTTGCTGAGATGCGAAGGCCGTCTCCAGAGAACAGTTCAAAGCGCATCGAGTCCGGAGACGTGCCGAGCAATCCCGCCCGGTGCATCCAGGCCGGAAGGTCGCTCCCAGGAGTGAGACCGGGCCACTGCACCGTCCAGACAGTCGTTTGGGAGGAGTCGGCGGACCGGGGACGAGGGGCAGGGGAGGCATCCGGGACTGAGGAGAGTAGGAGGGCGTCGTTGTGTCGTCGCACGTGGACCAGCTGTTCGTCCCCACCGACCGGTTCGATTCGCTCATGCCATACCCGAAGAGCGGAGGAGTCGAGGGTTGTAGGGCGAAGAGAGGCCGAACTTTGAAGAAGAGAGGCCCAGGCGCGCTCGCCGATGCGTCCCGTTGGGAGCAGGGGCACGCCGGGGAGGGAGGCGCCGGTGAGTGTATCAGCGGGGTGAGCCCAGGACACTTCCTGCACGACGGGCATGGCTGTGGCGCCGAGAACATGGCGCTGGAAGAGCAACGGAGGGGCGTCGGGGGACTGCACGGCCCAGGCCACGCTCCGCTCCTGTCCGTGCACGTGTAGCCACCGTCGAAACTGTCGGTCGGCCTCCACGAATGCGGTCACGGAGGAAGGAGCGACCTCCGGCGGGGTGAGGGGACGCGTCGACAGCCATGCCATAAGCCGTTCAATGAGGAGCGCGTGCCACGGTGCCCAGGAGGAAGGCGTTATGTCGAGTAGTACGAACGGGGCGTTCTGGCGGACCGACGAAGATTCCAGCGCCGCATTTATGCCGCGGGCGTAGGCCTGGAGGCGGTGTCTGGCAGCAGGGGGGAGCCGGTCGTACGACCGGCGGGCGTGGCGGGCCAGGCCGAGGCGGCGGGCGTGCATGTCGAGGGAGACCACGCCCGGTCCGAACCATTGACTGAGGTGGCCGCGGGCAGTTTGTCTCCAGAGCGTGAGGGTCCAGGCGCGATTGGTTCCGTGGACGTATCCGAGCGCGACAAAAAAGTCGGTCGAGTCCCGAGACTCAATCTGGGCCAGTCCCTCATCCGACCACCGAATGGTCGTCGAATCAGAAAGCCCAGCGATCGACTCTGTTCGGGGATACGAGGCGTTGGAGTCCGTGCTGAGCCACCAGAGGCCTCCCAGCACGAGGCCGCTCATCGTAATGAATAGGCCGATCCAGGCAGGGCGAGACACGAGGGAAGATTGAATGACCGGAAGGGAAGCACGAATGTCGGTTTACGCACCGCTCGGTCCCTTCTGAATCCAGTCCGAAAAGTCGGACAGGGACTTCGCGTTGAGGCAGTGCTCCGGCGTCAGCCAGCCCTTTCGGCCCACTGCTACTCCCCACGTTACGTAGTCGATTTCATCCGTGGCGTGGGCATCTGGATTGATGGAAATGAGGACATCCTGGTCAATGGCGCGGTGTACCCATCGCCAGTCGAGGTCGAGCCGGTACGGGTTGGCGTTGAGTTCAATCGCTACGTTGTGTTCGGCACAGGCCTCAATGACGCGGGCATGGTCGAGCGGATACCCGTCGCGGGACAAGAGAAGGCGACCCGTGGGATGGCCCAGAATGCGGGTGTGCGGGTTTTGGACTGCGCGAATCACCCGCTCCGTAGCCTCGTCCTCCGTCATACTGAATCCAGTGTGGACGCTCGCCACGATGAAGTCAAAGAGCTCCAGCAGATCATCCTCGTAGTCGAGGGAGCCGTCACGGAGAATGTCACTTTCAATACCGTGGAAGACCCGGAAGGAGTCGTCTAGAGATTCGTTGAGCCGCTGAACCTCCTCGTGTTGTGTGCGAACCTCGTCGGGCGACAGCCCACTCGCAATCTGGAGCGACTGACTATGATCGCAGATTCCGAAATAGGAGAATCCCCATGAACGAGCGGCCTGGGCCATGGTGTTCACCGAGGCCGATCCGTCGCTGTACGTAGAGTGGTTGTGGAGACACCCCTGAAGGTCGTCCGCCGTGATGAGGGATGGAAGGGCATCATTCGCAGCAGCATCGAGCTCGCCCCGATCCTCGCGGAGCTCCGGGGGGATTACGGGAAGACCGGCAGCCGCGAAGAGCGAATCTTCGGTCGGGTGTGCGTCGGGGGAAGCGTACGACGCTTCGAAGGCGTCGCGATGGGCCGTAGATCCGGTCGTTTGCCACCACTGCGTGCCGAAGTGATCCGGAGAGGAAAGGTGGAGGCGAAGAGGAAGGCCCTGGGGCAGCGTGGCCGTCAGCCGCTCATCCGCTTGTGAAGAGTCTTCCTCGGAGGAGGACCCGTCAAGCTGTGTATTGGCCCACTCCCGAAGGGCCGCCGGGTCATCCGTAGCCACGATGAGGTCGGCCTGCTTCATGGTCTCCCTCTGGCGCCGGAGCGCTCCGGTGGGCTCGGCCTGCTCCACCGCGTCGTGGCTTCGCAGATCGCGAAGAACCGGCTCCACTGCCGACCAGGCGTCCGCCAGGCGCCACTGCGCGTCGTACCGGCGAAGCTGCCGCACGTTGTCGAGAATGTTCTGCTGCGTCTTCGCCCCAAATCCGCTGAGGCTCGTGATCCGATCCGTCTCGGCGGCCTGCTCCAGTTCGTCGAGGGAGGCAATGTCGAGCTCTTGCCAGAGGCGCCGCGTGCGTTTGGTGCCAAGGCCCTTCACGCGCATCACGTCGAGCAGGCCGGGCGGGATGGCATTCATGAGCTCGTCGTGGAGCGGGAAGGTGCCCGTCTCTGCCACGTCGGCGACATGGTCGGCCATCGCGTCTCCGATGCCCCCGATGTCAGTCAAGCTTCCCTCGTCCAGCCGGTCAGTGACCGCCTCCTCCACGTTGCCCAGGGAGCGAGCCGCACGGGAAAAGGCGCGGGCCCGGTGCGGATTTCCATCGGTCAGTTCGATAAGGTCGGCTGTTTCTTGGAGAACCGACGCGATTTCTTTATTCGTCATGGGGGAAGAGAAAGGGAAAAAGCAAACGGGTGGGCGGCTGGTCGACCCTGTCCTTGAGCTCATGGTCAATTCCCCGAATGGTGTTCGGAGAACTTCGCAAGGGCAGAGGGACTCCACTGCTTGCGAGGCCGACCGGTCGTTTCGGGTCGCTTCGGAGGCTCATAAGATAGCGGGCGGATCTCTGGATTCCAATACGTCTCCTACGCCGGGAGGGCCCCTCCATTTTGCTATTTTCAGAGCGGCTGGGGCGGACGTCGTCGCAAATATCCACAATTCTCGGAATCTTGGAACGAGTGCCGTGAGGGCGGATCTCGCTCTTGCATTGTTGATACAAACGAGCGGCATTCACCAGCACGTCGGTTCAGTCTTTACGGTGGCATGAAGCGGACGACCTTTGCACTGGTCGGCATCGGGCTCGTTCTTCTCGGGGCGGTACTGGGCCAATGGGTTCACGACGTCTCGCTTGATGATTCGGAGCCCACAGCAGTTCGGACGCTGGAAAATGCGTATGACATTATCCGGTCGTCCTACGTTGAGCCGGTCCCGCCCGGCAGTCTCACCACGGCGTCCATCGAGGCGATGCTGAAGCCGCTGGATCGTTACTCGGTGTACATCTCCCCGGAGCAGATGAGACGGGTCGAAGAGACGTTTCAAGGTTCGTTTGAAGGGATTGGAATCACGTATGAGCTCATCGACGGGCCGAACGGGCAAGATACCATTGCCGTCACGTCCGTTTTGTCAGGAGGGCCGAGCGCAGAGGCGGGGCTCCGCGCCGGGGATCGGATCGTAGAGGTCAACGGCACGAGCGCCGTCGGGTGGTCGCATGAGCGCATTCGGACCCGACTGAAGGGCCCGAAGGGAAGCACCGTGTCCGTAACCCTGCGGCGCCCCGCCCACCCCAACCGGATTGAGGCGCAGATTACCCGCGACACGGTGCCGTTGGAGACGGTAGATGCGGCGTACATGGTCTCGGATCGCACAGGCTACGTGAAGCTGAGTCGATTTGCGCGCACCACCCACCGTGAGCTGACCGACGCATTGAAGATGTTGGAGGACAATGGGATGGATCGGCTCGTGCTCGACCTACGGGGGAACGCGGGCGGTCTTATGTCGATGGCCGAGAAGGTGGCCGACGAGTTTCTGGTGGATGGACAAATGATCGTGACGGCTCGCAGCCGACACGACGAGTTTGGGAGCGTCCGGTACGCAACGGGAGAAGGACGCTTTGAGCAGTCCCCTCTCATTGTGCTCGTGGACGGACGGTCGGCGTCGGCGAGTGAGATTGTCGCGGGAGCCCTTCAGGATCACGACCGTGCGCTTCTGGTGGGAGAGCGGACCTTTGGCAAGGGCCTGGTTCAGCGGCAATTTCCCCTCCGCGGCGACAGCGGGCTTCGGCTCACCGTGGCTCGATTCTACACCCCGTCGGGGCGACGCGTCCAGCGATCAGAGGAGGACGACTCGCTGGGGGTCACCGACTCTGTACGTTCGCTGAATCGTTCCGAGGTGCCGGACTCGCTTGTCTACCATACAGATGCAGGACGTGCCGTCATCGGAGGCGGCGGGATTCAACCGGATGAAACTGTGGACGGCACGCAGCGGAATGCCTATCGGCGAGCGGTGGAGGCTCGAGGACTCATTCGAGCATTTGCCCGGCAGTGGGGAGACGCACATGCGGATTCGCTTCGCTCTCGGTGGGGGGGGAGGCCGGAGGCATTTGCGACGCAATTCCAACTTCCGACCAGTGTGTACCCGGCCTTTGTCCGGCATGCAGCGGAGCAGGGGGCAGGCACAATGGAGGCCCAATCGGTTCCTGCAGAGACACATGCGGGAGATCCATCGGGGCAAGCCACACGCACGCAGATGCCGACCCGCATCCGGGAGGCCCAGACCGGGATCGAAACCATGATCAAGAGCCATATCGGGCGACGCCTCTTCGGGCTGTCCATGTTTTTTCGGGTTCAGAATACAACGGATCCGGTGCTGGAAGAGGCACTGCGATCGTGGCCGACCGCTGAACGCTGGTCTGACCGGTATCCCGTCCAATAACCTCTCCTTTGACGAAGTCCCACGTGTCGCTTTGCGAACCCACCCCCCGATGGTCAACTGGGGGCACAGTCATGAATCGTTTGTCCCTGAGCGGCTCGAAATCAATACAGGAATTGGATGAAGCGGAGGGACACGGCAGTTCATATTAAAATTTTTGTAGAGACCGACGGCTATGTGGAGCCGAAGGGCGTTTGCCCGAAAGCCGCACGGCATAGTGCGGTCGGGCACGGGCCCATTTACCCCAAATGAGGATGAGACCCGGCTACGGGTGTAAGGGAAGATCCCCAGATAAAGTGTTTCCCCCGCAAAAACACGTTGACAAGCTATGTTTGGCTACCTATACTAGTGCAGTGTGGAGCCAAGACCGCTCATTGTGGTTGCTGCGTGCTTTCCACACTCTTGCCCTACGATAAAACTCGTGCATGCCCTCCAACGTCTCGCGGATCGGCGTCTGTGCTGTGGAAGCGGTTCAGAACCCCGATGGCGAGCTGCTCTGCGCTTTTTTGCGTGCACGAGATCCACTTGCATGATTGTTTACCCGATCACAGACTCGACAGAGGACTAGCCACCTATGGTGATTCTGGATAAGTTGACGGCATACCTGCTCCTCCTTCTTCCACAGGCCAGTGGGGGAGGAGCGATTAACGTACTCGTTGAACGATTTAATGAGGGTGGGCCCTGGATGTGGCCCGTGCTCATCTGCCTGATTATCGGGCTCGCGATCTCGTTCGAGCGAATTATTTCGCTCAACCTGGCGGACATTAACACCCAGGCCTTTCTCCAGCGCGTGAAGGAGGCGCTCGAGGATGGTGGCATTCCGGCAGCCGAGAACGTGTGCGCTAAGAAGCGCGGACCTGTTGCTTCGGTCTTTCAGGCCGGGCTGCTTCGAGCCGATGAAGGCGTGGACGCCGTCGAAGAGGCAGTCGTCTCGTACGGCTCCATCGAGATGAGCTTTCTTGAGCGCGGCCTCGTGTGGCTCTCGCTCTTTATTAGCGTGGCGCCGATGCTCGGCTTCCTCGGCACGGTGATTGGAATGATTCAGGCCTTCGACGCCATTGAGAGTGCTGGTGACATTTCCCCGCGCCTCGTGGCCGGCGGTATTAAGGTGGCCCTGCTGACCACCGCGTTCGGACTTATCGTGGCCGTCATCCTCCAGTTCTTCTACAACTACGCCGTGTCCAAGATCGACCGCATCGTGGCTGAGATGGAAGATGCCTCCATCGAGCTCGTGGACGCGCTTGTGGCGCTCGAACGGGGAGAATCTGTGACGGGCGAGAAGGCCATTCCGGAGAGCGTGGGCGAAAACGAGTAGCCCCTTTGGCAACGGAGCTCCTCCGAGGTCGGGTGTGTAGCTCGATCTCGGGGAGTTTCTCCTCACACTGCCCGCACTGAGAATAGAACACGACGACATTTATGAGTAACGTAATCCTTCCGATCGCTCTCTGGGCTGCCATCGGCCTTGCTGGGCTGAGTGTTTTGGTGATGGGCCTCTCGGGACTCCGGAGCGTCTGGTACGGAAAGGTGCAGCCCCTCACCATTGCCATCATCGCTATTCCCGGGGTGGTGGTTGTGGTTCTCGGGTTGACAATGGAAACTTGGGTGCAGGCTGGGATTTATACTCTTGTCACCATGTTTGCACTCCTCCTCCTTGGAATGGTCGCAACGGGACTGCGCCAAGCCTTCCAGAGCGCCTTTAGTTAAGGAGAGGCAAGGAGGACTGTCCCACCACCGAATTCCGTTTCATCGGCGCCATTAGATCCTATGGCTGGACTGCTTGACAAACGACGCGAAGACCGGGACGAGGCGGAGATTCCCACGGCGGGAATGGCCGATATTGCGTTTCTCCTCCTCATCTTCTTCCTGGTGACGACGACGATTAATGTCGACACCGGGATTGGGATGACGCTTCCCCCGGAGCTGAATCCCGACCAGAAGCCTCCGCCCGTGAAAGAGCGGAATCTCTTCAAGATTCTGGTGAATGCTCAGGGGGAGCTACTCGTTGAGGAGGAGCCTGCAAGTATCGGACAACTCCGCCGGCGAGTGAAAGAACACGTGACGAACTACGGGAGCGATCCGGATCTTGCGGTGAGCCCCGACAAGGCCGTCATCTCGATTAAGACGGACGCGCAAACTCCGTACAACACGTACATCGAGGTCCTCGACGAGGTCTGGATGGCCTACCGGGAGATTTGGGATCAGATCGCGCAGACGGGCCGAACGCCTGTAAAGGGGGAGTCTGTGGATCTGGGGAAGACCTATAGCAACTATCAGGAGTACTACAACACCCTGGAACCAGGGGACGATAACAAAATCCGGGACGCTTTTGGAGCGCAGATCTCCATTGCTGAGCCGGACACCGGGGAGTAGTGCCCTCGCTCTCCCTTTGCCGTACCTTTTTGGATTGAGTTCACAGTACTATGGCTAAGTTCCAGCGTGGAAGTTCAGACACCGAGCCGGAGTTTACGACGGCCTCGCTGCCGGACATTGTGTTTATGCTCCTGATCTTCTTCATGGTATCGACGGTCCTTCGGGAGCAGGACATCAAAGTGCGCACGCAGCTTCCTCAGGCCGAAGCCCTCACCAAGATTGATCAGAAGCGTCTGATCTCGAAGATCCACATTGGGCCGCTAAAGCAAGGAGATAGTCAGGGAGAAACGGCCATCCAGATCGACGATGCTCTGATCGAGAATCGCAAGGCGATCCGGAACATCATGTATAACAAGCTTCAGCAACAGCCGAAGCTGATCGCCTCTCTGAAGGTTGACCAGGAGTCTGAGATGGAGATTGTCAATGAAGTGCAGCAGGAGCTTCGCAAGGCCGGTGCCCTCCGCATTAACTACTCTTCCAACCGAGAAGGACCTCCCGGCAGTGGAAACTAAGTTTCCAATACGCTTCCGAAAAAAAGCCCTGCTTTCCGGCAGGGCTTTTTTATTTTGGGGGATTGGAGAAAACAATACCATCTACACACAGCACAAGCCGTTCTTAGAACAGGCTGTGCTATAGAAAGGGGCAGGCAGCTGCAGAAAGTGCTGTCGGATTCCCGATTGACGTTTTTTTGGTCGTTTTGCTGGTCTCCACTCCGTAGGTTTATCGTGTAGGGGGCTTGGAGAAAAAGGTTGAGGAGAACACCTCTTGCTCAGCCGATTGCACACCCAAGCGTCCTCCCTTTCGGGGTTTTGACGAATCAGTTACGAGTACCATGTCACACACGATCACACTGCTTCCTGGAGACGGTATTGGACCGGAGGTTACCGAAGCCACTGTGCAGGTTATTGAGGCCGCAGGGGTGGACGTGAGCTGGGATCGCCATCGCATCATTGGGCAGACTGCCGTTGAGCGTGGACGTCCCGCCCTTCCACCAGATATCATCGATTCGATCCAATCGACGGGGATTGCCTTGAAGGGCCCGGTCACTACACCGGTCGGACAGGGGTTTACAAGCGTGAATGTGCAGCTCCGCCAGCGGCTTGATCTCTACGCAAACGTGCGTCCCTGTGCAGCGCTTCCGGGGATCGAAACGCCCTTTGATGAGACAGACCTCATCATCTTTCGGGAGAATACGGAAGGGCTCTATTCCGGCATTGAGCACTATGACGAGCGGCTCGAGATCGCAGACTCGATCGCACGGGTCACGAAGCGGGGCTCGGAGCGCATCATTCGATTCTGTTTCGAGTATGCGAAGCAACATGGTCGAGAGCACGTGACCCTTGCCCATAAGGCCAACATCCTGAAGAAGTCCTCTGGACTGTTCCTTGACGTTGGACGCGAGGTGGCCGCCGAGTACCCAGGGATCACCTTCGACGATCGCATCATCGATGCCCTGTGCATGGATCTCGTGATGCATCCGGAGGAGTACGACTGCATCGTAAGCACAAACCTGTTTGGGGACATTCTAAGCGACCTTGCCGCCGGTCTTGTCGGAGGGCTTGGGGTGACCGCTGGGGCGAATATTGGAGACGACTATGCCGTGTTTGAGGCCGTGCACGGAAGTGCGCCCGACATTGCGGGACAGAACATCGCAAATCCCACGGCGCTCATTCAGTCGGCCATCATGATGCTTCGTCACCTGGAGGAGACTGCAGCCGCGAATGCTATTGAAGAGGCCGTGCTGGCCCTGTATGAAGAGGGCGCACCCCTCACCCCCGACGTGGGCGGAGACGCAAGCACATCTGAGTTTGCTGATGCTCTTGCAGATCGGGTGGCTAGTCGGGTGGGAGCATAGGACGCGTCGGGGGACGTGCTCCCAGCGCGACCGTCGGTGTAGACGAGGAAACGTGTTGGGAGTACGTGGACGCTTTGTTCTCTGAGCGTCGGTTTTTTGCGGAGTTCGCGCAGAACGATCCCTCCGGTTGTCCGGTACCCCGCTACGAAGTAGGGTCTCCCTTCAAGGGGCAGTGGGCTCTGTCTTTCCCCTGGGGAGAGCCCCGTCCTCCGACCGTTTTTCAGTGTTCGACGACGAATTCCGACAGCATGATTCAGCGTATCCAGACTGTTTATCTGTTTCTTGGTGCCCTTGCCCTCATGGCCTTTGGGGTGTTCGACCTGCCGTGGAATAGTGCGGCGGCCTCTACTCACGTCTGGTTTGTTCCCTCCCTGATTGGTCTCCTCGTCCTTACGTCGGGGACGGCCCTCTGGTCAATTTTTCTCTACGAGGATAGAGAACGGCAGCGCACAGTCGTAGTCGGGGTGCAGTTGGGGACGGTTCTCGTCGCTGGGGTTTTGTACGGTGGGCTGTACCTCACGTCTGAGCTGACATTCACGGGGCCGCAGGGAGTTGACTGGGGCCGGGCCTCCGTGCTGGCGCTTCCGATTTTGGCTTATGGGCTCTTCTTCCTCGCCCGCCGGGGCATCAATCACGACATTGAACTGGTGAAGTCAATGGATCGGCTCCGCTAGTTCGTTCCTGTGCGTGATTATTGGACGTCGCGTGTCGCTCTCTTTCCAGCGGCTGATGCCTATGTCGAAGTGGTCGGCACGAATTTATGTCTTGCTCATCCTCGGGGTGCTGAGTTTTACCCTGGCTCCCATTCTCGTCCGGCTCGCGGGAGATGTACCGGGCCTCATGATTGCCGTGTGGCGGACCGTGACGGCGGCAGGCGTGCTTCTTCCGGTTGCCGTGGCACGACAGGAAACAGTGGAGGAAATGAAACAGCTTTCCGGGCGAGACGGCCTCCTCATACTCGTAAGTGGGGTCTTCCTCGGGTTGCACTTCATTACCTGGATTGAGTCGCTATACCACACGACCGTGGCGAGTGCATCGGTCTTCGTTACGTCCAGTCCGCTCATGCTTGCGGGCCTTGGATATGTCGTGCTTGGGGAACGCCTGGCCCGCACGACAATTGCGGCGATCATTGTGGCGGTGTTGGGGGCCGCTACCATTGGATGGGCGGATGCCGGTAGTGTGACGCTCGGACAGGGAGCCCTTTGGGGCAACGCGCTTGCCCTCGGCGCGGCGGCACTCGTAAGTGTCTATCTGCTCATTGGGCGCGTTGTGCGACAGCAGGTGTCGTGGCTCGCCTACGTGACTCCCCTTTATACGGTGGCAGCTATTACCGCCGTAGGGGCCGCTATGATGAAAGGGACGCCGCTCTTCGGCTACTCCTGGCGTGTGTACGGCCTATGTGTCGCGTTGGCTCTTGGGCCGCAGGTGCTGGGACACGGCTCGTTTAACTACGCCGTACAGCAGGTGTCGGCGGCGATTGTCGGCATGCTGGCGCTGTTGGAGCCGGTGGGCGCCTCTCTCTTTGCGTATGTTCTCTTTGGAGAAGTGCCGCCCGTCCTATCGATTGCGGGAATGCTCGTCGTTCTGGCAGCTGTAGCGGTCGTCGTATGGCGCCGAAATCGGGCCCCCGCCAGGAGCGATGAGTCGCTGGATCATCGGGAGGACGATGGGGAGGGAGCTGTGCGGTCGGGGCCGAGAAACTGATGGGGCGGAAGGGAGGCGAAGGTTGTGCGGTTTCGGAGAAAGTAGTCGAGTGGGATGAGGCCCCGATAGGGCGGGAGGACCACAGAATCAGTTTCCGCCGGACGCGTATCGGTATAGTAGCGGTGCATCTGGGCCGCGTCGCGGTATGCTCGGAGGATGGCCGTCGCTTCGTCCATCCGCCCTGCGGCGACGGTCCGTCCCAGCGCGGCCAGGTCGCAGGCCACACGGAGCGGAATCGTTTTGCGCCATTCGGAGGGCGGGAGATTCTTGTAGAGCAACAGCAGGCTGTTGCGAAAGTTGTAGTATGCCTTCCGGGGGGACCCTTGGGGGAGAGACGCGCCGCCGATGTGGTACACGGTGCTCTTGGGCTGGACCCGCACCCGATAGCCGTGGCGCTGCAATCGCCAGCAGAGATCGATCTCCTCCATGTGCATCTTAAAGCGTTCGTCGAGGAGGCCCACCTCATTGAGGGCTGTGCGGCGGAGCAGGAGTGCTGCGCCTGTGGCCCAAAAAACGTCGCACGGGTCGTCGTACTGTCCGCGGTCCGTCTCCATCGTGTCGAACATGCGGCCCCGAGTAAAGGGATAGCCCACCCGGTCGAGGAATCCCCCCGCGGCTCCTGCGTATTCGAATTGATCCCGATCGTCGTACTGCAGAAGCTTCGGCTGCACAGCCCCGACGTCGTCGTGGGTTTGCATCGTTTCGACGAGCGGGTGCAGCCAGCCGGGCGGGACCTCCACGTCGTTGTTGAGGAGGAGGACGTACTCGCCTGTTGCGTGCGGCAGGGCCGCGTTATTGCCGCGGCAGAAGAGCCAGTTTTCCGGATGACGCACGATCTTTACGGAGGGATACTCTCGGGCAATCCAGGCGGCGGAGCCGTCCGTCGAGGCATTGTCTGCGAAAATGATCTCCAGATTGGGGTACTCGGTCGCGACGACGGAGGGGAGGCACTTTTCAATCACCGACCGGGCGTTCCACGAAACGATAATGACAGAAACGCGAGGGACAGCCATCGAGGGGGGCAGTCGTGTGAAAAGCAAGACGGACATGCGGACGACTCAAGGAGCACGCACGCGGGTACTGAGAGTGGTACCGGAGTTCGCGGTGCTCCTCGTACGTTCACTATATGTGTTGCCCAATTGATGGGGAGGCAGTGTAGCGCCTCCGGAGGGCCGACGAGAGACGCCGGCACATCAGACGCCCGAAAACATAACACGGAGCGCCCGCAGTTTGCAGGTTGAGTGCGCAAATCCGGTGAGATTCCACAGTTTTCAGCTTGTGCCACACGACTCTGTCAATCTGTGGAGAAGGGGGGAGGAGCACGGGCGTCTGGAGATAAGGGAAAATGGATCAAGGTCTTGCATGGATTGGACGTTCCGGTACGCTAATTTCTCGACTGAATGACGGACGACGACGCGCCCACCATTTCGGACGCCCGGCACCTCATGCGCCGGACGTGGGGCTACGAGTCCTTTCGGCCGGGGCAGGAAGAGGTGCTGTCGGCCGTGCTCAACGGAGAAGATGTGCTCGGCGTGCTGCCCACCGGGGGCGGCAAGTCCCTGTGCTACCAGATCCCGGCGCTTCTGTCGGACGGCTTTGTTCTGGTGCTCTCGCCCCTCATTGCCCTCATGCAGGATCAGGTAGAGGGGCTTCGGGCCCAGGGCATTGACGCTACCTTTATCAACAGTACCCTGACGGGGTACGAGGTGGAGCAGCGCTGGACCGATGTGGAGCACGGGCGGTACGACCTGCTCTATATGGCGCCGGAGCGTCTTTCTACGGAGGTCTTTCAGGCCCGGGCCGACCGGCTTGACGTCTCGCTCCTAGCCGTCGATGAGGCGCACTGTGTAAGCGAGTGGGGGCATCACTTCCGGCCGGACTACCGAGAGATTCCGGAGGCGCGAGCACAGATCGGCGAGCCCCCCACCATGGCCGTCACGGCCACGGCCACGCCGGCCGTGCGGGACGACGTGGTGGACTTGCTCGACATGCCGGACGCGGTGGAGGTGGTTCGCGGGTTTGACCGTCCCAATATCGTGTGGTCGGTCTTTCGGACTGAGCACAAGTGGGCTCAACTCCGCGATGTCGTGGAGGGCGTCGAAGGGACTGGCATCGTGTATGCGGCTACCCGGCGAGGGGTGAAGCGATGGACGAAGCGGCTCCGCAGCGCAGGGGTAGCGGCGACAGGATACCACGGGCGTATGGCGGCCGCTGAGCGGGAGAAGCGGCAACAGGCGTGGCTCGACGGCGAAGTGCGCGTGATGGTCGCGACCAACGCGTTTGGGATGGGCATTGACAAGCCCGACGTGCGCTTCGTGGTTCATGCTGCTATGCCGGACTCGTTGGAGGCGTACTATCAGGAGGCTGGACGGGCCGGCCGAGACGGAGAGCAGGCCTACGCCGTGTTGCTGTTTCAGGAGCCCGATGCTGAGACCCAGGAGTCGATGCTTGAGGCCTCGCACCCAACGGCGGAAGAGGTGCGGACCGTCTACGATGCGGTGTGCAATGTGGGGCAGGTCCCGCTTGGCTCCGAGCCGGAGGAGCCGCTCGTGGTGGACCGAAAGGTGGTGCAGAAGATCACGGAGTTCTCGCGGACGAAGGTGCGTACTGCCGTCGAGTTGCTTGATCGGCAAGGGGCGTGGCGGCGGCTCCCCAACCGGCGGCATTACGGACTCATCCGCTTTCGGGAAGGGGCGGGTGCCGTCCGTCAGTACGCAAACGGCCTGGACAACCGGGCGCTTGCACGCTTTGTGCGTACGCTCCTGCGCCTGGTCCACGCGGATGCCTTCTCAGAGTGGTGGCCCCTCGACGTGCGGACCGTGGCCCGCCGCACTGAACTCTCCCGAGAGCGACTTGGGCGAGGACTGCAGTACCTGGAGGAACGAGGTCTTTTGGAGTGGCGTCCTCCCGGCGATGCGTTGCAGGTGGACCTCTGCTTTCCTCGGGCAAAGAAGCTGCCGGTAGACGACCGAGCGGTTCAAAACGCTCGTCAGCGCGCCGAGACGCGGCTGACGTACATGCTGCGCTACGCCCGTTCCGTGTCGTGTCGACGACACTTTTTGCTCACGTACTTCGGCGAACGGAGTGCGGAGCAGTGCGGGGCCTGCGACGTGTGCCTGGGGCGTCACGAGGCGCCGGTAGTGACCCCGGAGGACGAGTCGGTCTTGCGCGCTATCGTGCAGCGGATCGGCGATGCTGTGCCACGGGAGGAGTGGTTCGACGAGGCGCCAGTGCCCCGGCACCGCGTGGATGCGCTCGTGAACTGGCTCGTCGAACGGGGATGGGTGACAATGGACGATCCGCTGGACGGAACGTTTTCGCTTACCGACGACGGGAGGGCATGGGTCGATTGAGCTTCCGCGATGTCGTTCCCTCAACCGCCTGCGAGGGGCCGGGGGCCGGTCGGGCCAACGAGATCGCTTCCCCGGACAGACTCGTTATGCCAACTCCGGGACCTCTATTCCGGTAGGAAGCAGGCTTCCGTAGCGCCGTTGGACTATAGGATTGCGAGATTATCCACCGGATGTGATGGATGCCCCTTTGTAGCGTCGTTGGACTCCAACGACGCTACAAAGAGAATATTGACCTTTGCAGAAGACGGAAATCCAGTGCCGGGGGGCGCTCCTGCGGTTAATCTCGTAAAGGCACACTCCAACGGCGCTCCTGATGCCATCTTTGACGGCGCCGACGATCCGAGAGATTTTTGCGTATTGCACTGCCGGACCTCCTACCTGAAGTCTGCAGCAGGATTTTGTATTACTCCGAAGGGGCCGACGAGGAGCCGCGGTCTGGAGGGGGCTGAGGAGCGTCGTCGTACGGATTTTGCCGAAGCCTACTCTCAATCGCCTTGAGGGTGTCGATTACGGTATTGTACAGGGCATCAAATGCCTTCGGATTGCGACTGTAGTGGCGGAGTGTAGCCTCAAAGTCACTCCGTTGGACGTCGTGACGCGCAAATACCGAATCTTTTAGTCCATCCGGAAGGGTCCCCACGTGACTCCGCCGGGCGTTGGCGAGGTGCAACTCGACCAGTACCTTCGTCATCGTGGTGTCCGGCACTCGGGAATTGTTGGATGAAAAGGAGGAGCAGGCCGTTAGGCCCGCCGACGCAAGGAGCAGAGCAGACATCAAGAGTACGGGCAGATGCCGCCACGGAGAAGACAGGACGGATTGCATTACTCTGTGGAAGCAACTGTTGCCGAGTCTGTCGCCTGATCCAGGTCTTCGCGAGTACGGAAAGTATTGGCCATCACTTCCATTTGGCGGAGGAATTGCAGCTTGTCGAAGTCCGGGGCGAAGACCGATCCGTGGAGCAGGTACAGGCGGTCGGTGGGCTGGTCATAGAAGGCGTATGCCAAAAAGGGACCGCCTCCGCCCACGCTCATAAACTCCCCTTCGTTTTCTCCCGGTTTCACCATGTGCCAGAGTCCCCGTGTCTTGTAGCCGTACCGGCTGAGCACGTTGGTCTGGCTCGTTTCGAGGGAGCGCCGATAATCAATCCGGACGAAGCCGGAGACGCTGCCGCGCAGGTACTCTTGCGTGAGGGAGTCGTGGGTTGTGTAGACCCATTCGGGCGAGAGTTGGCTCGGAGAGGCGTTTTCCTCGTAGTAGACGAAGAATTCGCGCCGTGTGCGGGCCAGGACGCGACGCAGCCACACAAAGCCGCTGGAGGCCGACATGGTGTCGATGGCGATCTGGAAATCGTGCTGCACATTAACGGCAAAGTCGTGCCGTTGCATGAGACTGTCCTCCAAGGCGAACTGACGGGCGTCCTCGTACATCTCTCGCTCCATTCGGGCAAGGGTGATCTCCTTGAACGTGCGCCTGATCTCCTCCCCCTGCTTTTTGAGCACCTGTTCGAGATCGTCGGCAGTGGCGGCCGTTACGAAAAATACCCGCTGGCTCCGACGCCAGAGATCGGGTTTGCCAACGACGGCGGATTGCCCGTTCTGGATTGCCTGTTTTGCTTCCTCCGAGAGGCGGCGCCGAAGAAAATTAGCCTCGTTGGTCGAGTCGCTGAGCGGAGCGGCGATCACGACGTTCTTCAGGTCCTGAATGCTCTCATACGCTCGCTCGGAGGAAAGCTCCAGATGGCGAATTTCAAAGTAGCGTTCAGGTTGCGGCAGGGTCTCGATCCAGGGCGTCACGGTGGCACGAAACGTGTCGCCCACGGCGCCGGTCCAGAGGGAACTGTCCATCACGACGGTGACCTCTCCTTCCTTGCCGATGGCACGCGGCCGGTAGTCGCCGTCGCAGCCCACTACTAGGGCCAGCACAAATGCAAGGGAACCGGCAAGGAGGGCGAACCGGACGTCGAGAAAACGATCGACCATGATCACGATTGTCAGAGGAAGTAGGAAGCAATTACGAGGCCGTAGCGGGAGTGCCGTATTTGAGGCGCCGCGCAAACGCCTCAACGGCGTCCAGGCGGTCGTCCATCGTGTGCGTATCGTCGGCCCAAAGTTCATCGACGGTGTTGATGAGGGCCGACCCCACAATGAACCCGTCAGTATGACGACTCAACCGCATTGC
The DNA here is from genome assembly GCF_002954405.1 of Salinibacter sp. 10B. NCBI lineage: Bacteria > Pseudomonadati > Rhodothermota > Rhodothermia > Rhodothermales > Salinibacteraceae > Salinibacter > Salinibacter sp. 10B. The sequence goes on along the minus strand of NZ_MQWC01000004.1, from coordinate 1,344,573 downwards.
GTCCTCGTGTGTTTTAATACCAAAGCCCACGAGCAATGGATTGTGCTGCACCAACTCGCGGGCGCGTTCCAGATAGGCATCGACGGAGGGGGTTCCCGATAAGTCGCTACCGGTAAGGCCCGTTACGCTCACGGCGTAGACGAAGCCGGTGGCGCGCCGGTCGACGGCCCGAATGCGGTCGTCGGAGGAGTTGGGAGCGATCAAGAAGACGAGGTCCAGGTTGTACTCCGAAGCCGCGTCGGTGAGAGACGCGCTTTCTTCAGGGGGAAGGTCGGGGAGGATGAGGCCGTCGACGCCGGCCGCGGCCGCGTCCCGGCAGAAGGCCTCCACGCCGTACTTGAGGACGGGGTTGACGTAGCCCATCAACAGGAGGGGGGTGTCGCTCTCCGCTCGAAACGTTTCGGCTCGGCGGAAGGTGTCCTGCATTTGGACGCCGTGGTCGAGGGCGCGGGCGCTGGCCCGCTGGATGGGGCGCCCCTCAGCGAGCGGGTCGCTAAACGGCATGCCGAGCTCAATGAAGTCGACGCCGCCGCGATCGAGGGCGTGGAGGAGCGGCACGGTGGCGTCTGGTTCGGGGAAGCCGTCGGTAAGGAAGAGGCCCATTGCCTTCTCGTTGCGGGCCTGCAGCTCGTCAAACGTCGAGTCGAGTCGAGACATTCTAGGAGGGCGTGTGTGAGGGTGAAAGTATGGGCGTGGAGGCAAGGGCGCTGAAGCAGTAGGGAAGAGCGTATGTTAACGCCGCTCTCCTGCGACGCCCACACGCCCAGACGCAATCACAGGTGCTTCGCGATGGTGTCCATGTCCTTGTCGCCCCGGCCGGAGCAGTTGAAGACGATCACGGCGTCGTCCCCTCGTTCTTCGGCCAGCGACCGGGCCAGGTCTGGCAAGAGGTGCATCGCGTGGGCCGTTTCGAGGGCAGGGATGATGCCTTCGGTTTCGGAGAGGAGCTTCACGCCCTGCAGGGCGTCCTCGTCGGTGACCGGATGGTACGTGACGCGCTCCGTGTCGCGGAGGTAAGCGTGCTCGGGTCCGACGCCGGGATAATCGAGGCCGGCCGAGAGAGAATGAGCAAGCTCAATTTGTCCTTCGTCGTTCTGCAGGAGGTAGCTCATCGCGCCGTGCAGAACGCCCGGCGAGCCCTTTGCGAGTGTGGCGGCGTGGTTGCCATGGAGGCCTTCCCCGGCGGCCTCGGCGCCGTGCATCTGCACGTACTCATCGTCGAGGAAGGGGTGAAAGATGCCCATCGCGTTCGACCCGCCGCCCACGCAGGCCACAATAGCATCCGGCGTTTCTCGCCCTTCCACCTCCCGCAGCTGGGCGCGGGTTTCTGTACCGATAACGCGGTGGAAGTCCCGAACCATCATCGGGTAGGGATGAGGGCCGACGACGGAGCCGATGATGTAGAACGTATCGTCCGGGTTCGACACCCAGTCGCGAATGGCTTCGCTCGTGGCCTCCTTCAGGGTCTCACTGCCCGTGGTGACTTCTCGCACCTCGGCTCCGAGCAGCCGCATGCGCTCCACGTTGAGGCGCTGGCGCTCGATGTCCTCCGCTCCCATGTAGATGACGCAATCGACCCCAAATTTGGCGCAGACGGTGGCTGTGGCCACGCCATGTTGCCCGGCGCCGGTTTCGGCAATAATGCGTTCCTTCCCCATCCGGGTGGCCAGCATGATCTGGCCGATGGTGTTGTTAATCTTGTGGGCGCCGGTGTGGCAGAGATCCTCGCGCTTGGCGTAGATGCGTGCCCCACCGATCTCTTCGGTCAGCCGCTCGCAGTAGGAGAGCGGTGTGGGACGTCCCACGTATTCGCGGAGATGGTGACGAAACTCTTCTTTGAAGTCGGGGTCGTCCTTGTAGGTTTTGTACGCGGCCCGCAGGTCTTCGAGCACCGGAGTTAGAATTTCGGGCACGAAGGCACCGCCGTACGAACCGAAGTGTCCCGTGTCGTCCGGGGCGGAATATGTCGTCGTAGGGGAGGAAGGCTCAGCCATGAAGCAGAAGGTCGTTTTGAAGGACACCGTTTGTACAGTGATGCATGACACGTGACACGTGATTCTCGTGATCGGCCCCGTTTGGCCGGTTCGTCACGCCTCGCGGCTCACGTATCACGAAAATCGCATTCCGGGACTACGAGTCGGGGTCGTCGGTCATCGTGTTCTTCACGGACCGGAAGGCGTCGAAGAAGGCGTCGATTTTGCCGAAGCTTTTCTCCCCGGGGACGTCTTCAAGGCTGCTCGACAGATCGATGGCAAAGGGGCGCATTGTTTCAACTGCCCGTTGCACATTGTCGGCGTCGATGCCCCCTGCCAGAAAAATGGGATAGTCGGAGGAAAGCTCCCGGGCCAACCGCCAGTTGAACGACTCGCCCGTTCCGCCCCACACGCTGGAGTTGTGAGTATCTAGGAGGAAATACTCGGCCACGTCCTCGTAGCGTTCGAAGAGGGTGCGGAGCTGCTCGGGTGCCGCGTCATTCCGGACGTGGATGGCCTTGATGACCGGACAGTTCACCGCCTCCACGACGTGCGGGGGCTCCTGCCCGTGTAGTTGAGCGAATGCAAAGCCCGCCTCATCGACCGCTGCATTGATCTCGGCGGCCCCGTCGTTCACGAAGACCCCGACCGGTTTGGGACCGTGCACCCACTCAATAATATCGCTGGCGAGGGAGGGAGGGGCATATCGCGGGCTATCCTCGTGTTGCACGAAGCCGAGGTAGTCGGCGCCCGCGCCGGCAAGGTACCGAGCGTCCTCTAGTTCTGTGATGCCGCAGACTTTCAGTTTCATGGTATTGAGGGATGAAGGAATGTAAGTGGGTCACGTACATACGTACAGACCTATACACTTAGCCTGCTCGTTCCAGGGCGATCTGCTTTGCACGGTTGCGGAGGTCCGTGACGGCCTCGCCCGGATGGTCCGCTCGCATGAAGTGTTCGCCGATGAGGACGCCATTCACGCCGGCTTCGCGAAGGCGGACCAATGTCTCCGGATCACTGAGCCCACTCTCGGCCACACGGCCCACGCTGCGAGGCACGTTCTCAAAAATCCGGAGCGAGTTTTCGATGTCTACCTCAAAGCTTGTGAGATCTCGGTTGTTTACCCCAAGAATGGAGACCTGCTCCCAGTCGATTTTTTCCAGGTCCTCGCGCGAGTAGACCTCAACGAGGCAGGAGAGCCCGAGCTCGGTCGCCGCGGCATGGAGCTCCGACAGCTGTCCCGGCGCCAGGGCCGTAGCGATGAGGAGCACCGCATCGGCACCCACCGCCCGCGCTTCCACCAACTGATAGGGGTCGACGATAAAGTCCTTTCGGAGCAGGGGGACGTCCGGCACGTGGGCTCGGATCCAGGCAAGGTGTTCGAGCGAGCCCTGAAAGTGCAGCGGCTCAGTGAGCACGCTAATGGCCGACGTGTCGTTCGCGGCGTACTGCTGCGCGATGCGGGCCGGATCGAAGTCCTCTCGAATCACCCCCTTCGATGGAGAGGCCTTCTTTACCTCCGCGATGAAGGACATGCCGCTTTCTTGCAGGGCTTCGACGAGGGACAGCGGCTCCCGCTCGTCGTAGAAGGGACGATCCTTGAGCTCGGCAATCGGGGTCTCCTTCTTCCGCTTCGCTACCAGCTCGCGGGTGTCGGCTATAATTTTATCAAGTACATTACTCACGGCAATGCATTGGTCGGGCGAAAGAGGGCTTGCGAGAGGGGGGGTGTGGGAGAGAGGATCGAGACTTGTCCTGTAGAGATACCCATACATCCACACTCACATCCTCAGGTACTCAACCGGTTGGTGCCTTCTGAGAGACGTCAGCCAGCGTTTCGAGGGTATCGAGGGCCGCGCCGGAGTCGATGCTCTCTTCGGCAGCTTCGAGGCACGCGTCCAGGTTCTCGAATTTATCGCTCGTGTGGAGGGCGTAGGCGGCATTGAGCACCGCCACGTCCCGCCGCGGGCTGTGGTCTTCGCCCGCGAGAATGCCGTGCAAAATCTTCGCATTCTCTTTGGCATCGCCGCCCGCAAGGGCCGAGGCGCCCGCTCGTTCATAGTTGTGCTTCTCTGGACCAATCTCGCGGCTGCGCGGCACCGGATTGTCCTCTGAGGCGTCGTACTCGAACAGCGTAGTGGCGGCGGAGACGCTGACCTCGTCCATGCCGTCCTGCGAGTGCAGCGTGATCACGTGATCGGCGTCGAGCCGGGCGAGAATACGCACCATCATCTGGGCCGTCTGGGTGTCGAAGGCCCCGACGATCTGGCGCGTGACGCCGGCGGGGTTGCAGAGCGGGCCCAGGATGTTGAAGAAGGTGCGGACGCCGAGCGACTTGCGCACCGGCATCACGTGCTTCATGGCTGGATGGAAGAAGGGGGCGAAGAGGAAGGCAATGCCGGCCTCGTGGAGACAATGTTCTACCCCGTCCTTCTGCAGTTCGATTTCAATGCCCAATTCTTCAAGTACGTCCGCCGAGCCCGATTTCGAGGAGACCGATCGGTTGCCGTGCTTGGCGACCGTAACGCCCGCGCCCGCGGCGACGATCGAGGCGGTCGTCGAGATGTTGAACGTATCGGCCCCATCGCCGCCCGTCCCGCACAGATCGATCGCGTGCGGGTCGTCAAGGTCGACGTCAATGGCGAACTCGCGCATGACCTTCGTGAATCCCACCAACTCGTCGAGCTTCTCGTCACGGGAGCGGAGGCCCATGAGGAGGGCCGCCATGTGTTCGGGGAGGGCATCTCCACTCATCATCTGCTGCATGGCCGCTTCGGCCTGCGAGCGCGAGAGCGGATTGCCGTCGGCGATCGTTTGGAGAAATTCCTTCACAGTAGAGGAGTACGTAATTCGAAGGGGGAAATTCGCTAGAACCCTGTTGGTCAGGAGCAATCGTATCGTTTTCGTCGATGGCCGACCGCGGACCACTCATAGCACTGTCGGCGGCGGTCTGCGGTCTGTCGTCGGTATAGAAATCGTACGTTTTGTTATCTCGCTGCCGCAGCGCGTTCATCGTTCCAGACCATCGAAAGCCAGTTCTCAATAATCGTCGGACCCGCTTTCGTCATCACGCTCTCTGGGTGAAATTGGATGCCGTACAGTGGGTGGGTCCGGTGTCGGAGGCCCATGATGGTGCCATCTTCTGCCTCTGCCGTAATTTTCAGCGCATCGTGCGGGAATGTGTCGCGGTCCACAACGAGGGAGTGGTAGCGAGTGGCGTCGAACATCGGATCCACATTTGCAAAGAGGCCCTTGCCGTTGTGGCTCACCGGGCTCGTTTTGCCGTGCATCAGCTCGTCGGCCTGCACGATGGTGCCCCCGAAGACTTCTCCAATGGCCTGGTGCCCGAGGCAGACGCCGAGGAGTGGGGTCCGGTCGCCCAGGGCTTCAATCACGGGCTCTGTCAGTCCCGCTTCCGATGGGCGCCCCGGTCCGGGCGAGATCAGGATGCCGTCCGGGGCCATCGCCTCGACCTCCTCGATCGTCTTATCGTCGTTCCGAATGACCTCCAGGTCGTCCGTGTGCCGCCCCACGAGGTGGACGAGGTTGTACGTGAACGAGTCGTAATTGTCGATGATTAAAATCATCGGTTTGTAGGTGTGGATGTCTGGTATGTGCGTGGGGGCCGTCAGTCCGTTGGAAGGTCGAGTGTATCATACTCGGCATTGTGTTCTCGAACCCTTTGGGAGGGACCGCACCACTTATCAGATTGGTCCATACATTGAAATAATCCCTCCGATGATTTCGCGATAGCCACTTTCAAACTTATCCGCCCGGGTTGAGTCGAGGCATCCGCAGTTTTGAGCAACGTCGAGCCAAACGATCGTTTCAGCAGCTTCACTACTGGCATCGGAGAGTTTGCTTACAAAGTGACGCTCATACAGTCGTTTATACCATGCTTCCGCAAGGTTTGCGCAGACAGATCGTGAGGAGCGGCGAATTTGGTCTGTAAGTGCATACTTTTCCTCCTTTGGCTAGGATTCCGACGGTTCGAAAATCTGCATCGAAGCATCGAGTGCCCGCTGGTAAATGCGCAGATCCTTGAAGTCCTCAACCATCGGTGATAATCCGGTTCGTGAGGGTTAAACAGGGGAGCACGACTTACAGACGTACATACGCACAAACATACATACACCGCAAGCGTCATCGAGTACGAACAAGACCGGTGAGGTCCCGAACGCGCTCCATGATCGGCTCCACCCGTTCGCGGGCCTGCTCGGCGCCGTGGCGGAGGACGTCGCGGACGTAGTCGGGCCGTTGCTCCAGTTCTTTTCGCTTTGCCCGCGCCTCAGCAAAGTAGTCCTGGATGAGCGCCAGGAGGTCCTGCTTGGCGTGGCCGTAGCCGTAGCCGCCGTCGCGGTACTGCTGGGCGATCTGTTTCTGCTTTTCCTCCTCGGCAACCAGTTTGATGAGGGAGAAAACGTTGCAGCTTTCCGGGTCCTTCGGTTCGTCGAGCGGCTTCGAGTCCGTCACAATGCTCATGACCTTGTCCTTTAACTCATCACCCTCATCGAAAATCCCGATGGTATTGCCGTAGCTCTTCGACATTTTTTGTCCGTCGATGCCCGGTACCACCGCCACATCGTCGAGAATGTGCGGGTCGGGGATCGGAAAGAGCGGCTCGTCCTCGGGACAGTAGGTGTTGTTGAAGCGGCGGGCGAGGTCGCGCGTGATTTCAATGTTTTGTTTTTGGTCGGCCCCAACGGGCACGAGCGAGCCGCCGTAAATGAGGATGTCGGCGGCCTGGAGCACCGGATAATTGAAGAGGCCGGCGTTTGGGGTGAGGCCGGCGTCCACCTTGTCCTTGTAGGCCACGCCCTTCTCCAGCCGGCTGGTGGGGAGGAGGTTCATAAAAATCCACGTCAACTCTGTCACCTCCGGCACGTCGCTTTGCACGAAGAGAGCAGCCTCCTCCGGGTCGAAGTCCAGGGCCAGGTAGTCGAGGGCCACGTCAAACGTGTGCTCGCGGAGGCGCTCCGGGTCATCGACCGTCGTCATCGCGTGGTAGTTCACGATGAAGTAGTACGCCTCGTGCTGCTCATGGAGGTCGATGTGCTGCCGGATGGCGCCGAAGTAGTTGCCGAGGTGGAGCCGACCGGACGGTTGGATGCCGGAGACGACGACCGGTTCGTCAGAGGCGTCCGATTTGGCAGCGGCAGTGGGATTGGGGGCTTCCATTGAAAGCGGTAATGGTTGGGGGTTCGTGCAGGCGGATGTTCGAGCCGGGGGAATCCTGTTCGCAGGAGGGAGTCATGAGGGCATGAGCCGTAGGTGGTGTCTTCTCCTTCGCGCTCAACGAAATACGTATTTCGGAAAGAGCACGACGCCGAAGGGCAGCCCCCACTCCAAAAAGCGGGCGTTGCTATCCAGTCGTTTGTTGTGCACGCTCGATGAGGTCGCCGAGTAGCTCCAGGCGTTCGGTGCTATTGCTCTTGAGGGCTTCAAGGATGCCCCGCGTACGCATCTGGTGCTCGATCTCCTTCCGTTCCCGCGTGAGGGCTTCATTCCACTCTGTTTCAAGGTCCTGAAGCTGGTAGAGCATCTCGAGCTCGTCGTCTCCGAGGTCGAAGTCGTCCGGCTCCAGATCGGTGCCATTTTCCGGCGAGCCGCCACAGCTCAGGATGGTCTCGTTGAGCTTGCCGACGTCGGCCCGGGCGGTCTTCTGCACGCGCTTCAGGGCCTCCGTGACGGCCGTGTCGGAGTGGGACCGGATGACGTACTCGTAGTTGTGGTTCAGCTTCAAGTGCTGGAGCAGGAGGGGGTTCAGGCGCTCGACCGTTTCGGCACGGGTGATGGTTTTTCCGGCCCAGCCGCGGCCGAGGAGCGCTTCCTTGATGGGGTTCGGCATCGGTGGTGTAGAGGAAGGTTGGAGGAGAAAAGTCGAAGGTTGAAGGTCGAAGGCACGAAGGGAAACTGCCAAGCAGTTTCTACCGGTTCAAAGGGGGGAAGTTTGGGGTGCCGTGCGTGGGGGGAGAACAGGACTGTGCCGTGGATATTGCGTTCAGCGCGCAGCAGAATATCCGACACAAATTACAGGAGGCCGTCGGCGGCGACGTGCATGGCCTGACGGAGAGCCGCGGCTTTATTCCACGTCTCGTCGTATTCGCGGGTAGGATCGCTGTCGGCCACGATTCCAGCGCCGGCCTGCACGTGTGCAGTGTTGTCCGTGACAACCATCGTGCGGATGGCAATGCAGGTGTCCAGCGTGCCAGAAAAGTCAACGTATCCCACGGCGCCCGCATAGGTCCCGCGTCGTGTTGGTTCGAGATTGTCGATAATTTCCATTGCTCGCACTTTCGGCGCGCCGCTCACGGTCCCGGCGGGGAAGCAGGCGGCCAGCACATCCATCGGTCCTCGGCTGGCGTCCAGTTTCCCCTTCACGGACGAGACGATGTGCATCACGTGCGAGTAGCGCTCGACGTAGGCGTAGCGGTCGACCGTCACACTGTCGTACTGGCACACGCGCCCGAGGTCGTTGCGGCCCAGGTCCACAAGCATCAGGTGCTCGGCGCGCTCCTTCGGATCCTCAAGCAGCTCCTCTGCAAGCTTAGCATCTTCCTCCTCGTCCTCTCCGCGCGGCCGGGTGCCCGCAATCGGTAGCACCTCCGCCGTTCCGTCCTCGGCGCGGACCAGCACCTCGGGGGAGGAGCCAACCAAGGCCATGTCGTCGAAGTCGAGGTAGAAGAGGTACGGCGACGGGTTTACCTGTCGCAGGGCGCGGTAGAGGTTGAAGCGATCCCCCTCGAACGACGTGGAAAACCGTTGCGAGAGCACCACTTGGAAGATGTCCCCGCGGTGGATGTGCTCCTTTGCGGTTCGCACCGCGTCCTCGAAGACGGGGCGCTCCATGTTGGAGGTCAACTCTTCATCCGTCCACTCAACCGGATCGGGCGCGGAAGGGGGGCGCTTGAGGTCGGTTTCCAGGTCGGAGAGGCGCGCTTGTGCGTCCTCGTACGCCGCCCGCAGGTTCGTGTCCTCATCTACGAACACGTTGGCCATAAGGACGATCTGGTGCTTCACGTGATCGAATGCGGCCACCGTGTCGTAAAAGCACCAGATGGCGTCCGGCAGTCCAAGGTCGTCGGGCGGGGCGTCGGGCAGGTCCTCAACGAGGCGCACTCCGTCGTAGCCGAGGTAGCCCACGGCCCCTCCGCGGAGGCGGGGAAGGTCCGGCAGGTCCACCTCCGTGTAGCGGTCCATGTATGCATCCAGGACCTCGAAGATGTTGCCGTCCGGCTGGGCGAGGCCTGCTTCGGCGTCAGGGGTCCGGCGCTCGTCTACGTTCACCGTGGCCCCGAAGTCGGTGCCCTTTACGATGCGGTACGGATTGCGGGCGAGGAACGAGTAGCGGGCCAGTTTTTCGCCGCCCTCGACGCTCTCGAACAGAAAGCTGTAGTCCGACTCTTCCCGCAGTGAGAGGAACGCCGAAACGGGCGTCAAGAGGTCGGCACTGCGGCGCAGAGACACCGGCACCACGAGGCGCTCGGCGCCCTGAGTACGGGCTGCGTCTACGTGACTGTGAAAGTCGTCAAACGTCATGAGCCTAACAGAAAAACGAGGAAGCCAAAAGAAAAAACCCGCTGCCGAGAGAAGCAGCGGGTCCAGAGCCCAACAAAACGCTATGGCGACGCAGCGACAATCACACACAGCAGGGGCTCCAGACCCGGGAGGAGGGCCACCAGAGCCACCAGTTCTGTGATGTGTTGAGGGTCGCTGCCTTCATAGTACTACTACGGTACGACATAGCGAGGATGGGGTCAAGAGGGCGGTTTGAAATTCTGTTTGATCGGGGGCGTACGGAGAGAGAGGAAGAGTACTGTTTAGCGCGGAACTGCCACGAGAATGCCGGAGCGCAGTCCCGACTGTACGCGAGTGGCATGTCGGAGTTCACACAGGCCAGCGGCCTCCAGAGACGAGCGCAGAGGAATGGGACGAGACCCTCCCAGGAGGGGAGGAAACAAGCGAGCGAGGTGCGTCCAGACTCGCTCCTGGAGGTGCCGGGGCGGAACGAGATAGACGAGGACAAGTCGGCCCTGGGGACGGAGGACGCGACGCATTTCCAGTAGGGTGGAGCGGCGGTCCGAACGGGGGAGTAGATCGAGAAGGTAACTAGAGAAGAGACGGTCGAATGTGTCGTCGCCGTAGGGGAGATCGGTGGCGGGGGCCTGCCGGAGACCGTATCGACGGTGGGGACATTCCCGCATTCGGTGGCGGGCGCGAGTCAGCATGGCAGGACTTGCATCGATGCCTTCGGTCCACCCGTGCGGATTGGCATCGGCTAGTGGGCGCAGGGCGAGGCCCGTGCCGGTTCCTACATCTAAGAGATGCTGCCCGTTGTTTACGTCGAGCCACGTTCGGCCCAGAGCCCGTGCGGCACTCGAAATCCATGGGACAATCCAGTCGTACAAGGGGGCCAGGGTCGAATATGTGACGCGAAGGGCAGCGCGGGAGCGAAGCCGATTGGACATAGTGGCAGGGGACGTTCGTCGTAGCGGTGGAACTTGCGGTCCACTGAGGTTTTCGGACGTTCTGGGCCGCAGATGGTCATGCCTCGCCAACATTGACGGACTGTCCTGTGCGGTCTCACGGAGAGGGGATTCTCCCAACACGTTCCTACCCGGATCCGCCCACTTTCACGAATGTTCTCCCTGAAGTCCTTTCGGAAACGACTACGGGAATATCATTCGGTTTGGGAACAGGTACTTTTCGGCCTGTCCCTCTTAGGGGTTTTCACCGTCGTACACCTGTTCATTCAGCAGGGACGAAACTTTGATCGCGGCTGCTTCGGATTCGAGGCGCTCGATACCGAGCAGATGGCCTTCGATTGCTCGGCTGTGGTGTCGAGTGGAAGCGGGACCTTTCTCGGCGTTTCCAACATTGTGTGGGGAGTAGGGTTCTATCTTGGAATTGCCTTCCTGACCTTTGCGATTTTTTGGGGAGGACGCCGCTGGCGAGCCTGGATGCAGGGCGGACGCTTCGGTGTGCTTACCGGGGGCGTGTTCTATTCCAGTTACCTCGTATACATGCAGGTGGCTGTTATCAATGCGTTGTGTGCCCTTTGTCTTGCCTCTGCCGGCATCACAGTGCTGCTTTTTGCAATGCAGGCGATCCTTCTCGCGACTGATCTTCAATCCTCTGAGACGACTATGACTGACCGCTTGTTCAAGCGCGACCTTACCGTATACGTCTATTCCGTTGCCTTTGTCGCCATTCTCATCGGTGCCGACCTGACGTACTTCAACGCACTGACACCGGCAGCCGAGGAAGCTGCGACCGCGCACAAGGAGCAGTACTCCGGAGCGGCCTGTCAGCTGAACGCGGAAAAAGGGCCTGTGAGTGATCCCTCGTCCCTCGTGAGCTTTCAGGATGTCACGATGGGGCCGTCCGATGCGTCCGTGACGATCGTTGAGTACTTCGATCCCAATTGCCCTCACTGCAAGACCTTCCACGAGGAGACCATGAAGACCCTGATTTCGGAGTATAGCGATCAGGTTCGATTTGTCTTTAAGCCGTTTCCGTTGCGCGGATCGTCCCTGCCGGAGGTGCAGGCCCTCTACGCGGCTCATCAAGAAGGCAAGTTTTCCGAGATGCTCAACGCTCAGTATGCGCGTCAGAGCCGTACCGGCATTACGGAGCAGGATCTGCGGGCCATTGCTTCGGAGATCGGCATGAACCCGGATGTGCTGATGTCTCGCGTCAATCAGAACAAGTACCGGGAGCAGATCCTGAAGCAGCGCAAGCGGGCGATCAACATTGGGGTTGATAGCACACCGACGGTGTTGGTGAATGGTCACTTCGCCGGATCTCGTTCGTTGGAGTGCATGAAGATGTTCATTCAGCGGGCGCAGGAGGGAACCCTTGGGGAGGGCGCGTAAGGCGTTGTGCATTGAGCGTTTAGTGTTGAGGTCGTACGTATGAGTGTGTCGGTCCCGGATCAATTTTCGGATGCCGTACAGGAACCGGACCTAGCGGTGCATCTGCTGGAAGAGGATGGGCCGTATCCGAACAACGAGAGCCTTCCGCTGCTCATCTACACGCAGGCCCTCCGCTCGACGGTGGAGACCCCTGCCCGCACGTTCGAGCAGGTCTTTCAGGCTCACAACTGGCGGGGAGCGTGGCGAAACGGCATTTTCCCGTATCACCATTATCACAGCACGGCCCACGAGGTGCTGGGCATTGCGGAAGGGCATGCCGCTGTACAGCTTGGGGGGGACGGCGGCCTCGCGGTCGACGTAGCGGCGGGAGACGTGCTCGTCCTTCCGGCGGGAGTAGCGCACAAGAATCGAGGCGCGAGTGGAGACTTTTTAGTCGTTGGAGCCTATCCCGATGGGCAGAACTGGGACCTAAAACGGGGGGAGCCGGGAGACCGGCCCGAGGCAGACCGCAATATTGAGCAGGTGCCACTTCCCGCGCTCGATCCCGTCTACGGAGCCAACGGGCCGGTACAGGAGCACTGGGGGGCGATGGATTGAGAAGCTGTTCGGCGGCTGTTTCGGGGCCTACGATTTCGTGGATCTCATGCAAAATGGCTTCTGCCTTCGCCCCGTAGCCCAGCTTGCTCGCCTCACTTGAGCGCCATTTTGCAGCGTCGACCACTGTGTCTCGGCTGAACATCCATCCACCAACCGCTTCTGAGTCGACGAACGCGTGTGGGAGGGGGAGAGAAATCATTGTTCGCACTTCGTCGCAGTGTCCCGTCGGTCGTGTCTTTGTTTCTTTCGAAGGTACTAAGCCTCTTGATCTACCCACTTTCGTTGGGGCTGCTGGTGCTTGTGGCCAGTGGAGGGGGGATGTACTGGCGGAAACGGGTCGGCCTTGCGGGCCTCAGCCTCGGAATTCTCATTATCTGGGTGCCCGCCACGCCAGTGTTTTCCGACTGGCTCTGTGGCACGTTGGAGTCGCGCTATCCCCCTGCGTCGGTTGAACAAGCCCCTGCTGCTGATGCCATCGTTGCCCTCGGCGGGTCCGTTGGGGCGCCTATGCCGCCCCGGGTGTATCCAGATCTCAACGGGACCTCCGACCGGCTCTGGCATGCAGCGCGGCTCTATCGAGCGGAGAAGGCCCCGTTCGTCATTGCGAGTGGGGGAACGATGCCGTGGAGGGACCAGCGCTTTCGGGAGGCCCCGGCCATGCAGAATCTGCTCGTCAGCTGGGGCGTGCCGGCCGACTCGGTATTGCTGGAATCCACTAGTGCGAACACGTATGAGAATGCGACGAACACGGCGGAAATCGTGGAGAAACAGTCATTTGACCGGGTGCTGCTCGTGACGTCGGCGCTGCACATGCGCCGTGCACTCGCTACCTTTCGGAGTGCGGGCATTACCGCCGTGCCTGCCGCTACCGATTATCGGGTCGTACAGCGCGCTACCACCCTTCTCGATCTGCTACCGAGCGTTGGTGCGTTAGACAAGAGTACGGCTGCGATCCACGAATACGTCGGCTATACTGTGTACCGCTGGCGGGGGTGGATTGAAGATCAGAACCGTCCGTCCGGGTGAGTTCTCTGAGAGGGCGAGCGCCCATGTTTTTTCTACTGCCGATCCTGAGCCTTCGTATGGAGACGAGTACATTGCAACTCTTTTATCGATTTGGAGTGGCGCTTGTCCTAGGGTTTTTTATGGGCCTCCAGCGCGAGTATGCGTATCGGCAGCGCGTTGGGGAGGAAGGGGAGCTGATGGCGGGGGCGCGAACCTTTCCCATCATTGCTTTGCTTGGCGCCGCCGCGGCATTGGCCGGAGAGAAAATGGAGAGCACCGGGCCATTTGTCGTCGCCCTGCTTTCGATCTCCATCCTGCTGGCGGTCGGTCACTTCTGGCAGGCGCGTGAGCGGGACATGGGACTCACGACGGAGATGGCGGCGCTGGTCGCTTTTTTTACGGGAGCGCTGTGCTACTGGGAGTACCTGCGCCTTGCGGCGGCCCTCGGGGTGGGGACTGCCGTTCTGCTCTCGATAAAAGTACAGACGCATGCGTTTGCCCGTCGGATCGATCGAGAAGACGTCTACGCGACACTCAAGTTTGCCGTCATCACGGTCATCGTCTTGCCGCTTCTTCCCACGCAGGGCTACGGCCCGCCGCCGTTTGATGTGTTGGTCCCCTACAACGTGTGGCTGATGGTGGTGCTCATCTCGGGGATCAGCTTTCTGGGATATGTGCTCATTCAGGTGGTGGGGCCGCGTCGCGGCGTTGGGCTCACCGGGCTCCTTGGTGGGCTGGCGTCGAGCACTGCCGTGACGCTGAGTGTGGCTGAGCGTAGTCGCGATTCGGAGGGATTGGACCGGGCGTTTGCCATGGCCGTCATGCTTGCCTGGGCCATTATGTTTGTGCGGGTGATTGTGGAGGTTGCGGTCGTGCACCCGCCCCTATTGGCGACCGTATGGATGCCGGTGACGAGCGTGTTTGGGGTCAGTCTGCTCTACTGCGGATACCTGTACCGCGTTCAGCCGGGGGAGGCACAGAACGAGCCGCAGACGGTGCGCAATCCGTTTCGTCTCGTGCCAGCCATCACCTTTGGGGTGCTGTACGCAATCATTCTCGTTGTCTCCAACGGGGCGCAATCGTATTTTGGGGACGCTGGGGTGTACCTGTCGAGTGTCGTGGCGGGGCTGGCCGACGTGGATGCCATCACGCTGTCGATGGCCCGGCTGCACGAGAGCGGCGACGTGCCCTCGCACACGGCCACGCGGGCCATTCTGATCGCGGCGGCCGCCAACACGGTATTGAAAGGCGGCATCGTGGCGGTGACCGGCACGCGGGCCCTGCGGCGGGCTGTAATGCCGGGGCTTGCGCTGATCGTGGGGGCCTCGCTTGGAATGGCGCTCCTTTTATGACACGCGCATCTTTCCGCTCGTCGGGCACGTATGAGTAAAGGTATGCGATGTCCCCAAGCGGCTAGTGCAGTGCCACCCGCGATTTTACCGGTAGATCCTACGTGGAAGGGCGATTCCTTTCGTAGCGCCGTTGGAGTGTAGGATTGTGAGATTGTCCGCCGGACGAGGGAGAGGCCACCTGTGTAGCGTCGTTGGACCCCAACGACGCTACACAGGGGATATTGACCTTTGTAGAAAACGACCGATCCAGTGTCACGGCATGTCGGTCCTGCGATTAATCTCGTAACGGCACAGTCCAACGGCGCTACGGAGGCGATTTCGAACGGAGTCGCTAGCCATGTACGCGGCGTATTGCGACTCCTAACGCCCAAACATTAACGATTGACATAGCCTAGTGGTGCGGCATGTTTTTCCTTGTCGGGTAGCACGCTGGCTTGTGGACCGTACGCAGGCTTCTGAATGCCGTATGCAACACCGCATATTCAATTCAGCCCCCCTCAACTTGGCTGACCGCTAGTCTCGTATGGTGCGCACTACGCTCGTTGCCGTTCTTGCATGTTGCGTGCTGGGTGGACTGTTTCCGGCACACGCCCAGGATTCGAGTCGGGGAGTGGCGGATTCGACCGAGCCGTGGTACGAGGGGGCCTGGACGCACATCGTGACCCGAAACGGGGTACAGTTTGGCTACCTCTTCTACGACAAGGCCGACACCCAGAACAACGGAGTCGTCATTCGTCTTCGCAATGAAAGGGACGTTGCCGTCCGCTACCGATTCACCATTATCTTTCGGGGACCCGAAGGGGAAGCCACGGCGCAGGCGGAGGGGCGTCTCGGGCCGGGAGAGATGAAGACGGGAGAGCCAGATGGGCTGTTCTGGATTCCATTTACGGACGGGCGGCGCGTCGGAGAGGTGGGACTTCGCGGAATTGACGTAACACCGCTGTCCCGGAATCAGACGCTGCGCCCATCCGGGGGTTAAGGCTCCGTGGAGATCAGTGGGAGGGGGGCAGTCGCGAAAACTGTCCGAGCAGATGGTGCGTAGCACATATTCTGGCTGCACAGGCCGTTCGCCGTTCGTTGAATAACCCGACGTATGCCGTGAGTACGACCGACGTATCGACCGCGCCCTCCCCCGAGCCGGACTCGGTGGATAAACAGCTGAAGAAGGAGGTGGACAAGCGGCGAACCTTTGCCATCATCAGCCACCCGGATGCAGGAAAGACAACCCTCACCGAAAAGCTCTTGCTGAAGGGCGGGGCTATCCACGAGGCCGGGGAGATTAAAGGCCGGAAGGCCGACCGCTTTGCTCTCAGCGACTGGATGACGATGGAGAAGGAGCGCGGCATTAGCGTGACCTCCTCCGTGATGCAGTTTCCGTACCGGGGCTACGAGATGAATCTGCTCGACACCCCCGGCCACCGCGACTTTTCGGAGGATACCTACCGGGTCCTTACGGCCGCCGACAGCGTCATCATGGTCCTCGACAACGCGAACGCCGTCGAGCAGCAGACCAAGAAGCTGATGGAGGTCTGCCGAATGCGGGACATGCCGGTCATCACGTTTGTCAATAAGATGGACCGGCACGGGATGCCGCCGCTCGACATTCTTGAGGACATCGAGAAGGAGCTCGATCTGGAGACCGTACCGTTGTCCTGGCCCATCGGCATGGGCGACCGCTTCCGCGGCACCTATAACCTCTTCCGCGACGAACTGCACCTCTTTTCTCACGCGGACATGGAGGGGGAGCATGAGCGCCTTCCCATCGAAGACCTCGACGATCCCCAGCTGGATGAGGTGCTCCGCGACCAGGCCGACGACCTGCGCTTCGACGTGGAGCTGGTGCGCGAGGCGGGCAACGAGTTGGAGATGGAGAAGTATCGCGACGGGCAGCAGACGCCCGTCTTCTTTGGCAGCGCCCTCAGCAACTTCGGCGTGGGCGACATGCTCGACACCTTCGTCGAAATTGCCCCGTCGCCCCAGCCGCGACCCACGGTGACCCGCACCGTCTCGCCCTACGAGGACGACTTCACGGGTGTGGCCTTCAAGATCCAGGCGAACATGGACCCGAAGCATCACGACCGCATGGCATTCGTGCGCGTCTGCTCGGGCCGCTTTGAGAAGGGGATGGAGGTCATTCACCACCGCACCGGCGAAACGATGCGCCTCAACAACGCCACCACCTTCATGGCGCAGGATCGGGAGGGCGTGGACACGGCCTATCCGGGCGACATTATCGGCATTATGAGCCACGGCCGCGTCAAGATCGGCGACAGCTTCTCGGCGAGCGAGCCGCTGCACTTTACCGGCGTGCCTAGCTTTGCGCCGGAGCACTTCCGGAAAGTGCACCTGGACGACCCGTTCCGTTCGAAGCACCTGGGCAAAGGGCTCAAGCAGCTCAGCGAGGAGGGCGCCATTCAGGCGTTCCGTCCGGCGCGCGGCAACGACTACATTCTCGGCGCCGTGGGCGAGCTCCAGTTCGACGTGACGCTCGACCGGCTGGAGGATGAGTACAACGTCGACGCCCACCTCACGGGCGCCCCGTATACCTGCTGCCGGTGGGTGAAAGGCCCGTCCGAAGACCTGGAGGACTTCCGCAGCGAGAATCTGGACAACCTCTTCGAGGATGCGGACGGGGATCTTGCCTACCTCGGCCTTAGCGATTACCGACTGGAGCGCACCGTGGAAGAGTGGCCGCGCCTTACGTTTGCGTCCACGAAAGAGCATACGTCCGAGCGGGAGTAATCCCCACCAGCTCCTTTTCCCCAGCTTCCGGCATCAGGATCCGGTACCAATCCCCGTGGAGTCCCATTGCCGGGGACCCCGAGTCGATTTCGAGTGCTCACGCCAACCGATTGAGATCCCGCATTGGAGCTCGGAAATGTAGCATCATCTTCGGGGGGCGGGAGACGGTATTCCGTGATGGGGGCACCCCGGCGACGGGCTATTCAGGGTCGACATGGCGGCGGAGCCAGCCGACCAGCATGCGCGCGTCGTTCACGCGTTTCCGTGCGACGTCGGTTTGGTCGGCGACGGGATGACCAAAGGGGGCATCGGGGGCGTACAGGGAGAGAATTGAGGCGTCGCTGAGCTCGTCGAGCGTGTCTCGGTGATCGCGTGTCCAGGGAAGATCTACGCGCTGCGCCAGGTGCCGGAGGTCGTGTGTTACCGGAGGGGGGTTGGTCGTCTGGGCCTTGAAGACAGCCTTCAGCGCCTTTTCGACCGCAAGGTGGGCGAAGACGATCGCATGAGAGGAGTAGTCCCCCGTCAGCAGATGCTCAGCCGCCTGCAAGTCTCGGGTGGCCTGCTTGAGCCAGCGATCGGCGTCCAGGTTATGAGGCATAAGGGGAAGCGAATACCGAATGGAGAAGACGGCAAACGAGGCCCGAAAAGGAAAGTAAGCGCAGGCGCGGAGAGAGGACAACCGAAGCCGGAGGAGGGTTGAAGAATATGATGTCTGTTCATTGATATTGGCCCGCATCATGGATTTGTTAAGCGTGGATCCATAGAACTCTTTGCCGCTGCTTGATTGGTCCCACATGCGAATCGCGCGACTCGTCGCCGCCGGAGTCCTGTTTCTTCTTCTCTCTGGACGTATCGGGGCGGTGGGGGCCACGCCCCCGGATGACCGCTCAACACCGTCGGCTGCCGAGCGAACGAAGACGCACTTCGGCATCTCGGCGGAGAAGTACACAGTCGACAAGGCACGGGTGTCCCAGCACCAAACCTTTTGGGATTTGCTGGAGCCGTATGGGGTATCGCAGAAGCGGGCGGTGCGGCTCGCGCGGGCGGCCCGGCCGGAATTCAACGTGCGAAGTATCGAGGCGGGGCAGTCGTATCGGGTGTATGTCAATCCGTGGCTACAGCAGCCTCAGTATTTGGTCTACCGGATCGACCCCGTTCGCTACGCCGTCTTCAACATCCAGCGCCCCTCTCGGAGCCATCTCGACCGCCGGACCGTTGAGCGGGAGTGGACCGTGGTTCGGGGGACGATTCAGAGCTCGCTCTATGAGACGCTGATCGCCAACGAGGCGCATCCCAAGCTTGCCCTTCGACTCTCAGAGGTTTTTGCCTGGCAGATCGACTTCTTTCGCATCCGAGAGGGAGACGCCTTTCGGGTGTTGTACGAGAAGCGGGTGGTGGACGGGACGCAGGTGGCCCCCGGGAAGATTCTTGCCGCGTACTTTTCCCATCAGAACGAGCCGTACTATGGTTTCCGGTTCGCGAATGGAAAAGGACCGAAGTATTTCGACCGACAGGGACAGAGTCTGCAGCGCAAGCTTCTGAAAGCCCCGCTCCGGTATACCCGCATCAGTTCCGGGTACTCGCAGAGTCGGTATCATCCTGTTCTAAAGCGCCGCCGCCCCCACCTGGGGACCGATTACGCAGCGCCGACCGGCACGCCGGTACACGCTGTCGGCAGTGGCAATGTCGTGAAGGCGGGCCACTACGGCAACAACGGCAACTACGTCAAAATTCGCCACAACGGCACCTACACCAGTGGCTACCTGCATCTCTCAGAGATTGCCGTCGAGGTGGGGACTGAGGTGCAGCAGGGCGAAACGATTGGGTATGTCGGCAGCACGGGCCTGTCTACCGGTCCCCATCTCGACTATCGCCTCTGGAAGCGCGGGAAGGCCGTCGATCCGTACGAGCTAGAGCTTCCGCCGTCTCGTCCCATTCGTCCGCAGCGTCGGGACGCGTTTGACCGGCTCGTCCAGGATCGATTAGAGCGGTTGTTTCCCCTCCGGGCATTTGGGCCCGCGGCCATCCGGTCCTGAGCCCGCGCGATGTCACTCTCTAGCCGTGCGGCACTCCTCTGATGTCCCTATCCCTTCACAGCGGAGCGTTTGGTGGGACGGGCCCGGCCCTCCTGGTTCATGGGGGCGCGTGGGCCATTCCCGATGAGGTGCTCGCCGACCATCGGAGGGGACTCCGGGAGGCGGTGGCAGTCGGGCGTGATCGACTGCAAGACGGCGCTACGCCCCTCGATGTGGTTACGGACGTTGTTGCGACAATGGAAGCACGTGGGACGTTTGATGCGGGCACCGGCGCCATGTTGAATCAGGACGGAGAGGTAGAGCTTGACGCCGGCGTGATGGACGGGGCGACGCTCGACTACGGCGCGGTGATGGCGACGCAGCGTATTGCCCATCCTGTCCGAGCGGCGCGACGCCTCCTGGACGCAGGCGACGGACGCGTGCGGATGTTGGCAAGCGAGGGTGCCGAACGATTTGCTGAGGCTGAGGAGCTGACGATGGTTGAGAATGAGGCGCTCATCTGCGATCGCGAGCGCGACCGCTACGAGACGATACGCCGTCGCACCGACGAACTGCATCCCAGCCATTCGTTTCTGCCAGGCGCTCCCCGTGAGAACAGTGGGGCAGACACGGTGGGATGTATTGCTCGGGATAAGGAAGGGCGTCTCGCTGCTGCTACCTCGACAGGAGGGACGCCCTTCAAGCCGCCCGGGCGCGTCGGGGATTCCCCACTGCCGGGCGCCGGGTTTTATGCAACCGAGTCTGGGGCGGCAAGTGCGACCGGGTGGGGCGAAGCCATTGCGGCCGTCACGCTTGCCAGTCGGTCCATCGACGATCTTGACGATGGGACGGATCCCGAAGCCGTCGTTCGGGATCGGCTTTTGCACATGCACGAAGCGGTGGTGAATCCGGACGGCGACGGCGCTACAGGAGGGCTTCTACTGATGGACACCAACGGGCAGGCGGCCTGGGCCTACACCACCCCTCGCATGGCCCGGGGGGGATGGCGCCCCGGCGACGGCCTTTGGGTGGAGGTGTGAGGCGTCGCTCAGTTGAGCTGGAAAGAGGCGCCAAAACGCCAGTGCCGTCCCGCAGCCGGTTCGTAGAATCGGCCGCCGAAGGCATTGACGACCACGTCATTGTAGCGTGCGTCGAAGGCGTTATTCAGTGCGACGAAGGGGGTCACGCGCGTTGCGTCGGTCACGTTGAGGCCGACGTAACTGAGTCGAAGGTCGACGGTGGTATAGCCGTCGTTTGTTGCCGTGTTTTCGCTGTCTCCGTATTGCTTTCCGATACGCTGCACGGTTACGGCGGATCGGACGGGCGTCGTGTCGATTGTCATCGTTCCGCCCAGTCGATGAGACGGCACCCCGGGAAGCGTGTTGCCGTCCAGGCTCACGGATGCGTCCGGGCCCTCGACGGTGCCCGCCGTGAAGGTCGCGTCCACGTAGGAGTAGCTCGCCTGGACCGAGACCGGATCCACCGGGTGCCACTGTACGGAGGCCTCCGCGCCGAGGTGGCGAGCTGCCCCTTGATTGCGGTAGTACGTGGGCCCGAATGCTTGTTTTTGAAACGGGACAAGGACGTCGTCGATGTCTTGGTAGAACACGGCCAGGTCGTACGAGAGGCGCTGAGTAATCCACTCGCCCGCAACGCCGCTTTCAACGGAGACGATGTGTTCGGCGTTGAGGTCGTTGAACCCGCCCTGACCGTCAGGCCGGTTGCTCAGTTCGGTCGTCGTTGGGGCCTCCAAGCCCGTGCTCAGATTTGCGAAGAGACGGGTAGTTTGGAGGTTGTAAGAGACTCCAATCGATGGATTCAAAGAACGGAAGGTCTGTGTACCGTCGTCGGTCCCGAGGCGGTCGTCGGCTTCGAACTGGAGATGGTCGTAGCGCAGGCCGGCGTCAATCCGCAGGCGACCGAGCGGAAGGCTGAACCGTCCGAATGCCGCAGCGTTGTCGACGGTCTCCAGTTGGTCGATGACCAGGCTGTCCGGTGTGCCGCCGTCGCTCGTGAACTCTTGCCGATCGTCGTGTTGCAGCTTTCCCTCCACGCCAATGCCCCACCGCAGGGTCGAGGTCTCGTCCTCAAGGGTAAGTCGGAGGCCGCCCGCCGCTCGGTTCAGGTCAATTACGCTGAAGGGGATCGGGTTCTTCAAGTCGCGGAGAACGCCGTATGCGGTTGCGTTCAGCACGCCGAGGCCGGTGTTGTCGTAGTATGTGGCGCCGAGCTGGCCCTGTTGGACATCTTTCCCCACGTTGAAGTCCAGGATGGTTTGTCGGGCCTGCTCCGGATTCTTCTGGGCGGGCGCTTTCTTGAGGGAGCCGGGCGAATCGGCCTGGGGCATGTGCTGGAGGGCCCCCACCACCCGTACGCCGCGGTCGGTGCCCAGCGAAAAATCACTCGTAAAGCCGGAGCGCAGAAGGCGAGTGTCGCTGTGCTGACGGAAGCCCTCCTGTCTGAGATAGGACGAGTACACGCTCACCTCGTGGCGGCCGAGGTTCGGGGTCACTTGCACGTCTGTTTTCGACAGGCCGTACGACCCGACCGTTTGTTTGAGGCGGGCGGTATGTGCGTTGTTCGTCGGGGGCTGTGTCGAGAACGATAGCACGCCCCCACTTGCATTTCCCCAAAACGTAGACGCTGGGCCACGAATGACTTCGAGGGAGCGGATGAACGACGGGTCAATAATGTGAACGACGGATTGGCCGTCGGCCATCGTAAGCGGGACGCCGTCCAGAATCATTTGAATGCCGCGCACTCCAAACTGGGCCCGCCAGCCAAATCCTCGAATGGTAATGCGGTCTCCAAGGGCAAAATGGGTTCGGCTTTGCACAGAGAGGCCGGGAAGGCCGGCCGTGATGGCCTCCAGCGATAGCGACGGCGTGCTGTTTAAATCTTGGGTGGATCGGGTCCGCACCGAGGCCGAAAACGAGGTGGCTTCGTTTGCAATGTGGAACGGAGTCGCAGTCACCTCGATGGAGTCCATTTCCACCTCCATCGCAACAGAGGAATCGGGCGCCTGCGCGGAGACGGACGACACGCCGAAGAGGAGCAAGAAGAGGGCGGTGTAGCAGTAGCGCATTCGGGGGGGGAAGACGGTTGTCCGAAAGAACGAATTCCGACACCAACAGACCTCTCCGTGCCAAAGGGGCATTCGACAGGAGAGCGTTCAAACTACCAGCCGATCCGCCGGGTCGTGGTGGAGTCCGACGGAGCGGGACGAGGATCCTTGGCGACAGGGGCATCTACAGGGTCTTTCTGTACCCGATTGAGCTGATGGATTTCCACATCAGTGTAATAAAAGTGGAGAATATCGCGGTAGGAGTGGCCCTGCTCCGCCATTCCGTGGGCGCCCCACTGGCTGAGGCCCACGCCGTGTCCGAAGCCGTGGCCGTCAAAGATATACGTGTCTCCCGACCGGCGGGCGTCGAACCAGGTGCTTTTCAACGGGGCGCCGTCCACGCCCTGGTTGACGACCAGACGAAAGGTGTTTGCGTTCATTCGGTGGTTGGGGCCGTCCGAATGCAGGAGCTTGATGGTTTTCACGCGCCCGTCGGGGCTTCGGTCGTCAATCACAAAGCCGTTGACCAGCGAGCCCCGTTTTCGGGTGAGCGCCTGAAGCAGGGGAGAGCGGTCGACGGAGGCCGACCAGGTGTGGTGGGGCGAGACCGTGTCGTACGGGTCCTTTTTGCCCCGAAGATAGGGAATGGGCTCCTTTGCGTTCCAGACGTCCTCGTTGTTGGCCGTATGGCCGCCGCTGGAAGAGAAATACACGGCCTGAATGAGAGTGCCGTCGTGCGTGAGCACTTCGCCCGCCGTGGCCTGCGCAGCCTGCCGGGATGCCTTAGTGACGGCGTCGAGCCCATTGTATACCTGAGAGGCGGTGCCGTCGGCGTGGTCGTAGGCCCCACCAAATTTGGCGGAGGCGAAGAGGCCATAGGTGCGGGCCACAACGGCCATAGCCTTCTTTCCTTCCGTATCGTCGAGGCCGTATTCGCTGGCCACGACGCTCGCCACGTAGTCTTCGATCGGCACGTCGTTCACCACGAGAAGGCCGGATCCCGCATCAGGGGCGAGGTAAAGGCCGCCTGTGTACGTCCGTTTCGCATTGTTGAACGAAAGAGTCCAGGCGGCGTCGGAACCGGCCGGGCGCAACTGGAGCTCTGTGGCGTAGAGGCCGTCGGCCCCGCGCCGGATGTAGACGTCGCTTTGTCGGAGGCCGAGCGTGGTGGTCTCGCCGGACTGCAGACGCATCACCGGGGCGCCGCCGCTGGGCAGGTGCACTGCCAGCGGTCCCTCGTCGACTGTTAGTTTCACCGTTTCGATTGATGCACGGTGATTGAGGCGCACCCGCACGCGAGACGTATCCGCTGGGGAGGGATCAGCGAGGACGGTTAGGGAAGAGGGAAGGCCAAATGCAAGGAGAAGCCCGAGCACGAACCAGGAGGAGGGACGGGAAAACATCATCGTCGGGGACGATCGGTGAAAATCGGGCCAACCGATTTCAACTTACGGGCGCTCGGTCGATGTTGTATCGGTCCTCCAATGCGTTGTGTCCCCATGGAGCTCCAGAGTGTGAAGGGCCCCGCGGGGGATCGGGTGGATCCGCCGAAGGAGCACCGGGGAGAGGGCACAACGTTGCTGCTCGGAGGTGCGTCGGGGAGTAGGCCGTCGAGCATCTCCAACATCGCTGCCGTTCATCCGCGTACCGGTGATCGGTTCGTCGGTTTCCCGAAATCCCTTTGTGGTCATGCTTATTGATACACACGCACATCTCTATCTCGACCAGTTCGACGACGACCGCGAGGCGGTCCTCCAGCGCGCGCATGATGCAGGCGTGGAAACGATCATTCTGCCGGCGATTGATGTGCCCTCTATTCAGCAGGCCGTCGATCTCTGTGAACAGTACGAGGGCCTATACGCCATGACGGCGCTGCACCCGTCGGAGACGGAGGACGCGACCGGCGAGGACTTTGCGGCCGTGAAGGAGTGGTGCGACCACCCGTCCATCGTAGCGGTGGGGGAAAGTGGACTCGACTACTACTGGGATCGCTCGTTCGATGATCGGCAGCAGGATTTCTTTCGCCGTCACATTCGGCTCGCCATCGAGGCCGATCTCCCGCTCGTCATCCACAACCGGGAGGCCACCGACGACATTCTCACCATTCTTGAAGAGGAGCACGAGCGCACCGACGAGCCGGAGAAGATGCGGGGGATTTTGCACTGCTACGTGGACCCGCCCGAGGTGGCTGCACGGGCGTGGGACCTTGGGTTCTACGTGGGCGTGGGCGGCATCATGACGTTCTCCAACAGCGAAGTGGACGACTACGTGCGGGAGGTGCCGCTGGAGCACATCGTCGTGGAAACCGACAGCCCCTACCTCGCGCCCGAGCCCAACCGCGGCGATCGGAACGAGCCGGCCTACGTTCGCCACGTGGCCGATCGCCTCGCCCGCATTAAGGAAATGCCAATTGGGGAGGTGGAGCGGGTGACGACGGAGAATGCCCGAGACATCTACGAGTTGCCGGAGGAATGAGCGGGATCGGAGCTTCTCCCGTAGCGCCTCGCCTCGGCGCGGCGTTACAAAGGGGGAAATGAGAAGAGAGCCCCCAGGCACGATGGGCACGAGAGATCATAACGAACGTCGGGAGTGGGCGACCCATTCGGCCCTCTGCAAATAAAAAACCGCCCCGACCGGGCAGTCCCGATCGGGGCGGAGGGAGCGACGTAGGGATCGACGCATGGATTGGGGCTCCACACGTTCACCCATCGACGAAGTCGACTACTCCTCTTCGCCTTCGTCGACGACTTCGTAGTCGGCGTCGTGGACATCTTCGTCCTCGTCGCCCGCAGCGTCGGCGGCACTGGCACCACCCGCAGCGGCACCGGCCCCAGCGGCTCCAGCACCGGCCGCGCCGGGCTGTCCCTGCTGGGCCTCTTGCTGCTGGGCCGCGTAGATCTCCTGGCTGGCGGCGGACCACTTCTCATTCAGGTCCTCCAGCGCCTCTTCGAGCGTATCCACTGGCTCGTCGGCGTCGGCGGTTTCGAGCTCTTCCTCGACGCGTTCGAGCGCGTCCTCAATCGGCCCGCGCTTGTCGTCGGGAATCTTGTCGCCGTACTCTTCGAGGTTCTGCTGGGTAGTGTAGACCATCGAGTTTGCTTCGTTGATGGTCTCGGCACGCTCTTTCCGCTTCTCGTCCTCTTCGGCGTGCCTCTCGGCGTCCTCCCGCATCTTCTCGATCTCTTCTTCGCTGAGGCCGCTGTCCGCCTCCACCCGGATGGACTGCTCCTTGCCGGTGGCCTTGTCGACCGCCGACACGTTGAGGATGCCGTCCGCGTCGATATCGAACGTCACCTCAATCTGCGGTGTGCCACGCGGGGCCGGCGGGATGCCGTCGAGGTGGAAGCGCCCGAGCGTGCGGTTGTCCTTCGCCATTTCCCGATTGCCCTGGAGAACGTGGACCTCAACGGAGGTCTGGTTGTCGGCCGCCGTTGAGAAGATCTCACTCTCCTTGGTCGGAATTGTGGTGTTGGACTCAATCAGCGTGGTGGACACGCCGCCGAGCGTTTCGATGCCGAGGTCCAGCGGGGTGACGTCGAGCAGCAGCACGTCGTCCACGTCGCCGCTGAGGACTCCGCCCTGCACGGCCGCGCCGAGCGACACAACCTCGTCCGGGTTGACGGACTTGTTGGGCTCGCGGCCAAAGAATTCGGTCACCGTCTCCTGCACGAGCGGCACGCGCGTCGACCCGCCGACCAGGATGACCTCATCCACGTCGTTCTTCGAATGGCCCGCGTCGTTGAGGGCCTTCTCCATCTGCGGCACCGTCTTCTCGACGAGATCGTCGATCAACTGCTCGAACGTGGCCCGGTTGATGTCCATGTTCAGGTGCTGCGGGCCGTCGTCCGTGGCCGTGATGAACGGCAGGTTGATGGTCGTCGTCTTGGCGCTCGACAATTCGATCTTGGCCTTCTCGGCGGCCTCCTTCAGCCGCTGCAGGGCCATCGGGTCGTTCCGCAGGTCGATGCCGGAGTCCTTCTTGAACTCGTCGGCAATGTGGTCAATGAGGCGCTTATCAAAGTTATCGCCGCCCAGGTGTGTGTCGCCATAGGTGGCGTTGACCTCAAAGACACCGTCGCCAAGCTCCAGAATGGAGATGTCGAAGGTGCCCCCTCCGAGGTCGTACACGGCGATCACCTGGTCGCTCTCGTCGTCGAGGCCGTAGGCGAGCGACGCTGCGGTCGGCTCATTGATGATGCGGCGCACGTTCAGGCCCGCAATTTCACCGGCCTCCTTCGTGGCTTTACGCTGCGCATCGTTGAAGTAGGCGGGCACTGTAATCACCGCGTCCGTGACCTCCTCGCCCAGGTAGTCCTCGGCGGTCTGCTTCAACTTCTGCAGGACCATCGCCGAGATTTCCTGCGGCGTGTACTGCCGATCGCCCACCTGCACGCGGGCCGTGTCATTGTCCCCTTTCACGATCTTATAGGGGACCTCCTCAATCTCGTCCTCAACCTCATTGTAGAAGCGGCCCATAAACCGCTTGATTGAGGAAATCGTGTTTTCGGGGTTCGTGATGGCCTGGCGCTTTGCCGGGGCCCCCACGAGGCGCTCTCCGTCATCCTTGTACGCGACGACGGACGGCGTTGTGCGTGCCCCCTCTGCGTTCTCAATTACTTTTGGATCGCCGCCCTCCATGACGGCCACGACGGAGTTCGTCGTGCCGAGGTCAATGCCAATAATCTTGCCCATAAGTTCGAGTGTGCTCTAATTCAGAAAATTCGTCGAGTGTCGAAGGCGTTTTGGAGTCAGAAGTCTCGTCGCTCCCACGTCGCCATGTCCCAACGTCTCAAGAACAGTGCCGGGCCGTGTCGGAGGCGGATAGTCCGTCACAATGGCAGAGGTATCTGTACAGCGGAGACGAGTAAAGCAAGCCGCGGTCCTGGGAGTGACGAACTGCCACCTTTGTCTCTGAAAACTTTGCAGGAGTTCGGGAAGCGGTCCGTGCGGGTGGAGCGCGCGTTGGGGCTTTCCGCTCGCGTGAGCACACACTGACCCTGTTGCTCGAAAACCTCACCGCTCAACTCGAATTTTAACAGACGATCGCCCCGGTTCCTGCCTCTGACGTGCAACTGAGCGGCGCGCAATCCGTGAAAAACAACGTCATAACATCAACAGTCCTCCGTGAACTGGGTCGCTGCTTCCGTATTCTCCGGTGTATGTATACCTCAGCCGGCTTCCGCTACATACCGAACGTTCTCACTGTTGCTCGCATCCTGGTCACTCCGCTTCTTCTCTTGCTCCTGACGGTGCCGAGCCAGGCGGGGCAGGCCAGTGCCCTGGCGCTGTTTGTCTTGGCGTCCCTGTCGGACTACTATGACGGCGTACTGGCCCGACGCTTTCAGGTGCGTTCGCGCCTGGGGCAGTATCTCGATCCGCTTGCCGATAAGATTCTTGTCCTTGGCACCTTTGCGATGCTGGCCCTGCAAGAGCCGACGATCGTTCCCTGGTGGGCCGTGGTGCTCATTGCGGTTCGAGATGGGGCGGTGACGGCCCTTCGGTCCTGGGTGGAAGCTGGAGGCACGACGCTTCAGACCCACCGGGCGGCGAAGGCCAAGACGATGCTCCAACTGGCGTTTTTGTTTGGCGTGCTCGTGCTCCGCACCGCCACGCACCTTGCCCCTCCCGTCCGAGACTGGGCCCTCTGGGTACTGCAGGACAGTGCCCTGCCGGGCGTCGCCCTCGCAATTGTCGTGGGCGTAACCCTGGCGACCGGAATGCTCTACTTCGTGGCGCCGACTGAGGAGCACGTCGAAACGGAGTAATCGATTTTTTGCACTTGTTTTTCTTGCTTGCAGCCGACGCGATGACGGACGCCTCTCATTCGCAACAGGACGCTCCTGTTGCCGACCCGACCGAATCCGACCATGCCCGTTCCATTGCCCGGTCGCTTCTCGACGTTGAGGCCGTGAAGCTACGACCCACCGATCCGTTTACCTGGTCTTCAGGGCTCGTTGCTCCGATCTACTGCGACAACCGTCTGACCCTGTCGTATCCCCGTATCCGGCGATCCATTCGGGACGGCTTTGCGGCTCACCTGCGGGAGCGGTCGGTGCTGCCGGCTACCATCGCCGGCACGGCTACCGCGGGCATTCCTCACGCCGCCTGGTTGGCCGATGCCGTGGACGCGCCGATGGCGTACGTGCGGGATTCGGCAAAGGGGCATGGCACCGGGGCCCGGATCGAGGGCGTCGTGGAAGCGGGGGACACGGTCGTACTCGTGGAAGACCTGATCTCGACCGGTGGCTCAGCGCTCGACGCAGTGGAAGCCCTGCGCAATGTGGGTGCGATCGTGCCGACGGTCCTCGCCATCTTTAGCTATCAGCTCGACACGGCGGAGGCGGCCTTCCGAGAGGCCGGAGTAGAGCGCTTCGTGCTCTCGGATTTCCCGACGCTGATTGAGGTGGCCCACGAGGAGGAGCGGCTGTCCGACGCTGAGCTTCGGGCCCTCAAGGCATGGCGGGCCGATCCGATCGCTTGGTCGGTTGAGCACGGGGGCGCGCAGCCGAACTGAGGGGCGGTACCCGGAAGGTTTAGAGTCTGTCTATGAAGATGTCGGCATCCTAAATCCTTGTCAACACCGTCGCTCCAAACTTGATTTGGAGCCCATCCAGCCGTTTGGGGGACGATCATTAGATAGGCTTGGCAACCTAGATTACCGGAGTTAAGCTTGGACACCCCAAATGCTGAACATCTAGATCTCTAGAGCGCCGAAGGGGGCAAAATCTAAAGTGTCGCTAACTTCACAGACGTATTCTTAGAGTCCCTATCAAAACAACGATTAGCAGGTCCTTCTGAGCCTGTCGAAGAAGCTTCTTGGTGCGGGCAGCCACGTTTAGGGAGCTCCTTCCACGATGGTCAGGAGGACGTGCCCGGTTTTGATAGGGACTCTTAGTGGCCTTCTCGCGATGTAAGTATGGTTTTCGCAGGTGGCCTTCAGAGGCAGTTTTTGGCCGTCTGTTGCGAGAATCGTCTCATTCATTCGCTCGGAAAATCATCTTTACTTATCGAAAAGACCACTTAGGTCGAAGGAGCAGGGGGAGCACGAGCGGTCGCGAAGAGAAACATCGCCTCTGGCATTCCCTGACCGAAAGCGCTTTTACAATTTCAATCAACGTCCGACCCCGTATGAACGCCCATCTCCTCACCATCGGCGATGAACTGCTTATTGGGCAGACGACGAATACGAACGCGGCTTGGCTGGGAGAGCGACTCAGTCGGCTGGGCTTGGAGGTAGAGCGGACGGTTACGGTGGGAGATGATCCAGACCGAATGCGTGAGGAGCTGGACCGGTCGGCCCGACGAGCCGATCTGATCGTGATTACGGGCGGCCTCGGTCCTACTCACGACGACGTGACGCGCGACGTGGTGGCCGACTATTTTGAGGCGCCCCTCCAGACCGACGAGGCAATCCTCGATCGCATTCGGCGCTACTACGAGCGGCGGGGCCGGCAAATGCCCGCGTCAGGGCCCACGCTCGCACAGGTTCCGCAAGGATTCGAGACGCTGGAGAATCCGGTGGGAGCGGCCGTGGGGCTCTGGCACGAGGCAACGGTGGAGGGGCAGTCCCGTCTCGTGGTCATTCTGCCCGGCATCCCGGAAGAGATGAAAGGAATTTTCTCAGAAGCGGTGCAGCCGCGGTTGGAGGCCCGCGACGACGTGCGAGGAGTCCATCATCGGACGCTCGTGACGTCCGGCATCGGCGAGTCGTCGTTGCAAGAGCGCCTCGGCGATCTTGTCGACACCCTTCCAGACGATCTTCGCCTGGCCTATCTGCCGTCTACAGACGGGGTGCGTCTCCGCCTTACAACCCTGAACGAAAAGCCCGACGGCGCGGAGAATCAACTCGACCAACTTGAGGCCAGCATCCGCGAGCGGGCGGGCGAGCACGTCATCGGCACCGGCGACGTGATGCTGGAGGAGGTGCTGGGCGATCGGCTTCGAGCCACTGGAACGACCATCGGCTCGGCGGAAAGTGCGACGGGTGGGCTCATCGGGCATCGCCTCACGGGGGTGAGCGGCTCCTCCGATTACTACGACGGCAGCGTCGTGTCCTACGCCAATCGTGTGAAGCGGGACATCCTGGGGGTGGAGGCCGAGACGCTTGACGAGTTTGGGGCCGTAAGCGAGCCGGTGGCCGTCCAGATGGCAGAAGGGGTACGGCAGGTGCTCGGCGTCGACATTGGCATTGCGACGACGGGCATTGCCGGACCCACGGGGGGCACCGACGAGAAGCCGGTGGGCACTGTCTGGCTCGGCTATGCCGACGCGCATCGGACGCGGGCCATCAAGCGGCACTTCGTGGAGGATCGGACGCTCAATAAGCAGCTTTTCGCCACGGCGGCGCTCGACCTGGCGCGGCGAGAGTTGGCGTCGCGGTCTGAGGAAGGAGAGGACTGGATGCCGCGTTAATGTCTCTGTCTACGACACACTGCTCTTCGGTACCGACCTTGTACTCTTTGCTATGCGTGCTGTCACTGTCACTGAGGACGGCGATCCCGAGCACATGACCATTGGGGAGGTCCCGACGCCCGAGCCCGGATCGGAGGAGGTGCTCGTGAAGGTACACGCCACTGCCCTGAACCGGGCCGATACGTTCCAGCGTCGGGGACACTATCCGCCGCCGGAGGGGGCGTCCGAGATTCTTGGCCTCGAAATGGCCGGGACGGTGGCCGAGGCCGGGGATCGGGTGGTAGACTGGAATGAGAATGACCGCGTCTTTGCGCTGCTCGATGGGGGCGGGTATGCCGAGTATGCCGTCGTTCACAAGGATCGGCTCATGGCGGTTCCCCCGGGACTGTCGATGCAGGAGGCGACCGCGATTCCCGAGGTATTCCTGACGGCGTACCAGGCCCTTCACTGGCTTGGTGGCGTACAATCCGATCACGACGTGCTCATTCACGCGGGGGCCAGTGGAGTAGGCACTGCCGCCATTCAGCTCGCGCGTCTGGCTGAGGCCCATCCGTACGTCACGGCCTCAGCACCAAAGCATGAGGTGTGTCGTGATTTGGGGGCGGAAGTGGCGATCGACTATGAGTCGGAAGACTTTGCGGAGCGAATCGATGAAATCACGGAGGATGGCGCTGATATCATCCTCGACTTTATTGGGGCGCCGTACTTCCACCAGAACGTTTCGTCCCTTGCGCTCGATGGCCGCATCATCCAACTCGCCACACTGGGAGGAAGTACGGTCGAGCAGGTGAACCTCCGCGCCCTCATGGCAAAGCGAGCGCAGCTGTTCGCCACCACGCTTCGCTCCCGCAGTCTCGCCTACAAGGTCCAGCTCACGCAGGAGTTTGCGTCGGACGTGCTCCCCCACTTCATCGACGGCGACCTCCAGCCGGTCATCGACTCGGTCTACGACTGGACGGAGGTCGCCGATGCGCACCGGCGTATGGAGAACAACGAGAACGCCGGAAAGATCGTGATGACGGTGGTGTCGTGAGGCGGTTTCGCGGTGTGGGTAGGCGGAGACTCAGATCGTCGCCGTTGGGAGCTCGTCCCAGCGTGTCGTGTATCGGGGGGACCGATTCTGTCGCTTCATTTCCCATTCCTGGGATTCAGCCACGCCCGTGGCGGCCAGATGAATGGTATTTCTGCCGTACGCGGTATTGAGCTGATCCACCGCGTTCATCAGATCCTCGTCCTCTTCCCGCGGACGCCCGAACAGACTTGTCTGGTGGGGACGGGAGGGGCGGATGTCGTAGAGTTGCACGCCCGCTTTCTTGTATCCGTATCCCGACCGATAAATCGGATCCAAGAGGTGCCGCGTCGCTCGAACGAAGGGCGTTCCCCGAGCGGTGTGTCCGCCAAGGCGAGCGGCCACCTGATTCGAGTAGTGTGGGGGAGCCCCGAAGCGTTTGGTCGTAATGAACACCTCGATGCCTCGCGCGACGAGATCCTCCTCTCGAAGTTTCTCGGCGGCCCGTTGGGCATGCTTGGCGAGGGCCTGTCGGAGGTGGTCTTTCGTTTCCACTGTCTGCCCAAATGATCGGGAGCGCACGAGGGTCTTTCGGTCGGGGCGGACGAGCTCCAGCTCGAGGCAGGAATGTCCCCGCAACTCTCGGGCGATGCGGAGACCGACGACGGTCATTTCCGTCCGAATCCATGGGTCGGGGAGGGCACGAAATTCGGCGGCCGTGGAAACCCCTTTTTCGGTGAGCGACTCTTCGTACGCGGGACCGATCCCCCACACGTCTTCCACCGGCACGCACTGGAGGAAGTCGTCCCGCGTCGGCTCGTCCGGGCACACGTACACGCCACGTCCCATCCCCGCTTTCTTTCGCGCCTTGGCGTTTTCGTCCGACACCTTGGCTAGCGTTTTCGTGGGACCGATGCCCACACGAATGGGAAGGCCCACCCACCGCAGGACTTTGCGGCGAATGTTGTCGCCCACACGCCACAGATTTTGTCGGGAAAGGGCTGGAAGGGTGAGAAAGCACTCGTCGATTGAGTAGCGTTCGACGGCCAGGGCATCCTGTTCGAGAATCGACGCCACGCGGGTCGACATGTCGCCGTAAAGCGCGTAGTTGCTCGATCGTACACGCGCTCCGATCTTGTCAAGCGTTTCTTCCCATTTGAAATACGGCGCTCCCATGGGGATTCCGGCCGCCTTGATCTTCTCACTCCTCGCAATGATGCACCCATCATTGTTGGAGAGGATTGCCAGCGGGACCGTTCGGAGCGATGGGTCAAAAACGCGCTCGCAGGAGACGTAAAAATTTTCGCAGTCGATCAGGGCAAAGACCGTGTCCATCGGACGGAGAGGGAGAAAGCGCCGCCAGAACGAACGGGGAGTCAGGGCGCTCACGACACTTCGTGAATCACGTGCTTTACCACTCCCCATACGACGAGCTCCTGACCGGCCTTCACAGGAATGGAGTCGTGCTCGTCGGATTCGGGCACGAGGTAGGGTTGGCCGCTGAAGACCCGGTAGCGTTTGACTGTCAGGTCGCCGTCGAGGGCCGCGACGACCACGGAACCGTCTTCTGGTTCGAGGGCACGGTCCACGATCATAACGTCGCCGTTGTGGATGCCGGCTTCAGTCATTGAGCCTCCGGAGGCCCGGACGAAGAACGTAGAGGATTCTCGTTTGATGAGAAGGTTGTTCAGGTCGAGGTCCGTTTCGACGTAATCGTCCGCTGGACTGGGAAAGCCGGCCTCCACCCGAGACAAGAACAGGGGACGGCGAATCGAGGTGTCCGTTCGGGCCTGGGCGATCGGGGTGGCAACGAGCGGCATGGCAAGCGGTGGTGGTGGGAGTCAGAACGGCACGATTCCCATAATAAGAGATGGAACACATATTTTAAACATGTCTCTAGCGTATCGTTGTCGTGGTACAGATCCGGGGCCCAATTCCGGGGCATGAAATGATCTGTAGTGCCTCGACGTCAGCGAGGCTACGGAAGCTGCTTCATGCAGCGTAGGAACGCAACATTTCCCTTGGTCAGGAAGGGGGCTCTCCGTGTCTGAAGACTGCATTTAGACGTGAGATAATATCAAATGCCCACGTGATCTGTGCATGTTTCTCCGGAAGGTTCAGAACGAAAAAGTCACGAGGTGTGTCTCGCGAGGGCCGGTTCCTTTTAAGATCAACGATCCTCGCTGGCTGGCATCGGATTGTCTACGTTGTGCCCCCGTGCAATAAAAAACCGCCCCTGTCCGTTAGGCGGACCGGGGCGGAACAGAGTCGAAAAAGGGGAAGCGCTTAGGTTTCCAGCGTCGCATCCAGCGTGATTTCCGAGCCGGCCAGCGCTTTCGACACCGGGCAGCCGTCCTTGGCCGCCTCGGCCAGCTCCTGAAAGGTGTCATTGTCGATGTCAGGCACGTGAGCCGTGGCCGTGAGGTGAATCTTGGTGATGGCCGGCCCATCCTCCAGCATGCGGAGCGTAACGTCGGCAGTAGTGTCGACCGACTCTGGCGAAAAGCCTTCTTCGTCCAGCACGTTGGAGAAGGCCATTGAGAAGCATCCGGCGTGTGCTGCCGCGATCAGCTCCTCGGGGTTCGTTCCGTCGCCTTCTTCAAAGCGGGAGCGGTACGAGAAGGGGCCCTCGTAGGAGCCGCTATCCATTCGCATGGTGCCGTTGCCGTCGGGTAGGTTGCCCTCCCATGTTGCGTCTGCGGAGCGTGTAGGCATAGAGTTGTCGTCGTTGCGTTTGTGGAAAGAGTGCGTGGATGCGTCGTCGATTCGTAGCGGAGCCCCGGAGGCGCGTTCCCCCTCTGTGCGGCTTTCGTAGGAAGGACAAATTTGAAGTGCGTATTCCGTGTTATGTATCTACAATGTCTACGTTTACGAAATACGCAATACGAAGCACGCGACGATCCCCGTCTTTTTCGGGAGCACTGTTTAGGCCGAGGGGAAAGCGCTGCCCAGTTTAGGCCTCGCCGTTGAGTTCGTCGAGGTGCACGTCCATCTGCGGGAACGGAATGCCGATGTCGGCCTCATCCAACTTGTACTTGACCTGTCGCGTCAGCTCTTGCTTCAGGCGGAAGTAATTGTCCGGCTCCGCCCAAATGCGCACCTGCCAGTTAATGGACGAGCCGCCGAGCTCTACGAGCGCCGCCTGTTCGCCCTTTTCCTCGATCCGGTCGTCGACGCTGCGGGCCGCGTCCAGCAGCACCTCGCGCGTCTCGTCGATGTCGGCGGGATAGTCGGTGCCCACGTCGCAGTCCACGCGGATTTCGTCGTAGGCAAAAATGTTTTCAATCGTTGCTCCAAAGATGTCGCCATTTGGAACGATAATGAGGCGATTGTCGCGGGTTCGAAGCTGCGTAAAGAAGAGCTGGATTTCGCGAACAAATCCGGTTTCTCCCGCGATGTCGACGTAGTCGCCGACGCTAAACGGACGGAAGACGAGCAGCATGATTCCCGCCGCAAAGTTAGCGAGGGTGCCCTGCAGGGCCAGGCCCACGGCAAAACTCGCGGCGGCAAGCACGGCCACGAAGCTCGCCGTTTCGACGCCGACCGTTTCAAGGCCCGCAAAGAGGGCCAGCAGGAAGATGCCGTAGTAGGCAAAGTTGCCGACAAACTTCGTCAGGGTGCGATCGGCACCAGGGGCGTCGAGCCCCCCTCGGATCAGATCGCGCACCCAGCGGGCAATGTAGCGGCCCACGACGAGAATAATGATGAAGGCAACGCCCTTCAGCAGATAGTTGGCTGCCATGTTCAGCGTTTCCGCCGAGAGGTAGCCTTGGGAGAAGAGCTCGTTCATAAGAGAGAGGTCGTTCTGCAAATGGAAAGAGCTGTGCCGGTCGGGAGCAAAGGACGACGGAGGGACCCGTGGGCGAGCGTCCTCTGGTCGTAGCGGGGAGCTCAAGGGTGTCGTTCTCTACGGATCGGCAACCTCGGAGATGAGAGACTCAGAATCAATCGCCTCAGCGGAATGTGGTCGGGGGGAGCCCGGCCAGTTACAGCGTTTTCTCGTCTGTCGAGAGGGAATGTATAGGAGAGGCAGAGACGGGCTGTCCCTGAATGCGGTCGACGAAGCGGCGGACGAGGGACCAGCTGAGCGGCATTTCGGGACGTTTTTGAGTGAAGCCGCTGATGGTTCCCTGCGCGTCGCGGCGGAGGTGAAAGGTAAAGATGTATTTTCCGCTATCGGTGAGCCCGAGATCGTTGCGCCCAAAGCGCAGATCCTGCACCGTGAGGGTCCCGTCCGGGGTCTCCTGCACGGTGAAGTAGCCTCGTGAGAACCAGCGCAGTCGCTCTACGATCGGATTATCGGCGGCATCGCCGAGAAGGTGGTGGTTCTTGGGGACGTACCGAAAGTCGATGTCGTCCTCACTGTCGAGGATTGAGTAGTACCCCACGTAGAACCCGTCGTCGGATTCGGCAATGGCGGTCCAGAGGAGGGAGTTGAGCGGCGTCGGCTTCGTGAAGACGTGCGTCGTTGAAAGCTGTTGTGCGTTCAGGGCGCGGTCGAAGACCTGATTGACATACAGTTTGGTGCCGAGCGTAAAGAGGAGGTAGGCGGAGCTGAGGGCAAGACCGGCGTAGTTGATCCAGCGGCGGGAGCGGGCAGTGGGGGACCACCGAAGACTGCCGAGAAGTCCGGCAGCGAGGGGAACAGTATAGAGAGGATCGATGATGAAGATGGAGCCGATGATGGCAGGCGTTCGGCTAAACGGCCAAAAGATCTGCGTGCCGTAACTCGTGAGGCAGTCGAGCCCGATGTGCGTCAAAAGAACACTCCCGACCATTAGGCTCCAGCGCTGCCAGGACGGGCCATCAGTGTGCAAGCGGGACAGGCCGTATGCAATGAGTGGGGTGAGGAGGATCGTGAGGAACAGAGAATGGGAGGGGCCTCGATGGAAGGCCAGGGCCTGGGCTTCTGTGAGGAACGGATTGGCCAGCACGTCGAGGTCGGGAAGCGTGCCGAGAAATGCGCCCCAGAGGGGAGCGTTTGTTCCGGCTTTGCGTCCGGCGACGGCTTCACCCACGGCGGCCCCGAGGGTGATCTGCGTGAGGGAGTCCATCGGTGGAGAGAAAAACGAGAAGAGGAACGGTTATCGACCCGGTTTGTACGGCGCGGTCCGGCACGTGAGCCCCGCCGGTCCCGTCGATCCTGTAAAAAGTTGGTTTTCCCATGCCTGACCGCTTGTCCTGTCGCGTTGAGAATCTCACCGTTCGCCCCGAGGTTCGGGAAACCGTCGAGGACCTAGTCTACAAGCTGTTCGAGCGTCGCCACCATCACTTCGTTGCGGGCCAAGAGCAAGACTGGCTGACGGTTGAACTCGTGCAGTCCATTCGTCGGGAGAGCACGATCTACCGTGAAGAGCTGAGCACGGAAATGGCGGGGCCCATCCCCTTTGCTCTTGGCTATTTTCAACTCCGGGACGGGGGACTGAAGCTAACCACGGAGAAGATTCCGGCCAATATGGACCCGGAATCCTTTGTTCGGTTCCTCAGCGAATTTGTAGAGGCCGGTGGGCGACTGTGGGTCGGGTCCGAGGGGGACGAAGAGGGTTGGGAGATTCAGGGGCCGGATGACGTAGTCCCGATTGAGAGTGGACCGGCGTCCGGCTAAGAACCTGTTTTAATTTACGCCCGTCTCCACATCCGATGCCGATATTTTCGTAGACCAAAAGCACATCGGAGCGTATACGCCTGCATTCCCGGCGGAGAGGAACGGATCCGCAGTCGTAGCGTCCTGCGGAACTCACAGCGTGTGAAAGTAAAACAGCTTCTAAGACGAACCAGGCTCCGAGCATAGGAGACGATAGAGGCGAGGGGCTGCCTCCGCCGGGTCAAGTTTCTCCAGCGGGTCCTGCCCGGAGGGAAGGAGGGTGACAGACTGGTACGTGCCGGCTCCCTCTTCCCGGAGGTGTTCCTTGGCGCGGACCCCCACGCTGCGGTCATTGCGTGCGACGAGTCCCGTGATCTTATTGGGGCGGTTGGGAAACGGCTCGCCCTTCGGAAGAGCGTCGATAACCGTCGCAAGTGCCTCCCGTGCAGCCGGGGTCGAGCACTCGGAGAGGCGAACGAAAAGCTTCACCGTGTAGTCCCGGTTGAAATCTACGTACAGCCGGCTAAAGTTGGGCTGGAGGGGACGCCAGTGCAGATCGAACGTCCCGTATCCATCGGTGAGCTCCTCGACTGCAGCCACCAACTCAGGGAGCTCGGCCTCCAGGTCGTTCATCATGCGCATGTAGCCCTGCATCTCGGCCTGCATGCCGGAGACCTGCCCGAGTCCAGCAGCCGCCTCCATCGACGCGTCGTGGAGCCAGGTTTGTACCGCCTCGGTCTGTGTGATCTTTTCGCTTACCGTCTGGAGCGAGGTTGAGAGATGAGGGGCGATGCGTGCCTTCCAGTCGTCTTTCGTTAAAGAGGTCACGGAGAACGAAGGGCTGAGCAAAGGAGACGTTACAGGAACGCCGAATTCAGCGCGGGGGAACAAAATCCCGCTGTTCGCATCTAAATTCGGCTCAGGATACTTCTAAAGACCACCGACCACAGTGTCTGACCAAGCCACGACGTCGCGGCAGCCGAAAGCCATGCCGCTCGACGAACTTTCGGAGCACCTTCAACTTTCGAAGCAAACGATCGTTCGGTGGGTCGATCGTCATCTGATTGACGCGGACCTGTACTGGTCCCTCTCGGAAAACAACGAGGAGATTCGGATGATCGACCTTTCGGACGACACGCTGGATTTCCTCGAGGACTTCGCGGCGGACTACCGGGACGACGTGGTAAGCCGCACGGAGGCCCGTCGCATCCTCAAGCAGATTGACCGCAAGAAAATCAAGAAGCTGATTCGGGCCGGCGACGTTGAAGACGTGGAGGTCGAGGACGAAACCCGCGTCGTCGTGGGGAGCTTGGAAGATTACCTCATGGAGCGGGAGCGAGAGGAGGAAGAAGAGGACGACGAGTAGTCTTGGATGCGTCTTCCGGTTTTCGATTCCGAAGCGCCGTTGGGGCTCAACGGCGCTTGAATAATACGTTCTGTCGTTCAGAAGAAAGGCACAGGCGTAGCAAGACCGTCGAAACTGCGTTACGCCGCGCTCCCGGACTGCAGCATCTCCGTAATCGTTGGTTCCATTTTGTCGACCGGAAAGATTCCGAGAATGCGGCGGACAATCTTGCCCTGAGGATTTACGACGTAGGTGGTCGGAAGGCCGTACATGCCGTCGAATTCTGCTTCGATCGTCTCGGTGGTATCCACCACGATCGGGTAGTTGACCTTCTCCTTCTCTACAAACGGCTTGACGACCTCGGTGCCTTCTTCGTCCAATGCGACCCCAACCACCATCAGTCCGTCGGACTTGTGCCGGTCGTAGAGATCGATGAGGTCCGGGATTTCCTTGCGGCAGGGGGCACACCAGGTCGCCCAGAAGTTCACGAGGATGACCTTGCCGTTCTGTTCAGCAAGGTTGATCTCCTGTCCGTCCAGGGTTGTCATTGTGACGTCGGGGGCCGGCACCGGATCGGTCTGGTAACTTGTGCCGGACTTGGCCTCGGCACTGGTCTTTGGGGCGTCTGCCGGAGAGGAGCCGTCGTCGGATCCGCAGGCAGCGAGGCTGCCCAATAGGCCAGCACAGCAGAGAACGAGAAGGAAGCGACGCATCGTCGTAGGGGCAGGTTATTGGATAGAAACAGAAACACGGCGCAGCTCCTCCCGCAGCGTATCCGCCGTCACATTGAAATGGGACGTGTTGAATACGGGGGATTGTTCGTGCAGGAGAATCGTCTGCGGGGTTTCATGCCGCACGCCTAGCTCGGTTTCAATGATATTGGATACGGCCCGGTGGTTTTGGACGACGACTCTGTAGATGGGCACGTCCGTTTCTCGGGCAAGTTCGGTCATCTCGGCGTCGGCTTGTCCGCTGACGGGGCACGAGGAACTGTGCTTGAAAATGAGGACGGGCGTCTCCGCCGAGCGATCGCGGGCCTCCGCCCAATCCGCGTCGGAGGTGAGGGGCACGAAGGGCGTATCCGACATGAGAGAAAAGCACTTGTTGCAGAGAATCGGAGAGGAATTCCGTACCGTTAGCCCCGTTCCATGATACGGAGCTGCGGTGAACACTTCGTCAAAATGACGGGCGTCACGTCCGATCCGGCGGGCCGATCGAATGTAACGATTCCGGTGCAGGTCGTTCGGGGAGGAGGGAGGGACGAGAGGAACGCACCGCGCTTGCCGCTCGTGGAAGCGTTTCAATTCGCCCGTCGATTCCCCATGACCCCTGCTGTATTATGCCCGATCCGGAGACGAGTGCCAACGACGTACGGTGGCGCCTCGACGACCTGCACGATAGCCCCACGGACGTAAAGGAAAGTCTCGAGGAGGCGGACGAAGCGGCGGAGGCGTTTGCCGAACAGTATCAGGGGCGTATTTCGGAGTTATCCCCCGTTGCCCTGGCCACGGCTTTGGAAGAGCTCGAGGCCATTCAAGATCGCCTCGGGCGGGCCTACGCGTACGCCCACCTGCACTGGTCCACCGATACGAATGACGGAGAGCGCGGAGCACTCCTGCAGTCTGTTCGGGAAGCCTACAACCGTACGAATCAGAAGCTGCTCTTTGTCGAGGTCGAATGGGCGGACGTAGAGGAAGCACATGCCAGCGAGATTCTGGAGCATGAGGCTGTGGCGGACTATCGGCACTATCTGGAGACCGAGTATCTCCAAAAAGAGCACGTGCTCAGTGAGCCGGAGGAGAAGGTGTTGTCCGAGAAGAGCATCACTGGAACGCAGGCCTGGACCCGCTACTTCGACGAAACCCTGGGAGCCACGCGTTATGAGCTGGAGGGAGAGGAGCTCACGCAGGAAGAGATTCTGTCGAAGCTCTACGAGCCGGATCGTGAGTTGCGCCGGAATGCGGCCCTCTCCTTCACGGAGGGACTTACGGAAAATCAGCGGACGCTCACCTTTGTCTTCAATACACTGCTGGCCGACAAGGCCTCGACCGACCGGCTTCGGAACTACGATCACTGGTTGGAGAGTCGAAACCTTTCGAATGAGGTGGACGACGAGACGGTGCAGGCCCTGATCGAGTCTGTCACGGGACGATACGACCTTGTGGCTCGCTTCTACGAGCTCAAGCGTCGGCTTCTCGATCTGGATGAACTGTACGATTACGACCGGTACGCGCCAGTGGGGGAGGCGGATACGACGTACGAGTGGGGGGAGGCCCGGTCGATGGTTCTGGACGCCTATGGCGACTTCCATCCGGACATGCAGGATGTGGCGCGCCGGTTTTTTGAGGAGAACTGGATTGATGCGACAATGGCCGAGGGGAAGCGAAGTGGGGCGTTTAGTCACGGCACGGTGCCAAGTGCGCATCCGTATGTGCTGCTCAACTACACTGGGAAGCCGCGCGACGTGCAGACGCTCGCCCACGAGTTGGGGCACGGGGTGCACCAG
The DNA here is from genome assembly GCF_002954405.1 of Salinibacter sp. 10B. Lineage (NCBI taxonomy): Bacteria > Pseudomonadati > Rhodothermota > Rhodothermia > Rhodothermales > Salinibacteraceae > Salinibacter > Salinibacter sp. 10B. The sequence goes on along the minus strand of NZ_MQWC01000004.1, from coordinate 1,303,094 downwards.
TTCCTTTCGCGAGAGCAGACGATCTTTCATCACGGTACGCCCCTGACCACCGCTGAAATGGCGTCGGTCTTTGGCGAGATGCTGGTCTTCCAGCGTCTCATGCGGCAGGAGGACGATCCGCAGAATCGCCTCGCGATGCTGGTTTCCAAGATCGACGATACACTGGCCACCGTTTTCCGGCAGATGGCGATGAATCGGTTCGAGGATCGCATTCACACCGAGCGACGAGAGGACGGCGAGCTGCAGCCGGAGCGATTCGCGGAGCACTGGATGGAGACGCAGGAGGCGATGTTCGAGGACAGCGTCACGCTCGGCGATCACTACCGGCATTGGTGGAGCTACATCCCCCACTTTCTCCACACGCCCGGCTACGTGTACGCCTACGCCTTCGGCGAGCTACTTGTACTGGCCCTCTATGCGCGCTATCAGGAGGCCGGGGATGCGTTTGCCGAACAGTACGTTGATCTGCTGCGGGCGGGTGGGTCCGACTGGCCCCACGAGCTCGTTGGGCAGCTTGGGGTGGACCTGGAGGACGAGCAGTTTTGGGAGAAGGGACTTGCCCAAATTGAAGACCTGATTGCAGAGGCAGAGGCACTGGCCGACCCGAAGACGGACGACAATGCGTCGGTGGGGGCGGACGTGCGAGTGTAGGGGGGCGCAGGACAGTCCAGCTCTGCTGAGAGCGGGCTGGACGGCGTGCGTGATGTCATTGGTGTCAAAAACAGAGGACAAGCGTTTGCCAGTTCTTTTCCACCCTTCACACCGCGAGGGGATCAACTGAGGCAGTTGAGGTTTCTGCACGTGTGTTTGTTCAGAAACACGGGAAACGCGGTCGTCCGAGGATCTTTTCCATGATTGACACGGCTCATGCTCCAACGTGTAGGGACCTGGCTTCAGGGGTATCTCCCGATCTCTGAGTGGGTCTCCAACTACACGGCCGATCGGCTCCGGCGCGACGCCACGGCAGGCCTCACGGTGGGAACGATGCTGATCCCACAGGGCATGGCCTACGCCGTGATTGCGGGGATGCCGCCCATCTACGGCCTCTATGCGGGGCTCGTCCCGTTGCTGATCTACCCCCTGTTCGGGAGCTCACGACAACTGGCCATTGGGCCGGTGGCGATCGACATGCTCATCGTCGCCGCCGGGGTAGGCGCGCTGGCCCAGAGCGGAACCGAGCGGTACGTCGCGCTTGCGATTTTGCTGACGGCCATGGTGGGGGTGATTCAAGTTGCAATGGGAGGACTGCGGCTCGGCTTCGTGGCGGGGCTTCTCTCCCGCCCCGTGATCGCAGGGCTCACGTCTGCCGCCTCGCTGATTATTGCCTGCAGTCAGCTGGGAAATCTCCTTGGGGTCGAGCTCGGCCGCTCGCAGTACGTTCATGTGCTGCTCTGGGATGCCCTGCAGCACGCCGGAGACACGCATGGACTCACCCTTGGGCTCAGCGTGGGATGTATCGGGGTGTTGGTCGGGCTGTCTCGATGGTGGCCACGCGTGCCAGGGCCGCTGGTCGTGGTTGTGTTGGGGACGGTTGGCAGCTGGGGCCTTGGACTGGGGCAGGACGGGGTCGAAGTCATTGGCGCGATCCCGACGGGACTGCCGACCCCTGAGGTGTGGAGCACAAGTTTCTCGGACCTGAATGCACTGCTTCCGGCCGCCATTACCTTGGCCCTGGTGCAGTTTATGAAAGATGCCTCGCTCGGGCGCATCTTTGCGAAACGGCACGGATACAACATCAATCCCAATCAGGAGCTGATCGGGGTCGGTGCGGGCAATGTCGTCGGGAGCTTTTTTCAAGCCATTCCGGCGTCCGGGAGCTTCTCACGATCGGCGGTGAACGACCAGGCGGGAGCCCAAACGCCGCTGGCCAATGCGTTTGCGGCGGGCGTGATTGCCCTAACGTTGCTCTTCTTGACCCCGCTGTTCTATTATCTCCCCGTGCCGGCCCTGGCCGCGATTATTGTCGTGTCCGGCCTTGGACTCATCGACCTCCACGAGCTGCGGATGCTGTTTCGGGCCCGGCGACGGGACGGCTACATTGCCCTCTTTACGGCCGCGAGCACGCTCTTCATCGGAGTGCAAGAAGGAATCTTGCTGGGGATCGGGGCCTCCGTTCTTGGCGTTCTGTTTCGCATCAGCCGTCCGAATGTGGCCGAACTCGGGCACGTCCCGGGCACGCGTCGCTTTCGGGACGTGGATCGGTTCGAGCAAGCCATTCGCCTTCAGGACATCCTGATCCTCCGGGTTGATGCGGCCTACTCGTTTGCCAACTCTGACTATTTTCGGGACTTCCTGCTAGAAAAAAGCAAGCGGGAGGGACGCGACGTGAGTGTCGTGGTGGTGGACGGAAGCAGCATCAATGCGCTCGATACCACGGCCGTGGAGGCGCTCGATTCGGTTGCAAACCGGCTCGAAGAAGACGGGATCGAGGTGCACTTGACTGGTCTCATCGGGCCCGTTCGGGAAACGGTGCGCCGATCGGGGCTCTATGCTCGATTTGGGGCCGATCGCTTTCATCTCGACCCGCACGCAGCGGTCATGCAGGTGCTGAGGCGTTGGGATGCGGCGGATGGCGGGTCTCGGGTAGAAGAGTATCTCGCGACCACCGATCCTGAAAAGAAGGAAACCACCCCGGCGGCTTCCTAGCCTCGAGAGCGGACAGGGACAAACGACGTCTGGACCGGTAGTCTCACAAATTCTTGAAACAATCGGGTTGCCGTTCGATGCGGGTGCCCCCTTTTGGTTTCATAGACGCTCCAGACCCATGAGGACCGATCCCGAAGAGGAGTACATTCTCCGCTCTGCGCTCACCCTGCAGCGACGCACCTTGTGGCTTGGCACGATTGCCCTATACGACGACCGGCTGTCGATTACGGGGTGGAGTTGGACGGGGGCGGTCGACCACACACTGCCGCTCGATGAGATCCGTCTCGTTGAAATCTGGCCGGTGCCGCGAGGCGTGAATCTTGCGATTTTCCCTGAGCAGGGGGCCTCTCTTTATTGTCGAATTGCGGAGGACATTCTGCGTTGGGGACGTGCGTTTCGGGGCGAGGACCGGGTGAATCTGACGATGCAACCTGATCACTATCCCGCCTGTCCCGTCGGGATGTGGGCACGTCCGCCGCTGGTCGGTACGATTCCGGCTCCACCTTCGACCGGACGACGATCCTCGCTATGAGGGCATTGGGGGAGCGAGCGTGGCAGAGGCATCATCCTCCAGCCAGAAGAAGTGTAAAGGCTCCGAAGTACAGCACCAGGACCAGGAAACTTTCGAAGCCGATTCCCCAGACGCCCCATTTCTCTCGGCGGAGGAGGCCCATCAGCAAGATGCCGGTCAGCAGAAGCGTGAGGGCGATGATGAAGACCTGCTGGTCGGTAATGGCGTGGTAGATGGAGCCGGACCGGTAGCCTACATCCGAAAAGGCCACGAAGAGAACGTCGAAGCTATTTCCGCCGATGATGCCCCCGACCGCGAGGGTGAGTGCGCCCCGCCGAACTGCCGCGATGGCCGTCACGAGCTCCGGCAGCGAGGTGGAGATGGCCGTCAGGAGGCCGCCGACGACCGTGCCACTCAGGCCTGTTCGTACGGCGATTTGGCCTCCCGTCTTCGCGATGACGTATCCGGCAGTGCCTACGACGAGGGTCAGGAGCAGAAATCGGCTCCACAAAAACACGAGTGATCGGTTCGGTCCCGAGTGCGTCTCGGGGACATCCTCCTCCGTCTTGGCGGTTTGGCGAGGCATCCAGTACGGCTGGGATCGTGCCTCTGACACGAGATGGAGGCCAAAAAGATACGCCCCGATCAGGAGGGGAGAAAAGGGATGGACCCCGAAGAGCGCCAGGCGGGGCCCGGCCATGCCCAGCAGGGGAATCGACAGAATTGTGGAGAGCAAGGCCCCCTGCAGAAGATTTTCCACGGAGGCGGCCGCGTGCTCCAGGTTGGCGGGACGATAGGCAATGTCCGCAATTGCCAAAAAGACCGTTTGGGCCGCGATGCCCCCAATCGCGTTGCTGATGGCGAGGGCGGCACGTCCATCTACAGCAGCAGTGACCGACGTGGTAATGCCGGCGATTGAAGTCGCACTGCCGAGCAGGACGGCGCCGAAGATGGCTTCGCCGAGTCCAGTCAGATCTGCCAGCCGGTCCGCTGTGCTCGTCATGGCCGTTCCGGCAATCCCAATTATGAGGGCGGCACCGACGAACACGAGCGAGATGAGGGAGAGCGACAGCGTGCTCCAGGGAAAGAGCTGCATGATGGAAGAGGGGGCGAGTCGCCATTGAAATGCAAGAGCTCGGCGGGGGGCATGAAAGAGGGCTTCTAGAAGATGTTTGCGGTCTCTATGTTGGTTCGTGAGGCTTAGCTGGATGTTGACGTTTTCGGGGGATTGAACCTCACCTGTCCCATCGGATTGGGGGTTTTGACGGGATTGAATTCATGTTTCTTGTCTTCAAGATCTACACTATATCTGTTGACCTTCAGTCTCTGGAAGCGGGAAAGTGCGAACCAACGTGCCCAATGGCGGGCGTTGCCATTTTTAGTGGAGAATATTTCCTGTGGACAGTCGGATGTTTGGGGCCCAATCCCAGTTTGCTCTGTACAAGGCTGAGGCTGGCGAACGAAGAAAGATTGGTCGATTCTTTTCTGCCGATCAAGCGGGCGATTCCCGTGTTTGGCCTTCCTGTGGCTTATATTTACTCGATACCAACGGACCGGAGCCCGCGGCTCCCGCTAGGCAGGGTCATGGGGACAGTCGTGCCCGGAGGCGTTTTGATCGCAGTGCCAGAGCTTTCATCTTTCCGCTATGTTTTCTGGGAGATCCAGTAAATTGGTCATTCGAGGGCTTGCAGTCGCACTCGCGATGACATTGCTGCCCGGCATGGGGGCGTCGGCGCAGGGAGCGCAGCATGCGAGGGTCCAGGTGGATTCTACCCATACGCGCACCGTATACGTTACGGAGCAGTCGACCGCCGAAAAAATTCTCGCCGTGCCGTCGACCCTTCTGCACTGGACCACGCGTCCAATCGGGTGGGGCGTCATCTGGGCCGAGCGCAACGAGATTCCGTCTCGGGTAGAAGACTTCTTTTGGAATGACGCCCGAACGTTCGGCGTCTTTCCGACGGCTCGGCTCGGGGGGGCCACGTCGGGGGCCATCGGCCTTACGGTCCGCCACGAGCAGCTTTTCGGCACGAGGCGCGAGGCAGAAGCACGTGTTCTGTACAGCACGCCGGACAACCTCCGAGCCGACGCATTCTACACAAATCCTGCTCCGTTCGGGGAGGCCTCATTCATCGACGTGGCGACAACGTACCGCCTCGATTCTGACGAGAATCTGTTCCTGACGTCTGACCTCGGATTTCCGGGACTTGCATCCAACCAGCGGGAGACCAGTTATCGCACAGAACAGGTTGATCTGCGGCTGGGGATTGGGGCCAACCCTCGTCAACGGGGAGGCCTCTCGGGGCTTGGCTGGGGGCTCTTTGCGCGGTATGAGCGCATCGATGTGGGGCGGGGCGAGGGTAGAGGGGCATCCCGCTTTCCCGTGTCGCTGCCAGGGGTGGGGCGTACCACGCTCGTGTCGACGGGGGCATCGCTCCTGGTCGAACAAATCCGAGGAGGACGAGACGGCCGGCCGCGCACCCTTTCGGGCAGACGGTTTTATCTCTCCTATGACTTTACACACAGCCTCAACGACACCCCGCTCAGTTATCACCGTCTTCTCGGGGAGTGGCAGCGGATCGTCCCGCTTCCGGTTTTTGGGCCGTACCGACGGCTCGTATTCCGTACGCGACTGGAGCAGTTGTTTCCCGTGCCGGGGGCGGCTGTACCCTTCTACAAGCTGCCGGTGCTGGGCAGCGCGGACCTGTTGCGTGGGGCCGAGCAAAATCGGCTGCGTGGGGATGGCACGGTGCTGTTCACGCTCGAGTACCGGTATCCAATCTGGAAAACGTGGGACGCGCTTCTCTTCGTGGATAGTGGGCAAGCGTTTGATGAGGTCGGTGAAATTGCACCGGCCGACTTCCGATGGTCCGCCGGGATGGGGGTGCGCGTCTATGCCGGGTCGGGGGTGTCGCTCCGCCTCGATGTCGGAGTAAGCACCAGCGGTGTCCGCGTGTTTTCCAAGACCGGGTCCAGTTTCGCGATTGGCACGAGACGATAGGAACGCTCATGATCTTTTCTCGCCTCATACCGACGATTATCGGCACGGCCGTACTGCTGGTCGTGCTCGGGGGATGCGCGTCGACCAGCCGTCCCTATACGCTCGGATCGATCCGAACCGTCGACCCGGACACGATGGCGATCCCGGAGCCGGAGGATAAGCCCGAGAATGAGCTTTGGGACCGGATCGATATGACGGTCGTGCATCAGCTCGAAAAGCCCCTTGACCTACACTGGACGGGGCGACAGATTGGGCGGGCCATTGGGGCTGCCGGGCCCCGGGAGGCCGACAACGTAAACGTGCTTGGGGAACCGCCCAATTCCAGTTGGTATACCCGTCGCCACTACTACCGGGAGATGAGCCCGGAGGCGTTGGCCCGGGGGCCGAATACGACCGGCGGTCCGGCGTCCGCAGGCGCGTGGACGATTGTCAGCGGAAAGTTTGAAGGGGCCTCTCCGGGTTTTGTGATCGAAGACGACCGCGGCGACCGGTATCTCTTCAAGTTTGATCGCCCGGCGTTTGCCGAGTTGAGCTCGGCGGCAGAGGTCATTTCCACGAAGATCCTGTACGCCGCCGGGTACCACGTGCCTGAAAATTACGTCGTCTACTTCAATCCGGCGCGGCTGCGCGTTGGAGAGGACGCGGAGGTGGCGGAAGAGGGGCGGCGGCGCCCGATGACGGAGACGGACGTGCAACGAATGCTGGCGGATCTTCCACGGACGGAGGCCGGCAGGGTGCGGGCCATGGCCAGCAAGTATGTGGACGGACGGCCGGTGGGCATCTGGGAATTCGAGGGCACCCGGGAGGACGACCCCAACGATCGCGTATGGCACCAACATCGGCGCGAGTTGCGCGGCCTGCGCATCATCGGTTCGTGGATCAATGATGCGGATCGCCGGGCGGCCAACACGCTGGCTGTGTATACCGACCAGCGATACATTAAGCACTACCTTCTCGACATGGGCGGCACGCTTGGCTCACGGGCGGGCGGCCCGAAGACGTCCATGCACGGCTACGAGTATCTGGTCGACCCACTAGAGATCACAAAGTCCACGCTTACGTTCGGTCTCTACGACCGTCCCTGGCTCTTTGTCGACACGGATTCACTCATTCGGTATCCGTCGGTCGGCTACTTTGAGGCTGAGCTCTTCGATCCGGGAGCCTGGGTGCCGACCCATCCGAACCCGGCCTTCGAAAAAGCGACGCTCCGCGATGCCTTCTGGGGCGCGAAGATCGTGATGAGTTTCACGGACGAAGACCTCCGAGCGATTGTTGAAACGGGCAGACTCACCAACCCGGCTGCGGAGGCGCATCTCCTTGAGATTCTGAAGGCGCGCCGGGATAAGATTGGAGCGTACTGGTTCGACCGAGTCAATCCGCTGGATCGGTTTCGGATAGAGCGTTCCTCGCCGGAGGCGGTTACGGCATCGGACGCGGAGGCGCGGGGGACTGTGGGGGCCTGGCTTCGCTTCGACGATCGGGCCGTCACCGGGGGCTTGGCACACGAGAAGGGGACACGCTACGAGTACAGCATGTACCACGGGGAACAGCGGCTGACGATGCGTCAGGAGATCTCCTCCCCCGCCCTTCCCCTTGTAGTGCCGGACGCAACCACGCTCAGCACGGCGATACGGCAGACCCGTCCAGACGCGCCCGACGAATGGGTCGTCCGCGTTGAGGTTCGGACGATTCGAGCCGATGGGGAGGCTCCGGGGCAGCCGATCGACGTGTACGTTCAGGTTCAGCCCGATCGGGCACCTCGCGTCGTGGGGATTCGGCGGTCTGAATGAGCGTCCGTGCCGATAATTTTTTCATTTTCCGAATAGGGCCCCATGCTTGACCGCCTGAAAGACGAATTTTTTGACATCCGGCGCGAGGAGTGGCCGACGGCCCTCGCGCTGTCGTTCTTTTTCTTTCTGGTGATCGCCGTCTTCTGGGTGTTTAAGCCGATCAAGCGGGGACTGATGCTCACGTTCTACGACGACCGGGCGTTTCGGCTGTTCGGCTTTTACATCGAGGCCTTTGGGGGAGCCGAGGCGGAACAGGTGGGGAAGACCCTCAACATGATCGTGGTGTACGGCGTGGTGGTGCTCTTCACGATTCTGGTGCGACGCTTCAAGCGCCAGCAGGTGGTCTACATCTTTTGTGCTTTGCTGACGGCCGGGACGATCATATTCTCTTTTGCAATTACTGACCTCGACGCCCCCACCGTCTGGGGGTTCTACGTCTTCGGTGACATCTTCAATTCAATTATGGTCGCGTCCTTCTGGGCCTTCACGAACGACGTAATTCGGCCACAGCAGTCGAAGCGGCTCTACGGGCTCATTGGGTTGGGCGGCGTACTGGGAGGACTCGTGGGGGCGACGTACGTGAGCACTCGTGTCGACGTGCTGGGACGACAGTCGCTCCTCTGGGGGGCCGCACTCGCCATCGTGGCCGTCGCGGGCATTGCTTACTACGTCAATCGTCGGGAAGGGGGCGTCTCTAATCAGGAAGCGCCGGACGCGGGGACGGAAGTGGCCTCCACAAGTGCAGTGTTTGAAGGGGCCAAAATCGTCTTTCAGTCGAAGTACCTACTGGCGATTTTGGGCATCATCGGCCTGTACGAGATTGTCTCCAACATTGTCGACTATCAGCTGGCAAAGGCCATTGAGATGGCAGTGGCCAGCGGGGTGAATTACGACGCTGCGTTCGGATTTGTGGGCGTGTTGACGAACGTGGTCTCCGTTGGGGTACAGCTCTTTCTGACGAGCTTCGTGATGAAGCGATTCGGCATCGGAACGGCCCTTCTGTTTCTTCCCGTGGCCATCTTGATGGGATCTGTTGCGTACCTTGCCGTGCCGTTCCTCGGGGCTGCGGTCTTCATGTCTGTGTCGGACAACAGCCTGAATTACTCGATTAACCAGTCAGCCAAGGAAGCCTTGTATACGCCCACGTCCCGGGACGCGAAGTACAAGGGAAAGGCGTTTATCGATATGTTTGTCCAGCGCTTCGCGAAGGTGGTCGCCGTGGGGCTAAACCTGGCGTTTGCAGCCTTCGTTGGGGCAGCGGGGGCCCGTTGGCTGTCGGTGGCGAGTATCGTCGTGCTCATTGCGTGGATTATGCTGGTCCGGTTTGCGGGAGGGCAGTTTACGGAACGGGCCGAGGAGGCCTCCTCCATGCAGCCGGTCTCCTAGTGGGCCGTCAAACCGAAGGGGGCAGGGACCGAATTCTGAACGTTGACCTGAAGGCTGTTTCTCGGGTTGAATGCAGTCCGTCAACCAACGCTCGGACTCGACTTGGGAAACGGGACGCACCACTGGTGCCCGTAGCGCGTCTCAGTCTCGTCGACTTCTTGCTTCATGCCCGACGGTCGCCCGCTATTTTGGCACGGTGGGCACGGTGCCTCGCTGCTGCACCGATGGCCTTGCCTGTTGAGCAGCCCCGTCCAGAGCAGCGGATGGAGCGTACGGAGGAAGGCTGAAGTGGAGGCCGTTGTTCTCTTTTCGACGTTCCAAACCCATCGACTCCGTTTCTACCCATACGACGCTTGATGAATATTCGACTGCCCCGCTGGCTGGGACTTGTGGTGGTGTTTGCTGTTCTGGGGACACCCGCGGCTGCACAGGAGGGGACTCGACCGGCAGCCCGCGCCCAATCGCAGGACTCGCTCCGCGTCGGACTGGCACTGAGCGGCGGAGGCGCCAAGGGATTTGCGCACATCGGCGTCCTGAAAACCCTCGAGAAGTTGGACGTGCCCGTCGATGTCGTGACGGGGACCAGCATGGGGGCTGTTGTGGGCGGTCTGTACGCCGGAGGGTACGATCCGACATCGCTGGATTCGATTGCCAACGCTCAGGACTGGAGAGACGTGTTCAGTGATGCCGCCCGGCGTCGGCTCCGCCCGCTCGATCAGCGCGTGAGCGACGAGCGCACTCTCATCTCCCTTCCGCTGGACGGGGGTGGCATTCGATTGCCGTCCGGCCTCATCGCGGGACAGCGCGTGTCCCAGCTGCTCAATCGACTGCTTCTTCCCATCAGTCACGTGCGCGACTTTACCGCGTTGCCGGTTTCGTTTGGCGCCGTGGCGACGGACATTGAGACGGGGGACGGGAGGCTCTTTACCGAAGGCTATCTGCCGCGTGTGATCCGGGCGTCCATGGCCATTCCAAGTGTGTTTGCGCCGACGGAAATTGGAAGTCGAACGTACATCGACGGGGGCGTTGCCCGCAACCTGCCTGCCGGAGATGCTCGGGCGTTGGGGGCCAATCTCTTGATTTGCTCCAACGTGGGCAATCCACTTTTGCCCGCCGACAGCCTGTCGAGCTTCGTGGACGTTTTAATGCAGGCCATGTGGTATCGGGCAGCGGCCTCAACCCAGAAGCAGCTAAAGAAGTGCGACGTCACCATAGAGCCGGACATGCAGAACTACGGCATGTTCAGTTTCGACAGTACCGCCGCTATTGTGGAGCGCGGGCGCCGGGCCGCATCTACCCACCGGTCCGCGCTTGCGGCACTGGCCGATTCCGCAGGAGGACAACGACCATCCTCACGACGTCCAATCGACCGGACCTGGCGGGCGTCCATCAGGGAGATCCGTGTTGAGGGCGTTAGTCCTCTTCTGGCCCAACGTGTGCGCGCCCTTTTGGACATTTCCCCGCCAGCGAGCCGAACGGCGGAGGAACTGACCACGGCAATTGAACGCGTGTACGCGATGGACCTTTTCAGTCAGGTCACCTACCGGCTGGCCCCCCATGAGACAGGAGGAGCTTCAGTCACGCTCGTGGTGGAGGCTGAGCGACGTACGCAGGAGCGTCTGCGCCTCGGCCTGCGGTACAGCAGTGCGTACCGGGCGTCTATTCTCCTCAATGCCTCGTTTCGGGATCAGCTTGGAATTGGAGCAACGTCCGAGGTGGATCTGCGTCTGGGAGAGGTCCTACGGGCCGGACTGCGCTACACCGTCCCGGTAAGTTTCCAGCCCCGCCTGGGGATGACGCTGGAAGCAGGGGGGCGGCGCCTTCCCATCGATCTGTTTTCGGGGGGGCGGCGCACGTCGAGTGTACAGGTAAACGTCCTGGAAGGCGGGCTCCAGTTCGGGGGGACATTTCTAAACGACTACGCAGTGGCGTTCGGCGTGACGGGGGAGGGTTTTGCGATCGAGGAGGATGTGGGGGGAGGAAATCGGTTCAGAGACAAAGAAGGACTTCTACTGGGGGAGGCCATGCTCTATGTCGACACTTTCAATCGGGCAAGCTTCGCCACCTCCGGAGCCCAGTTACTGCTCCGGTCCTCGGGAACGAATGATGCGGTGGTCAGCAGCCGCACATTTTCGCAGCACCTCGTGGAGGGAGAAGGACGAATCCCCATCACGACGCGCCTGACGGGCATCGGCACCACAGTCCTGGGCCGAAGTTCGGGGGACGCCTTGCCCTTGTACCGACGGTACTATCTCGGTGGGGGTGTTTCTTCTCGAATGTTTTCGGACCATCAGTTTCGTCACCTTGGCTATGCGGTGCAGGAGCTCTCAGGGCGAAGCGTTCAGGCGTTTGGCCTCGGGCTTCAGGTGGCGTTGCCGGAGGACCTCTTCGTCAGTATGCGGTGGAACACCGCTCGGGTGGCCGAGCAGTGGGACTGGGCCCCGAGCGTGGAGGCCTTCGACAGCGGGTTCGGTCTCACGTTGGGAGCGAACACCCTGCTTGGGCCCGTGGAAGTCACCCTCATGAGTCAACGGGTGGGAGGTCCCTACGCCGCGGGGATCGAGGTAGGACGCGACTTTTGAGGGCCGACGTCCCCCATTACGCGCCGGTGTGTCCGGAAAAGATCTACATGTATATAGTGAGATCCCGGACAACACCTCCACGTCCTTTTTCCTTTTCTGCATGTCCAACGACAATGGAAGATATTATCCTCGTCGTAGACATCGTGATCATTTCCACCAATCGACTCAACTATTATGGGACGTGTAGAAGGAAAAACCATCATTGTAACCGGTGCGGCACACGGCATTGGGAAAGCGACGGCACAGCGTTTGGCCGAAGAAGGGGCATCCGTTGCCATCACTGACGTCGACGACGAGGCCGGAGAGGCAGCCGTTGACGCCATCAACAAGAACGGCGGAACGGCCCAGTACTGGTCCCTGGACGTGACCGACGAGGCGGCCGTCGAAGAGGTATTTGCCGACGTGGTGGACGCCTTTGGGAGCCTTGATGTTCTCGTAAACAACGCGGGCATCACGGGGGCCGACAAACCGACACACGAACTCACCAAGGAGGAGTGGAACGAGGTGATGGACGTAAATGTGAATGGGGTGTTTTACGGTACCAAACACGCCGTGCCGCATATGCAAGACGCGGGCGGTGGGAGCATCATCAACCTGTCATCCATTTACGGCATCGTGGGGGCCGAAGACATTCCCCCGTATCATGCCTCCAAGGGAGCGGTTCGGACGATGACAAAAACCGATGCCCTGAATTACGCCGACGACAACATCCGCGTCAATTCGGTCCATCCCGGATTTATCTGGACGCCACTGGTAGAGGAGTTTCTCCGGGAGCAGGGCGACGTTGAAGAAGGGCGGAAGCAGCTTGACGCCCTCCACCCGATCGGACACGTCGGAGAGCCGGACGACATTGCCAACGGCATCCTCTTCCTCGCGTCCGAGGAATCAAAGTTCATGACGGGCTCGGAGCTGGTTATCGACGGAGGATACACGGCGAAATAACGACTCTAGTCGTTCCGGCATCTCGTCACGAATCCTCGTCGGACCCGCATCGGCGGATACTGGGGCCGTACGCTCAATTTCACCGCATTCCGACCCACTATGAGTGAACCGGTCGTTTCCGATTCCCCCTCTACGGAACAGCGGGCCGATCCTGGCGAGACGCCCTGGAGTGCAGAGCCCTCTTCGGTGCTTGAGGCCGTCGGAGGAAGTTCGGCGGGGCTTGATTCGGAGACGGCCGAGCGGCGCCTCAACACGCTGGGCCCCAACCGCCTGCGCGAGATTGAGCATCGAAGCGTGGCGACCATTCTGTGGGAGCAGTTCAAGAGCCTCGTTGTACTGCTGCTGGTGGCAGCGATGGGGGTCTCGTTCGTCTTTGGCCAGACGATCGAGGCCCTCGCTATTGCTGTTGTTCTTCTCCTCAACACGGCCATCGGCTTTTTTACTGAATGGCGGGCGGTTCGCTCGATGGAGGCGCTCCAAGAACTTGGGCAGGTCACGGCTCGGGTCCGACGAGACGGCAGCGAAATGGTGATCTCCGCCGAAGAAGTGGTGCCGGGAGACGTTGTGCATCTGCAGAGCGGCGATTTGGTGCCGGCCGATCTTCGTCTGATAGAGGGGGATCGATTGCAGGTGGACGAGTCCGCTCTCACGGGGGAGTCGGTGCCGGTGGCCAAGGATGCGGCTCCGGTGGCGCAGGACGCCCCACTCGCGGAGCGGACCTGCATGGCCTATAAGGGCACTGCCGTCACTGAGGGGGATGCCTGGGGCATCGTAGTGGCCACGGGGATGGAGACGGAGCTTGGGGCCATCTCCGAGATGGTCGAAACCGCTGAGGGAGGGGATACCCCATTGGAGCAAAAGCTCGATCGCCTGGGGCACCGTCTCGTGTGGCTCACCGTGGGCATTGCTGGGGCCGTGGCCGTCGCCGGCCTTTTGGCCGGGCGCCCTTTGCTCTTAATGATCGAGACCGGCATTGCCTTGGCCGTGGCGGCCATTCCGGAAGGATTGCCCATTGTGGCCACCGTGGCATTGGCGCACGGCATGTGGGTGATGCTTCGCCGCAATGCATACGTGCGGCGCCTCTCGGTGGTCGAGACGTTGGGGGCCACGACGCTCATCGCGACTGACAAAACGGGCACCCTTACCGAGAATCGAATGACGGCGCAACGGATGGTGATGGCCGACCGGACGGTGGAGCTTGATCCTCCGATCGAGGCGACGGAAGGGCGACTCCGGCAGGCGATCGAGGTAGGGGCGCTCTGCAACGGGGCCGAGCGGGACGCGGAGGACCCGTCACAGAGTACGGGGGACCCGTTGGAACTCGCGCTTTTAGAGCTGGGAGCGGAGGCGGGACGGTCTCGGGAAACTCTTCTAGAGGAGAGGTCACTCGTCCGGACGGTGGGGTTTACCCGAGACACGAACATGATGGCCACCTATCACGAGTCCGACGGGGCGTGTCTGGTGGCGGTGAAGGGATCGCCCGAGGCAGTATTGGAGGCGTCGACCCATGTTTGGGGCCCCGACGAACGGAGACCGCTTGACGAAAATGGACGACGAGAGTGGGCTGAGCGGAGCGAGAATCTTGCCGAGAAGGGCCTTCGGGTTCTCGCTCTGGCCCGCAAGACCGTTGACCAGCCGGATACGTCCCCCTATACGGATCTTGAGCTTCTGGGACTGGTAGGCCTGATGGATCCTCCTCGGACCGACGTGCGGCCCGTCATTGAGCGTTGCCAGAAGGCCGGCATCCGGGTGGTGATGGTAACGGGCGATCATCCGGAAACAGCCCGGGCCATTGCCGAGGCCGTAGGGCTTCACGTCAATGAGCATTCGGTGGAGAGGGGAGAAGACTTCATCTCTATTGACCGTCTGGACGAAGAACACCGTGAGCGGTTGCGCCGCACCGCCGTTTTTGCACGGGTGACCCCAAAGCAGAAGCTCGACCTAGTCAATCTCTTTCAGGAGGCCGGTCAAGTGGTGGCTATGACCGGCGATGGGGTGAACGATGCCCCGGCCCTGCGCAGCGCTGATATCGGAGTGGCGATGGGGCAGCGGGGGACCGATGTGGCGCGGGAGGCGGCCGACATGGTACTGCAAGACGATGCTTTTTCCTCGATTGTGGAGGCCGTCCGGCAGGGGCGCATTATTTTCGACAACATCCGAAAATTTGTCGTTTATCTTCTGTCGGGCAACGTCGGCGAGATTCTGGCAGTGGGCGGCGCCGCCACGTTTGGGTTTCCGCTGCCGCTCCTCCCGCTCCAGATTCTTTATCTAAACGTACTCAACGATGTCTTCCCGGCCCTGGCACTTGGGGTGGGGCGGGGCACCGAGCAGGCGATGGATCGGTCGCCCCGGGACCCGGAGGAGCCGGTCGTAACTTCGTACCACTGGGGCCTCATCGGCGGGTATGGGCTTGTCATTGCGCTCACCATCCTCGGGGCATTCGCGGTGGCGCTGGGCGGGTTGGGTATGGAGACCGAACGGGCTGTCACTGTGTCGTTCCTCACGCTCTCCATCAGTCGGTTGCTTCACGTTTTCAATATGCGGACGCCGACGAGTGGGGTATTCCACAATGAAATCACCCGTACTCCCTACGTGTGGGGGGCCCTCGGGCTGTGTCTGGCGCTCCTCTTGCTGGCGGTGTACTGGGCGCCGCTGGCGACTATTCTCTCAGTTGTGCCTCCGGGACTGGATGGATGGCTGGTGATTGGGGGAGCGAGCTTCGTGCCCCTTCTCGTTGGGCAGATCTATCTTGGCTGGCAGGCACTGCGGATGTGAGCCGCCGGGCAGCGTTGTCGAGTCTGCGGATTGAACACGACGGTGTCCCCAGGAGGCTGGCTACTTGTGTAAATCGTCCGTCTGGCACTCCGGTGGGGCCGTCACCGGATTGCAGCGGGCCGGTTTGCCTCCGGGCAAAGAGACCTTATAGCCGGTGCCCAGCTCCGGATCGGGCCGATAGTAGTCGGTGCTGATCACGTGGGCTCCACTCGCAAACGCCGCCTCCCGGCGTCGGATGTTGCCCGTTCGGGCCTCCACCGTGTTGGCGTCGGCCCGGGTGCGAACGAGGTAGCCCTCTCTCACGAGCCGACGGATCTGGTCACCGTGCTCGATGGGTTCGTTCACGATGTGGAAGGCTGCCTCTGGACTGTCTTCAGGGGCGTCGGCAAACATGGCCCGGCCCTGGAGAGAGGGATGTCCCTTGCGGTACGCCTCGAGCTTGCGACCCGTCTCGTCCAGAACGAACAACACGTGGCCCCGCGCCTCCGACAGGAGGGGCCACTGCTCGTTTCGGACGGCTGCACGGAGGGTTGGTGCTGTTCCCCGGACGTCGTCAGGTGTAATCAACTCGTCGGCACTGAACACGGAGCGGATCTCGGCGTCCAGGGCGGCGAAGGCGGTGGAGTCGAAGGGCAGCGGCTCGGTAAAGCCGGGACGCCCGATCGAGTCGTCCTTGGCGTTGAGCGTGATGATAATCGAGACGTGGCGTGGGTGTGCAGTCGACCAGATTTGTACCTCCCGGAGACAGCGCTGGAAGGTGAGGCAGTTGCTGCGAAAATCAAGACCCTGCACGTGCAGGACTTTAAAGCCCATTGTGTCCATGCGTTCGTTCGGGTCATAGGGCGCGCCGGGCGGCAGCCCCTGTTTTTTCACGAGGGTACGGCCGTAGGGATCAGCGTAGCGTCCGCCGTTTGGATCGTAGTAGACGTCCAGCTCGAGGCTCCGGAGCCCAAACTGGAGCTGCTCCTGGAGCGGGGGATGGGCGTAGTCCAGGGCTCGTGCGGTTTCGGGACGGCGCTGCCGCAGGATTTGCATAAGAGAGCTGTCGATGGCAGCCTTGTAGCTGTTGTGACTGCCCAGGACCTGAAGGTCGTTGAGCCGCAGGGACGGTGGCGATTGGGCAGGGGCTGGGGGAGGAAGTAGGAGCAGGCTGCCCACTGCAAGCGAAAGAAAAAGACCGACGAGGACCGTTCGGGTATTCATGACGGGGGAGGATCGTATGGCGTCAATTGTGGTGATTTCACCCGCGCTGTGGCAGGCGCACGTCCGTCGACGGGGCGAGGGCAGAGACGTCGGGCTGGGTCCGCACGCCGCCCCAGTCGAATTGATTACAAGCGTTCGAAGACGACTGCACATCTGCAAGTCTATTGTAAATACGGCATTATGCTCCAGTTCGGAACCCATTTTCTGAGCACCGGAATATCGAACGGACAGAAACAGATTGCTCCAGCTCTATCCTGAATATGACGTGCGGATATGTCCTCGAACTCACCCCGCCCCAGCAGTCAGCCTTCGTTTTGGGACGAGCGCTACGCCGCGAATGATCACCTCTTCGGCACGGAGCCGAATGCGTTCGTGGCGTCGCAGGTCCACCATCTTCCGCCGGGAGGCGACGTGCTTGAGTTGGCGGCCGGAGAGGGCCGGACGCTGGCGTACGTGGCAGAGGAGCGGGGGGCAGCTTGTACGGCCCTGGACTTTTCGCGAAAAGCCTTGGAGGTATGTGAGCAATGGGCCCACGAGTACAATCTTCCGATGGACACGCGTATGGCCGACGTGCGTACCTGGACGCCGGATCGACAGTGGGATGCCGTTCTTGTGACCTTTCTTCAGTTACTGCCGGACGAGCGGACGGCGCTCTATCGCACGATTCGACGGTCGCTTCGACCGGGCGGGATCGTAATTGGGGAGTGGTTCCGGCCCGATCATCTCAGCGGCAATTACGATCGTCTCGGTCCCAGCACGGAGGACCGCATGGTGCCGGTGGCCGAGCTGCGCGCGGCGTTTGGCGAGGACGAGCTCCTGCGGTGTGAGCCCGTTGACGTGACGCTGGAAGAGGGGCCGTTGCTGCGGGGAGAGGCAGCCGTGGCGCGGCTGGTCGCGCGGCGGGCGACATGAGATGTGGACGTGTGACGGTCCGGAGGAATGGAGGCACCCGGGCACATTTCTCTTTTGCCCCTTCATTCTTTAGCGAAGCGTGCATCGTTGAGATCAGCCAGAAGACTCAAACAACCCTATTTGCCCGCCGGATCGCCGTCGGAAGGCGCCGGTGTTGAGGGGAGGAGAGGAACCGTCGAGTTCATGCTTCTTCCGGGCGAGTCGGAAGAGGTCGCCAATCGTATCGGCCCAGAGTCCTTCTCCTGTCATGCGCGTCCCGAAATCCTCCGCAGTGAGATCCTCGCCCCGTAGGCTCCGCAGTCGGTTGAGCACGCGTTCCTTGCGATGGGGGGCATGACGGTCGAGCCAGTCTACGAACACCTCGCGGACGGCACCGGGGAGGCGAAGCACGGTGTAGCCGGCAGTGGTCGCACCCCGCTCGGCTGCAGCCTCCAGGATGCGGGGCACTTCCTCGTCCGTTAGGCCCGGCACGATGGGAGCCGCATTCACGCCGACAGGCACGCCTGCGGCGGCACACGCCTCGATCGTGCGGAGGCGGAGCGGGGGACGGGCCGCCCGCGGTTCCATCGCCCCGGCCAGCGCATTGTCGAGCGTAGTCACAGACACCGTCAGTCGCACACCGTTCCAGTCGGCCATTTCCTCCAGTATGTCTAGGTCGCGGGTGACCAGGCCGTTTTTGGTGATGAGCATGACTGGGTTGCGGTGATAGGCACAGACCCTCAGGATCTCCCGCGTAATCTCTAGCTCTCGCTCGGCCGGCTGGTAGGGATCAGTGTTGCCCGAGAGGCAGATTGGGGTGGGGGACCAGCTCTCCTTTTGGAATGTCTCCGATAGCAACTCGGGCGCGTTTTTCTTCACCAGGATGCGCGTTTCAAAGTCCAGTCCGGCGGAGAAGCCGAGGTATTCGTGGGTGGGGCGGGCGTAGCAGTAAACGCACCCATGCTCGCATCCTCGGTACGGATTAATACTGTACCGAAAGGGGACATCCGGGCTCTCATTGGTAGAGAGAATGGATTGGGTCGGATCGTGGAAGTACGTCGTTTCCACCTGCCGCCGCTCTTCCTCGTCCAGTGCCGCAGGGTCGAGGTCGATGTGCAGGGGCTCGTACTGAGTCGCCGGATTGGTACGGGCTCCACGTCCTTGACGAGCCGGGGTCTCGGGAAGGTCGTCCATAGCAGAGTGAGAAAAGAAAACATATTTCACACATATAAGAGAAGAGTTGTGGGCTAGACTGTCAACACATGCCGGATCCGGCAATTGCTTTCAGGTACGAGAGATGCATCTGTAGCGCTTTTGGAGTCCAACGGCGATACAGATTTCGTTTCCGTCCCCGAACAATGCTGAAGGAGTTGGTATCCCTCGTCACAAAACCAGCTTCGGGTACCGATCCCCTCGATTTTGCAGATGTCGGTCCCTACGTTGAAGGCTCGTATTCTTTTTCTGGACTCTCTCGATCGATGGGACATCCTTCTTCTAAGGACGGCCTTGTGCTGATGTGGAGTGGGGGCAAAGACGCCATGCTGACCCTCGACGTTCTGCACAGCCAGTCGCCGCGTCGCGTGACGGCGCTTCTCACGACAGTTGTAGAGGAGGTAGAAACCGTGACGATGCATGGTACGCCGCTCTCGTTGATCGAGCGGCAGGCCGACGCGCTTGGCATTCCGCTACACGTGATGCGCGTGCCCCCGAATGCATCCAACGCCACCTATGAAGAACGGCTCGAACGGGCGCTCGGGCCGCTCCTGGCAGACAGCAGTCGCACAGTCGCGGCGGGGGATCTCTTCTTGGAAGACGTGAAGGCCTACCGCGAGAACGTGCTTCGTACGATTGGGGCCACGCCGCTCTTCCCGCTTTGGAAGCGAGACACGACGTGGCTCGCCCATCGCTTTGTGAAGCGGGGCTACCGTGCCATGGTGACCTCCGTTGATACGGTGCAGCTCGACCCGTCGTTTGTCGGACGTTCGTACGATGAGGCCTTTCTCGACGATTTACCAGACGCGGTGGATCCGTGTGGGGAGCACGGGGCGTTCCACACCTTCGTAGCGGATGGCCCCCCGTTTCACGAGCCCGTGTCGGTGGACGTGGGGGAGCAGCACGGAGAGGGACGAATGCGCTACGTTCGGCTTCGAGGTGCCGATTGGGGAGTGGAAGGGGAGGACAAATAAAAACCCCTCCGCCCCAGATCGGGACGGAGGGGTGTGATGTCGTTAAATGGGACGAGAAAGACTACTCTTCCTCGTCAGAGGCCGTGGCGGCCTCCTCTGAAGAGGCCTCATCCTCATTCTCGGGTTCGCCGTTTGCACTGGCCTCAGACTCTCCGTTGGCCTGCTCGTCTGCGTCCGGAAGCTCGTCTGTGTCGGATGCGGTCGAGGCAACACCCTTCTGAATTTCGAAGGACAGCTCCTCATCGTCGTCCTCGTGCGTGATCAGGACCTTATCACCCTCGCCGAGCTCGTCGTGGAGAATATCCTCGGCCATCGGGTCCTCCACGTACTTCTGAAGGGCGCGACGGAGCGGACGGGCCCCGTACTTCGGATCGAAGCCCTTGTCCGTGAGAAATTCCTTCGCGTGCTCGTCGAACTCCAGTTCCAGCCCGAGCTCCTCGGCCCGCTCGAACAGATCCTCCGACATGATGTCGATAATGTCGAAGATGTTGTCTTTGTCCAGCGGGTGGAAGACGATGACGTCGTCGATCCGGTTCAGGAACTCCGGGTTGAAGACGTTCTTGAGAGCGTCCTCAACGGTCGACTTCATCGAGCCATAGTCCAGGTCTCCGCCGTCGGACTGAGAGAATCCGATACCCTTGCCGAAGGACTTAATGTCCTGCGTCCCGATGTTGGACGTCATGATGAGAATCGTATTCCGGAAGTCGACCTCACGGCCGAGCCCGTCGGTTAGAATCCCATCATCGAGCACCTGGAGGAGGATGTTAAAGACATCCGGGTGAGCCTTCTCAATCTCATCGAGCAGGATCACCGAATAGGGCTTGCGTCGCACCTTCTCGGTGAGCTGGCCGCCCTCTTCGTGTCCCACGTATCCCGGAGGGGCCCCCACGAGGCGGCTGACGGAAAACTTCTCCATGTACTCGCTCATGTCGATGCGGATGAGCGAGTCCTGCGACTCGAAGAGATACTCGGTCGTGACCTTTGCAAGCTCGGTTTTGCCCACGCCAGTGGGACCGAGGAAGATGAAGGAACCGATCGGCTTCTCCGGATCCTTCAGGCCGGCGCGGGTGCGGCGGATGGCCTTCGACAGCTTCTCGATGGCCTCGTCCTGCCCCACGACCTGCTCCTTGAGCGCCTCCTCCATCTTGATGAGCTTCTCCTGCTCCGGCTCGCTGATCTTATCGACCGGAATGCCGGTCATCATCGCTACGACCTCGGCGATGTTATCGGAGGTCACGTCGTGAATCTCCGTTTCGGCCTTCTCCTCCCATTCTTGCTTGGCCTGCTCAAGGTCTTCCTGTAGGGTCTTTTCCTTGTCGCGCAGCCGGGCCGCTTCTTCGAAGCGCTGGCTTTTGACGACCTGATTCTTCTCCTCCTGTACGTCCTCAATTTTCTCCTCAAGCTCCAGGATTTCGGGGGGAACCTTGATGTTCGACAGGTGCACGCGGGCTCCGGCCTCGTCCATCACGTCGATTGCCTTGTCCGGCAGGAAGCGATCGGTAATGTACCGGTCGCTGAGCTTCACCGCCAGCTCAATGGCCTCCTCCGAGTACCGAACGTTGTGATGGTCCTCGTAATGCTTCTTGATGTTAGAGAGGATGTTGACCGTCTCCTCCGGCGTCGAGGGATCGACGATAATCTTCTGGAAGCGACGATCCAGCGCCCCGTCCTTCTCAATGTTTTGCCGGTACTCGTCGAGGGTCGTGGCCCCGATGCACTGAATTTCTCCCCGGGCCAGTGCCGGCTTGAACATGTTCGAGGCGTCGAGGCTGCCGGACGCCCCACCGGCCCCCACAATCGTGTGGATCTCGTCGATAAAGAGGATGACCTCGGGGCTCTTCTCGAGCTCCTTCATCACGGCCTTCATTCGCTCCTCGAACTGGCCGCGATACTTGGTGCCGGCCACGAGGGAGGCAAGATCGAGCGTCACAATCCGCTTGTCGTAGAGCACGCGGCTGACTTTGCGCTCCACGATGCGCATAGCCAAGCCCTCAGCAATCGCTGTCTTCCCCACGCCAGGCTCGCCAATGAGCACGGGATTGTTCTTCTTGCGCCGGCTCAGGACCTGCGCGACGCGCTCAATCTCTTTCTCGCGACCAATGATGGGATCCAGCTCGTCCTCTTCGGCGAGCTCGGTAAGGTCCCGACCGAAGTTGTCGAGTACGGGGGTTTTGCTTTTCTCCATTTCGCCACCTTCTTGTCCATATCCGGAGGAGAGCCGGCCACCCGAGCCACTGCCCCCGCTTGATGATGAGGAGGACGACGCTTTGCCACTGATAATCGAGTCGAGTTCGTTACGCACGGCGTCGTAGGTTACAGAAAATCCTTGTTGCAGAATTTGCGCGGCGATGTTCTCGTCGTCGCGGAGCAGGCTCAACAGCAGGTGCTCCGTGCCGATGACATCGCTTTTGTAGAGCTTCGCCTCCAGGTACGTGATCTTCAGCACCTTTTCGGCCTGCTTCGTGAGCGGAATGTTGCCCACGGAGGTCGAACTGCCGGTGCTCCGCACCGTATCCTCGACCGACTCTTTCAAGTCGAGGAGGTCGCAGTCGAGGTTGCGGAGAATCTTTACGGCAATGCCCTCACCCTCGCGGATGATGCCGAGCAGCAGATGCTCCGTTCCAATGTAGTCGTGACCGAGACGAACGGCTTCCTCACGGCTGTAGGAAATGACGTCCCGGACACGATTTGAGAAATTGCCTTCCATACCAAGCTGGGTTAAATACGAGAAGTGCCGCGAAGGCACTCGCACGAAGGGGGAATAAGGGACTGTCCGTGGGCGCGAATGACGTCCACATCCAACCCCGCGACGTGAAGCATGTCGAAAGCACTAACCAGTCGTTCGCGCTCTCTGTTCCTCTGATGGCGTTTCCCACGGGATGGGAGGGGCGGCGCCCCCAAAGCGTTACAGGAGAACCACAGTCCGTGCCCGTTGGGAGGGCGCACGCTTGTCTCCGATGGAAGAAGTTTCTGAACGGAGAGAGTCCGGACCTCCCTACGCCGCAAAGCTGGCCCCGCAGCCGCACGTCTCGGTGGCATTGGGGTTCTCAAAGGTGAAACCGCGGGCGTTTAGGCCATCATGGTAGTTAATCTGTGTTCCCATGAGATAGAGCCCGTGGCGCTGGTCCATGTAGACGGTGATTCCGTCAATCTCAAACTCCTGGTCCTTTTCGCGCTTCTTATCGAAGCCGAGGACATAGCTCATACCGGAGCAGCCTCCCCCTTTCACGCCCACGCGAAGTCCGTATCCGTCCGGAATGTTTTTCTTGCGAATGATCTTTCGAATCTCCTTCGCGGCATTCGGGCTAATGTCAATCGGGGTCTCCGAAGCGGTCTCCGTAGCAGTAGCCATGGCGGCGGTGAAGATACGTGCGAAAGATGCGGATGCGAAACTACAATCGCACGTACCTAACGACCGGGCGAAAACCCCTGTTCCGGTAAGCTGGGTGTTCAGGCGGCACCCTTTCCTTGATTTTCCCGGGGGAATGCGATTTAGGGCTTTGGAGGGGCGGGGCCTGAGTAAGAAGCAGGCTTCGCCCGGAGGCGCGACGGGGCTCAATTCAAGGGGCGGGCCACGACCACCGGAGCCTTGAACTGAGAGACGACCCCTTCTCCGGCCCGTACAGCTTCCAAGAGGACCACGTAGACTCCGACGCGCACCCGGTGTCCGGCCTCATTGCGCCCGTTCCACACCAGTTCGCCCGTCGGTCCCGTCAGTCGAGCATCTTCCAGGGTTCGTACCTTCCGGCCTCGGGCGTCGAAAATGCGGACCCGCACCAGATTGGGCACTCCGTCCAAAGTATACCGAATGCGCGTCGCCCCGTCTCGCTCCACCGAAAACGGGCTCGGCGCGATTTGAAGGCCGGGAGCCGACGGGTCTTCGGTCGAGGCGAGCGATACGGCGTTGGGGGCACCGGGAGTACCGCCCGCGGGGGCTGGGCTGCTGGTCCAGTTGTCTGGTGCTGCGGCCCTGCCTGTAGGGCTGATGCGTTCGAGTGCCGTTCCGTTCGGGTCCTCCAGTCCGGCAGCGTGCCAGTCGGAGGAGTACGTTATCTCTGCAATGATCGTCCCGTCCGCCCGGTGCAGTCGCACGAGGTCTCCGTCATTGTTGAGCCCGAGCCGGGCGGCGTCAACTGGAAGGTAGGCTGTCGAGTCGCCTGTGAGCGGCGCCTCAGGAAAAGCGCGGGCAAGCTGGGAAGCATCGGGACGGAGGGTGCCCGTAGGGGCAGCGGCCACGACCCCATACCCATTCGGAGGCAGCGCCACGCGGCGGGGGGTCCAAAGCGTGTCGGCGGTGCCATTTTCGGTGGGCTGGTCCGTTACAAAGAGTCCGTGCAGGGTCAGCGACCGGAGGGTGTTGTTGTGCACCTCCACGTATTCGACCTGGTTGGGGCGGTTGTCGAAGTCGTCCGTGCGCGGATCGAACAGAATCTCGTTGAGGACGACGTCTCCTGGGGCCGGACGCAGGGCAAGAGGGAGGGAGGCTGCCTCCAGGGTGTTGTGAACCCGGTCCTGGACGGCTTCTACTCGGAGGGACGGACCAGCGGGCGCGCCGGATACGGTGAGCACGGCCACGGAGTCGTCAACGAGCGTAGCTTGCGAGACGCTTGTTGATTTGAGGGTGAAGGCCTGTGGGGTGATCGACGAGGCACGGACCGGCTCGGAGAAGGTGACTTCTATTCTCTGCTTTGCCACCTGCTCGGCAAAGAGTGGAGTGGGGGCGGACTCGTCCGGGTCGTACCGGCTGTTGCGGCGGCCAGGGGTAGCGCCTGCGTTGGCTGTGGACGTTCCGAAATTGAAGGCAGCAGAGGGGCCGGCTGGATCGAGGCGTTCCAGGGAGTGTCCATCCTCTCCTCCCCACGAGGGGGCATAGGCCACTGCGTCAAGTTTGGTGTCTGAGGAAGTGTGACGAAGAACAACGGTGTCCCCGCCGTTATTGAGGGCATCCCACCCAGGAGGAGTGTGAAAATCACTTTCGGGAAAGGCCGTCTCGAACGCCTCAGCGTTGCGGACAACCACAGCGTGCGAGTCGGGGCGGAGGGGCGTGAGGGGAGGAGCAACGGGACGGAAATTACGGTTCTCATCAGCGACCGCGAGCGCCCCTGCGTCCACCGTCTTGTTGGAGCGATTGTAGATTTCGATGAACTCGGTTCCACGAGAGGGGGGAGCGTACAGAATCTCGGTCACGACGAGGTCGGCGGGAGCGGGCACGTCGGGATCAAAGTATTGGAAGGAGGCACGGGTCTCTGCCCGCACGTTCCCCTGGTGGTCCGTCACGTTCGTTGCGACCAGCGCATACGTGCCATCCGAAAGCGATCGCCCCAGCCGGAGATGCACGACCGAGGCCGCGGTGTCGTTCACCGTTGCGTTCGCAATCGTCGGGGCCGTCGGGGCGTTCAGGTGAAAGGCCGATGCCGCAATCGAGGTAGCGTCCACGGGCTCAGAAAAGTGGGCGACTACCGAATCCCCCTCTACCATGGGCCGCGCTCGCTGGAGGGAGGGGGGCGTCGTGTCGAGCGCAAAAATGCTGTTCTTAGCGGCCGGGGTTGCCCGTCGCTCTGCGGTCGATGATCCGAAGTTGCTTGCGCGGTCGGACGGACCGTTCGGATCAATGCGTTCGAGCGAATGACCGTCGTCCCCACCCCACGACGGATCGTAGGAGACCGCGTCGATATGGATCCCCGATCGGCCATCACGAAGGAGTACCTCGTCGCCGCCGTTGTTGAGGGCGGGCCAGTCGGGTGGGACAACGGCATCGGTGTCTGGAAATGCAGAGGCAAAGAGGGCTGTATCTTCTACAAGCACGACGTACCCGCCGGGAGCGAGGAGGGTATCGGATGAGGCGACGGTCGTATAGTCCTGGGTGGCGTCGGCAATCTCCAGACGGGCGAGATTAACGGCGCTCTCGGATCGGTTGTAGAGTTCGATGAACTCGCTTCTTCCGTCGGGGGGAGCATACTGGAGCTCGTTGAGAACGACGGCCCCCGAGTCGGGAGCGGTCTGGCCGTAGGCGATCCAAGGGAGAAATAGGAACGAGAGGAAGAGGAGGAGACGACAGGTCATGACAGCGCCCAGAAAGGAAGAGAAGGGGCAAGAAGGGATCACCTAAAATAAGTCTGTGATCCCCTATCGTCAAGCTGACCTGATATAGGACGGGCCGGCAAGAAGTCTGGGCAGCCCTGACAGCGATCTCCTGTTCGCCTCAATGTACAGCTGATAGAGACGATCGTTGTCCCGCTGCCTTCCGCACACAACCTGGGCCGCGTTAGTATTCCCGAATCAAATGTCCATCCAGCAATAGGCAGGTAGAGACCGAAACGATTCGTTTTTCGAACCCATGAGTACGAGTCGGCACGTTGACTGGTGCCCTATCGAGTACAGTCTTTGCCTGCCCCGATTGAGTGACCGCACGGTGTGGGCACTGGTTCTGAGTTCCCGTTTCCCACTATCCTTTTTTCGTCGTGGTTGTTTTAGGGATCGGAGGGATCGTTCTACTCACTGTCATCGGCATAGCAATATCCAGGGGCTTTCAGGATTGGATTCGCAGCGACACAACCCCGACACTTGAGAAGGAGGAGGCCGTAGTCAGAGAAGGCTTGGCGAATCGCTACGTTGGAACCGAAGCCGTTGGGGGACGGCTCTTTCTGACCGATCAACACGTCCGGTTCGAACCCCACTCCGCAAATGTGCAAACGTCCACCTGGAAAGCACCGCTCTCGGACATTCGAGAGGTTGAGGCCACTCGAACGTTTGGCTTTCTTCCGAACGGAGTTGTTCTGAAGTTGACGTCCGGAGAAGCTGAGCAGTTTGCGACGTGGAACCGGGACGCGTGGTGCGAAGCCATGCGGTCATTCCTCGACGAGCGGGAGGAGTAGGAGGCGTCGGTGCTTTTTCTTCCGTCGGGGGAGGGCGATCACGTGTCTCCGTGAGGAGGAGCGGCCTGCCTTGGGACCAGCCGTTCGCTCTCGGATACGATCGGAAGTCTCCGTATGGTATTCCGTACGTCCGGCTCATCGTCTCGCAATCACATGCGCCAACGGCTTTTCGGATTGGGTATGATTCTTCGCTCCCGCTGCGATTTGCCGTAGGACGATGCCCGTTTGAGCCGACAGAGGGTTTGGCCCGGTACCACGGACGGACGAGGCCGCTTATTCGGTTCACGACCGGGCGTTTTTGGCAGTTCCGTTGTCGGATGCAGAAAAGTCTGACTGGGCAGGGGCCACGTCTTCCGTCAGTCGATCCTCCAGGTGGTTCATGAGCACCCGGGCCATGAGCCGGGCAGTGGGGGCCAGGGGCGTTTCGTCAATGTCGAAGCGGTGGTGGTGGAGGGGAAAGCTCGTCTCCGGTCCCGAGGCGGTTCCGACCCGAATGAAGGCGCCCGGCACATGCTTGAGATAGTGGGCAAAGTCCTCGCCCCCCATGCTCGACTGTTGAATCTGATGGATGGCCTGCTCGCCGAAGGCATCCTTGATCGTGCGCTCAATATTGTTTACCGCTGCTTCGTCGTTGATGACCGGCGGAGCTCCGTCCTGGAAGTCGAGCTCGATGTGGGCGTCGTGGAGGGTTCCCATGCGCTGGGCCGCCTCGTGCATGTAGTCGCGGATGGTTTTGCGATCCTCCGGGCTGACCGTGCGGAGCGTGCCGCCGAACGAGGCCTCTTCCGGAATCACATTGTGGGCCTCGCCTCCGGCCATCTTGGTCACCGTGAAGATGGCCGGCATGCGCGGATCCGTAATGCGGTCGGCCATCTGGTAGAACTGGTTCATGAGTTGAGAGGCCACCCAGACGGTGTCGACGCCCTCGTGGGGACGGGCAGAGTGGCCGGTGCCCTCCTGGCGCACGCGAACGTCAAAGCGGTCGGACGACGCTGTGACGGGGCCCACCATGAGCCCGTAGCGGCCTACGTCCAGCGTCGGATCCACGTGAATGGCGTACACTGCGTCGAGCCCCTCCAGCACTCCGGAGCGGATCATGAGGGGCGCACCGCTGGGGAGGCCCTCCTCGTTGGGCTGGAAGAAGACGCGGGCTCGCCCGGGCAACTGGTCCCGGTTGGCGTGCAGCACGAGTGCTACGCCCATGCCGACGGCGGTGTGCGCATCGTGCCCGCAGAGATGAGCGACGTTTGGGGTTTGGGAGCGGTAGGAGACACGCTTTTGATCCTGGGCCGGCAGTGCGTCGATATCGGCTCGGTAGCCCACGCATCCCCCGGTGCCCTCGCCCTCAATGTCCACGTAGAGGCCGGTCCCAGCAATGGGACCGTGCACGTCCAGCCCGTAGCCTTCGAGCGTCTGTCGAATGAAACGGGAGGTCTCGTGCTCATTCATTCCCACCTCCGGGTACATGTGGAGGTGGCGCCGGATTGTCACGAGGACCTGGGCTAGCGACTGCTCGCCCGCCATCGATTCGGCAACGGCGTCAGGGAGTTCCTGCTGATGTGTGGGAGAAACGGAAGACAACATACGAAACGTCAGGCTTCGGTGAAGGCGTCCGTGCCTGCGGGGGACGCATCAACTCGGGTCGGGCGCAGGCGCCACCGATCCGTGAAGACAGGTCCGAACAGAGATCTTCTGCTTTTCAGGAACGAAGAGAAGTCACGAATCAAACAGTTGTACGGCCCCTCCAGAGGGGAGATTCGCACTTGGCCCCCGGCCTACGAATTTTAACGGCTAGTCCTTCTCCCCAGCGGGCGGTGAGAGTGCGGGAGCCCAACTTTGAGAGGAGCCAAGTCGGCGCCTACGTCAATCCGAAACGTTTCCGGAGCGTCCACTCGGCGGCCAGGAGTACGAGAATAACGGCCAGAAAGAGGGAGGTGCGCCACAACTCGGCTTCGGTCGTGCTCGTCACGATGTTGGAGGTAAAGTCCGTTGAGGCTGCAAGGTCCGACGGAAGCGCCGATGCGGTTTCGGCCGTGTAGGCGTTCCCACCTGAGCGGGTAGCGATCTGGCGCATGAGGACGGGATTGGCGCGGGTCTGCTGGTATTCAAGCCGCAATGCCCCTACGGAAAACTGGCCGCGGTCCTGCCCGAGCGTATTCTGGTCCAGTTGCGCCTGGGCCGAGTAGCGGTAGGTGCCCTCTGGCAGGGACCCGACGCGAAGTGAGTAACGCCCATTTCCGACCGGCTCCATCGAGTGTGGATAGTCGGTGCCGCTTGAATCAGTAATGGTAACTGACACCTGAGCCTTCGAGACCGGCGTCATGCTGCCGTCGTACACCTGGCCGGTAAACTCGACCGGTTGGTCGCCCTCGAAGGTGGACGACACGGGCTGCACGCGCACCTGTCGGTCGTCGCTTTGGGTGGCCACCCAGCGCAGCAGGTTGGAGACGATCCCGGGCCAGAGTGGCGCGGCGGTCTCCAGGTCGGCGGGAAGGGTGGCCCAGCGCCACGTGCCGGTTCCTAGGAGAGCAGCGGTGCGTTGCCCGGCGCGCCGGCGGACCACGAGCACCGGGACGCGTTGTGAAAGGGACGGACGAGCGGCTGCGGCCAGTACCTGTGCGTCGGGGGTAGGAGTCCAGGCCGTAGCGGGGATCGATAGCGGGGGAAGACGACGAAAGAGGCTGACGTCGGTCCCGTCCACTTGAAAGACTGGATGGGTTTGCTGCGACTCTAGGGGCGTGAAAGCGGCTTCGGCGAACTGGAGGGAGGCACCGTTGGGGAGGACGGGCAGAAGACTCGAGAAATGTTTCTGCCAGGCGCCTACGTCTGTTTGCCGGTCGAGCACGAAGAGACTGGGCGTTCCATCGTTCATGACGTCCGCAATGCGCTGCACGTCATTGTCGGAAACGACGGAGCTGGGAAATCCCGCGCAGACAATGACGTCGAACGACGTGAGGCTGTCGGGGAGCGAGCCGCCGTAGAAGGAGCCGTCCATCCTTGGGACGCGAGCCGTTACGGACGTGTTAGCGTCCTGGGCCAGCACCCGACGGAGGGCCGTGTAGTTTGGAGATGGGGCGGCGCCCAGTAGGAGGACTTGACGTTTGTTGTCGAGGACGCGCAGCGAGACCGTGCGGACGTTGTTTTGGGTTGTGGTTTCGCCTTCGACCGCGGATGCCCGCACGGTGAGCTGCTTGAGGCCGGGCGATTGGGGTTGAAACGAGAGGGAGACGGTTCGTTCGGCAGTTCCAGAAGGCAGGGAGACCTCTGCGGTGTCGAGAACAGATCCGTCATTTTGTAGCGACACGGTGGTCAGTGCTCCCCCAAGGTCCTCCACGCCCAGCGTCACCTGCACCGGCACCTCCGTGTCAACATACGCGATGTCGTTTGTGGCCGCGCGTCGGACCTGGAGATCCCGGCGGCGGGTGGTGTCGCCGACGGTAATGGTGTGGACGGGGACGGAGAAGCGGTCGGCCACCCGGGCGGGGTTTTGGCCGCTGTTGTACTGCCCGTCTGAGATGAGGGCGACGCCGCGCAGGTTTTCACCCTCCAGCTCTTCGGGGATCGACTGGAGAGCTGCGCCCAGGTCTGACCGGCGCCCCCGAAGCGTTAACGAATCGAGCGAAGCATCCGGAAGGGAGCGAAGGGACCGATCGAATCCAAAGTAGCGGGCGGTGCCTGGTAGGTCATCCCTGAGGGGGGCGAGTGCGGAGCGGAGCCGGTCCCGCACGGCGTCTGCTGAGGTGTCCGTGTCCTCCCCGCTCACCACGCGCATGCTCTGGCTGTTGTCCACGAGCACGGCCAGAACGGGGGGCTGCTCGGTTTCGCTGAGTTGCCGCACCACGGGTTCCAACAGCAAAAAGCAGATGAGGGCAAGGGCGAAGAAGCGCAGGCTCCCCAGAAGCCCCCGCCAGCCGGCAGACAGCGCTGGGACCGTACTGCGATAGCTCCAGTACGTGAGGCCGCCTGCGATCAGGAGCGAAAGCACCAGAAGCCACGGAGAGTAGCCAAACGAAAAGGCCATTCAGAAAACCGATTGATTCAACGCGACGAGGGGAGGGCGACCGTACCGCTCTTGATATTCTGAGGGCCCTGCACCCGGTAAAGATAAAGGCCCGGGGACGTTCCAGTGAGGTCCAGTGTAATCCAGTTGGGTCCGGGGCGGACGGGGATCGTTTGATCGACTGCCGTTTGCCCGGTTGGGCGTTGCAGCGTAACGCGGACGGAGGAGGCAGTGGCGGGGGCACGTACAGGGATTGTAAGGTGGTCGGACGCCGGATTGGGATACGGCGCGTTGATTGTTAGGGCAGGGGGCGGCGTTGCCCGGGCGTGGCGCTCCACGGCCCGGAGGGCTGCATCCGCGTTTACGATGCCCCATCCCTTCCGATTGTCCGGATGGTGTGCCTGCGAGGCCGTCTGCCGGAGGAAGTGCCGCACCGCAATGGGCGAGAGGGTTGGGTCGAGTTGGAGCATCTGTGCGACAATGGCGGTAACCTGGGGGCTTGCGAACGAGGTTCCCCCGACCTGAGCAAACCCGGCGTCGTTCCAGGCGGCGGTCACCTGTTCGCCCTGCACCACCACGTCCGGTTTGATGCGTCCGTCTGCCGTTGGGCCCCGCGAGCTAAACGAAGCGAGGGAGGAGTCAGGGGAGATGGCGCCCACGGTGATGGCCGAATCGGCGTCCGCCGGCGTGTTTACGTAATACCAACACGAGTCGGGGGTGGCACAGCCGCTGTTGCCGGCACTCACGACCACCGTCATGCCGAGCTGGGCGGCCCGGTCCACGGCCCGCGTGGTAATGCCCGTGTCGCCGTCCAGGTCGTCGGGCGTGTAGCTGTGTTCGCCCTCGTCGAACGTGTTATAGCCGATCGAGACATTGACGACCTGCGCGCCGCGTCGATGCAGCCATTCCAAGCCCGCCACGAAGTAGTCTTCCTCGGCGTTCGTCTCGGAAGGGGTATACTCGGTCGTGGCGCCCAGCACCTCCGCCCCGTGGGCCGGCCCCAGAAGCGTGCCCGGAGCAGATCCGACCGTCACCGACGCCACGGCCGAGCCATGATTCCCGCCCTGTGCGCCCTCTGTAAAGTTGCGGAGGGCGAGCATCCGGTCGTCTCGGCGCAGAGAGGCGAACGCGGCGTGGCGGAGTCCCCGAAAATGAGCATCCAGGAAGCCGATCGTCACGCCGTGCCCGTCGAGGCCCCGTTCCATCGGGGCGATGGCGTTCATTCGCGAGAGGGGACCGCGGGAGGCGCCCAGTTGCAAGGTGTCGGGCCGAGGAGGAAAGAGAGCACGGCGGGGAGGGCGGGGCGAGATGGCGGACACCTGGGATCGGCCGGAGGCGACGGGACGGATCTCCTGCACGAAGGAAAGAGCCGCTACCGCTGATCGCTGGTCGGGAGACAGGTAGGCGCTCACGGCGTGCAACCACCGGCTGTGCACGACAGGACGGACGCCGATCGCTCGGAGGCAGGACAGGTAGGCCGACGAGACCGGTGCCGTCCAGGTGGGTTTTTCAGCAGGCCGATCCGGGCGCTCCGACAACAAGATCCAATACTTGTCGGGAGGGGAGGACCCATCGGGCGCGAGATGTGCGGCGTGAGACGGAGAGGCGAAAAGAAGGAGGGCCAGCAGTATCGCCGCTCCGCTGCCGAGCAGACGTACATCCGGACGAACAAAAGCCGACACAGGCGACGGGGGAGTGTAGAAGGAGTGCAGACGCGTCGTTGTACGAGCGGGGACGAGGGGCGATCCAGGAGAGTTGACGCGTGAAGCGTAACGCGTGAATCGTGATGTGGGACACAGGAGATTGGGGAGAGCTCTCCGCCGCTTTTCACGTTCCCCCTCAGAATCTGTATGGTGAATGGGTACGGTACTGAGACACAGTGGGCGCCGTTCTGCACGAGATCCACGAAAATAGCAGGCCGTAGACAATCCGCCAAACAGTTCTCAGAATGCGTCGTGCTAGATAACATGTGTATTTCTCTCCAACCGAGAATAATGGACACCACCGTCGCTCCAAGCTTGACTTGGAGCCGATCCGACGTACAGCCAGGCGTTAATTGCTCAGCCGGATGGGTTCCAGATCAAGTTTGGACATCTCAGATGTCCTAGAGCGACGTAGGTGCGGGTTCCCTTGAAAACGGCATATTTGAGAAAGGCTCGCACATATATCGCACTATAGCACAAGCCGTTCTCAGACTTTACAGATACGGAAGCATAAGGAAGGTCATATAGCCGAAGAAGCTCACCAGAAGGAGGGTGCCGCCGACACGGGAAATCCGGTAGTTCGTCCAGGTGAGGGGGAGCAGGAGGCCGCAAAAGCCAAGCATGACCGGAAAGTCGATGCGAAGCGACCGGGGGTCGACCTCCAACGGTTGCGCGATCGAGATGAGGCCGACCACGAACAGCACGTTCAGCACGTTGCTGCCCATGACGTTGCCCACCGACAGGTCCGATTCGCTTTTCGCGGCGCTCACCATCGAGGCGGCAAGTTCAGGCAGGCTCGTGCCGAGCGCGACGGCGGTGAGGCCGATGATGCCCGTGGCGATGCCGAGCCGCTGAGCGATTGTGACGGCACTGTCCACCATGAGATGGGCGCCTAGGGCAAGCCCGGCCATTCCCCCGAACACGTAGCCGAACTTTGCCCATCCCGACATGGTCGGGTCCGCGTCCTCTAACTCTCCCTCCACCTGTTCGAGCATAGCGGCGGTATCGGTTTGGTGCGTCTCGTAGAAGAGAAAGCCCCCGAGGCCGAAGAGCAGGAGGACCATCACGAGACCGTCGGCTGTTCCGATGACGCCGTCCAGGGCACAGACGTAGAAGAGGACCATCACCCCGAACATGACCGGGTACTCTCGCTGTAGGATTTCGGGGGTGACGGTAAGGGGGAGGACCAGCGCGCAACTGCCCAGGATGAGGGCCACATTCGAGATATTGGAGCCGATAATGTTGCCAAGAGCGAGGGAGGACTCGTCGGCAAAGACGGCAAAGAAGTTGACCAAAAACTCCGGCATAGAGGTGCCCAGCGCCACGACGGTGAGGCCGACCACGACGGGCGGAATGCCATACTGCAGCGCCAGGCTGGAGGCGCCCTGGACGAGTCCCTCGGCGCCGAAATACAGAATGAGAAGACCGACAAAGAAGAGAAGCGAGGAGAGAAGCATCGAGTCAACACGCAGTCGTCCGCGAGGGCATGAGCACGACGCCCCAGCGTCGAAGGACATCCTGAGAGTCGAAGGACGGGAAACCGCCGGACGTCAATGGTCGTCGAGGAGGGCCCGGCCCCGGAACGAGCCGGGAAGGAGATCGGAGACGGTCGTTTGGGCGGGCGCATCGTCGTGACGATCCATCCATAGGATCGATTCAGGGGCAAGTTCCGCCAAGAGCTGACGACAAGCCCCGCAGGGCGTGCCGTCGGCGTCGTGCTTGCAGGAAAGAAAGAGGCGGCGGATGTCGTTGAGCGCGTAGGAGTGCACGGTGCCCAGCGCGTTCCGCTCGGCACAGAGAATGCGTCCCCAGTCCGGATGCTCAACGTTCACGCCGGGGATGCGGGAGCCGTCGGTTGTCTCGATGAGAGCAGCAACCGGAAAGTGAGACGACGGAACGTAGGCCCGCTCAAAGAGCGTCCGCACCTCGTCGAGGCCAGACTCGGCGTCGAGAATCGCGTCCGTCTCCCGGGTGGGAGCGAGAGCATCGGTGGGCACGGGGAGGGTCTCGTCGGCAGCGTAGTCACTCTTGATCCATATGTCCTCGGCCCAAGCCTCATAGGGGCCGTGGGGCAGTTCCTCCACGTACAGTCCTTCTTCGCGTCGAAAGGGGCGCGACAGGACGAAGGCGGCGACATCCACGGCGCGCTCGAGGGCCACTGCTGTGGTGAAGGCATTCAAGAGCGCCGGTAGGGTGAGCGAGTATGACGCACTTTCCACCCGCACGCCCGGAATCCACTCCCCATTGTCGAGTAGCAGCAGGGCGGCCGTCGGGGTGCCCGAAAACGGCACGTGCGCTCGGGTGGTGAGACTCTGTGCCGTTTGGCGCAAGGAGGAGAAAGCCGGGGAATGCGTCACAAGAGCAACGGAGCGGTGCAGAAAAAACGGGCGTCAGTAGATCCGGGGCACAAATCGGTAGACGGTGGGCCGCGAAGGGTCGGGCCGGAGTACCTAATCTCTGGTCAGGCGTGCGTGCTCGTCCCGAATTTCGTCCAGAAGGTCGGGGTCCTGTTCGACCAACCGCTCTAGGAGGCGCACCAGTTCCCGTCGATTAAGCTCGTGGACGAGATCGCTCACTTCGGCGGATTCGTCCAGGGGCACCTCGTCTACAGCCAAGGTTTTGAGCAGTACGGCGACAATGTGTTTACACCAACTGCCTCCATGGTACGGACACGTACACTGTACCGTGCTGATGTCGTCCTCGCTGAATTTGATTGTGACGAGGTAGGGGTGTACGTCGCTCCCTTGCACCTGAGCTTTCAGGGTATGGTCGTCGGTGCGCTTCAGGGAACGGACAGCACCATCGGCAAAATATTCCTGGCCGCGCTCATACGAGCCGCCGGACGTATTCGCCTCAATTGTGTCGCGTGTGAGGGTCGGGATGGTCATGGTTGGACCGGGATCAGAGGGAAGTGTCGGGGCGAGGGCGCCAGTTGGACATTTACGCAGGCGTGGAAGAAGATTCCACGTGATCAAGGAAGTTGTCGAAGATGCGCTTGGCAGGCCGAGCAGCCTCCACGTTCGCGTCCGTACAGGTGTCGAGGGCAGCCTGCACCTCGTCTTCGGAGAGCGTTGTCTTTGAGTGAATCATGGCCGTGGCGGTTTGTCGGTCGTACTCCGGGTGGAATTGGACGGTGTACACCTGTTCGTGCCGAAAGGCCTGCACACCGGTTTCATTCGAGGCGAGGAGGGTGGCCCCAGGAGGCATCTCCACCACGTGGTCGGAATGCGTGGCAAAGACGGTGAACGGATTCGGGATGTTCGTCCAGATGGGATCCTCCGTCTCCTGCGTCACCTCTACGTAGCCGAGCTCATAGGATCCTCCCTTTACCGTTCCGCCCAGAATCTGTGCCAGGAGCTGGTGTCCCCAGCACACGCCGAGGAGGGGAACGTCATCGGCAATTGCTCCCTCAACCCACCGGCTCAGAGGTTGTATCCAGGGTCGGTTGTCGTCATAGACGGACGACTGCGAACCGCTGATGATCACGCCGTCGAACGATTGAATGGGGCCGTCATCCGTCTCCACCGGTTCCGGATGGCCAATGGGAGGCGGAATTTCGCCCTCGTTGGCGTCGTATATCGTGAGCGTCGCGTCGACCTCGCGCTGGAAGTTACGCTTTGCGTGGGGCGTGCCGAGGGAGGCGTCGATCAGAGCGAGGTGCATGGGCGGCAGCACGTGTCCGTTGTCGGTGAAGGGTTCGCCATATCTTCACCGCTGAGGACGCCGTCCGTTCCGGTTGAAGCGTTCTGCGTTGAGGGAGGGTTTTGGGGGGGCGTTATAGTGTAGACCCCTTTTCAGGGGTCAACCCAGGGGACCCATTCAACGCATGCCCCCAATCCACCAACGCGCAACCACTGTCAGTTTCCTTTCAGTGCAATGTTGTCGGTGCCGAAGATGCGCTGGGCCCCCTTCATAAACTCGGCTGTCGGTTCGATCACGTACGACCGGCTGCGCAGGCGCTCCTGTCCTCGCAACTCTGGCGCGTCCACGTCGAAGTATAGCTTGCAGTTGCCCGGGCTCCGTTCACAGAAGGACTTGAATTCGTGCAGCTCTTTCGGCAGGACCTCGTCGAGGTTGACGGTGAGCACGACCTCGCTCACCATCTGTTCGCGCACCTTCCACATCGGGTTGATCTCCTTCGCGATCACCTTCACGTTGCCGCCGCGTACCTCCACGTTGCCCTTGACGAGGACAACATTGTCGACCTCCAGGTAGGGTTGGACGCGGTCGAGGATGTTCGAGAAAATCACCATCTCCCCTTCGCCGGTAAAGTCCTCGATGGTGGCGAAGGCGATAGGCTTGCCCGAGCGCGTGGTATTGCGACTCACTTCCGTGATAATCCCACAGAAGGTGCGCACGGGACCGCGGTTGCGCCCGTCGCCTCCCGCGGCCCGTTCAATCACCTTCTCCAGTTGTTCGGGCTCGCCGAAGTGGGCTGTCGCAAAGGCGTCCGCCTCCGCTCGGTACTCGTCCAAGGGGTGGCCACTCACGTAGAAGCCCAGGACCTCATGTTCTTCTTTGAGGCGAGTGGACTTGGGCCAGGGGTCGATGTCGGAGGGCAAGCCCGGCTCCATTGCCTCCGCGCCCGCGTCGCCGTCCCCGAAAAGGGAATTCTGCCCGGCCATGCGGTCGTGTTGCACCTTCTGGCCGTACTGAACGGCGGTGTCCATGCCTTCGATGAGCTGTGCACGGTGGCCTTCCAGATCGTCAAGCGCGCCGGCTTGGGCGAGGGCCTCCATCGTGCGCTTGTTGACGGTACTCAGGTCCACGTTCTTCGTCACGTCGTAAATTGTCTCGAACGGGCCGTGCTCCGCTCGCGCTTCGATGATTTTGTCGATCGCCTTCTCGCCCGCATTCTTGATAGCGGCGAGCCCAAACCGGATTTTTCCGTCCTGTACGGTGAAGTACGATTGACTGTCGTTGATGGAGGGAGGCAAGACGTCCAGGCCCATGCTACGGGCTTCCTCCAGCACCTTCGACAGCTTGTCGGTGTTGCCCATTTCATTGGTCATGGCCGCCGCCATGAACTCCGGCGGAAAGTGGGCCTTGAGGTAGGCCGTCTGGTACGCGACCAGCGAGTACGCTGCGCTATGACTCTTATTGAAGCCGTACCCGGCGAACTCGTTGATGATGTCGAAGAGCTCGTTCGCCTCGTCCTCGTCAATGTCGTTTTCTTCCTTGCAGCCCTTGACGAACTTCTTCCGCTGCTTGCGCATGAGCTTCTCCTTCTTCTTGCCCATCGCGCGGCGCAGGATGTCGGCCTCCCCGAGGGAGAAGCCAGCCAGCTTGCGGGCCATTTGCATGACCTGCTCCTGGAAGACGGCAATGCCGTAGGTGGGCTCCAGGATGTCCTCCAGCAGCGGATGCGGGTACTCGACCTCCTCGCGCCCGTGCTTCCGGGCAATGTAGGTCGGGATGTTCTCCATGGGCCCCGGACGATACAGGGCGTTCATGGCGATCAGGTCGTCGATCTCCGTCGGCTTCAGCTTGCGGAGCCATTCCCGCATGCCGGTGGACTCGAACTGGAAGATCGAGACGGTATCGCCCCGCTGGAAGAGCTCGAACGTCGTCTCGTCGTCGAGCGGAATGTCGTCGATGTCGATCTCAATATCGCGCGTTTCCTCAACGAGGTCGACGGTGTCCTCGATGAGGGTGAGGGTTTTCAGGCCGAGGAAGTCCATCTTCAGCAGGCCAAATTCCTCCACCCAGTCGCCGTCGTACTGGGTGGTAATGACCTTCTCGCCCTTGCTTTTTGAGACGGAGACCGGCACGTAGTCGCTAATCTCGCCCGGCGCGATGATGACGCCAGCGGCGTGCACCCCGGTGTGGCGCACCGATCCCTCCAGCACCTCGGCGTACTGCATCATCTTGCGCACCTCCGGATCGTCGGCGTCCTTGAGGGCCCGGAAGTCAGGATTCTCCTCAAAGGCGCTCTCGAGGTCCACGCCCGGGCCTTCGGGAATCATCTTCGCAATCTCGTCGGCACGATCCAGGGGGATGTCCAGGACGCGCGAGACGTCCCGAACGACCGTCTTCGCGCCCATCGTCCCGAAGGTGATGATCTGACAAACGTTTTCCTGGCCGTACTTCTCGACCACGTAGTCGATGACCTCGGAGCGGCCCCGGTCGTCAAAGTCAATGTCAATGTCCGGCATCGACACGCGCTCCGGGTTCAGAAAGCGCTCAAAGAGCAGGTCGTACTCGATCGGGTCGACGTCCGTAATGCCGAGACAGTAGCTCACGCAACTGCCCGCCGCGGAGCCGCGCCCCGGCCCCACCCGTACGTCCAGCTCGCGGGCCGCATCCGTAAAGTCCTGCACGATCAGGAAGTAGCCGGAGTACCCCTCGTCGGCGATAATGCCGAGTTCGTGATTGAGGCGGTCAACGACCTTCTGGGGGAGGGGATCACCGTACCGCTCCTTGGCGCGCTCGAAGGTCACGTGCCGCAGGTACTCGTCCATCCCATCGAAGCCGTCGGGGATGGGATAGTGGGGCATGAGGAGATCGCCCATCGGAAGTTCAAACTTGCACTTATCCGCCACCTCGTTGGTGGTGACGAGCGCCTCCCGCTGGAACTCCTTCGGGATGCCGGTGAGGGCTTCGGTCATCTCCTCCTCACCCTTCAGGTAGAACTGATCGTTGCTGAAGCGCATCCGGTTGGGGTCCTTATAGTCGGCCCCAGTTTGGAGACAGAGGAGGATGTCCTGCGCTTCGTGGTCCTGCTGGTCGACGTAGTGGACGTCGTTGGTGGCTAGGACCTTCACGTCGTACTCCTTTCGCCATTTCAGCAGCACCTCGTTGACGGTGTGCTGGTCGTCGATGTCGTGGTCCTGGAGCTCGATGTAGTAGTCGTCCCCGAAGATGTCGATATATTCCTCAAACAGTTCCCGTGCCCGCTCCTCGCCCTCGTTCAGGATGGTTTGCGGCACCTCGCCCTGCAGGCAGCAGGTGGTGGCCACGAGGCCCTCGTGGTGTTCGCGAAGTAGGTCGCGGTCGATGCGTGGCTTGTAGTAGAAGCCCTCCGTAAACGAGAGAGAGGACAGCGTCATCAGGTTCTCATAGCCCGTCTGGTTCTTGGCCAGCAGGACCTGATGGTACCGAGTCTTATCGGTTTTGTCGTCGATGCCGCTGGGGGTGAGGTAAAACTCACAACCAATGATCGGCTGCACGTCCGAGTCTTGCGCCGTGGTGTAAAACTCCGGCACTCCGTAGAGATTGCCGTGGTCCGTTATGGCCACGGCCGGGATGTCGCGACGCTCGGCGCTCTCGATCAGGTTGTCGATGCCGGCAGCACCGTCGAGGAGTGAGTACTGCGTGTGACAGTGAAGGTGCGAAAACTCGGGCATACAGACGTCGATTGGTTCGAACGACGAGAGATGAGGAGCCACGGCCCAGAGGAAGACCCCGGGCGAAGGGACTCACAGACCATCCTAAACTAAAGAGGTGACCGGGCGGGAATCAACGCTTTTCGGGTATTGCAAACGAAATGTCACGAATGGATCTGGAGGCCTTCTGAAAAGAATGAGCCTACGGCGTTCGAGAAGGACGCTCGGTTCTGATGAAGCCGTTCGGTTGGGACGGACGGTGCACCATTCCGGTGTCAACGCTGTCGGGGACGGGAACGCGTCGGATTTCGGCGTGCATGGAGGAATCAGGACGGAGGATCATCTGCGGATCCACAGAGGGAGGCGTTCTCTCCTTGGGGCTCGTCTCTTGGTGTACAGGGGAAACGAGGGCAGGGACGGGAGGAGAGGAATTCGTTTTCGTAGACGAGCACGCCGGAAGCAAGAAGGCGACCAGCAGTACGAGGAGAAGAGGTCGGGTCGTGGTCATGGAAGTAAAGAGGAAAGATGAGAGAGAGACGCGGAGATGTGTGATGTCCGAAACGAACGCGCGCTCAAAATATTGTCGAGATAGAACCCACCGACGCTTCGGGTTTGAAGCGAGGATGTTCTTTGGCGATTGGGCTTGCCCGATGAGCCCTCATAGAGATGAAGTTCCTGTTGCCACAAGCGGCTCCTCTACAGGGGGCTTGTTGAGGGAGCCGGTAAAGGCAGGGACAAAGTGTAAAGAGAGAAGTACCACGTTCTTTCATTCACCTAGCCCATCGTGTCCGTGCCCGTCCTTGCTGCTTCCCTTCCGTTTCTGGGAGAAATTGTCGGTCTCTTTGCCCTAAGCGCATTGATCGCGTATGTCTGTACGCGGATCCGGTTGGTGCCCATCGCCGGCTTTTTGCTGACGGGCGTTGCGGTGGGGCCAAATGCGCTCGGGCTCATCCAGGACCCGGAGTTGGTTTCGACGCTGGCCGAGATTGGGGTCATCCTCCTCCTCTTCGAAATCGGTATCGAGTTTAGCCTCAGCAAGTTGTCCCGCCTCAAGCGCGCCATCAGCATTGGGGGCGGGCTCCAGGTCGGGGGGATCATTCTGGTGGTCACCCTCGGGGGATGGATGGCGGGAATTGGCTGGGCGTCGAGCATCTACACCGGCTTCCTGGTGGCGCTGAGCAGTACGGCCGTGGTGCTCAGCCTCCTCGCCGACCGCGGCGAAACGGACACGCCGTCCGGGCAGCTCTCCC
Organism: Salinibacter sp. 10B; assembly: GCF_002954405.1. Taxonomy (NCBI): domain Bacteria; kingdom Pseudomonadati; phylum Rhodothermota; class Rhodothermia; order Rhodothermales; family Salinibacteraceae; genus Salinibacter; species Salinibacter sp. 10B. The sequence continues at coordinate 1,262,028 of NZ_MQWC01000004.1, read as the reverse complement.
TCGCCATGCTCATCTTTCAGGACCTCGCCATCGTGGCGATGATTTTGATCATCCCGATGCTTGCAGGCACCGGCGGGTCCGGGTGGGCGGTCGCCCTGGCGCTGGGCAAGGCGGCGCTCGTGATCGTCGTCACGCTCATCCTGGCGCGAATCATCGTGCCGTACCTTCTGAAGGGCGTCGCCCACGTGCGACGGCCGGAACTCTTCGTGCTGGCGGTGGCGGCCATCGGGTTGGGAACCGCCTGGCTCGTGAGCCTAGCGGGCGTCAGTCTGGAGCTGGGCGCCTTCTTGGCCGGGCTCGTCGTTAGCGAAAGCGAGTACAGCGAACAGGCCCTGAGCGAGGTCTTGCCCTTCCGCTCCCTCTTCAATGCCGTCTTTTTCGTGTCGGTCGGCATGCTCCTGGACCTCTCCTTTTTTCTCGAAGAGCCGTTCCTGTTGCTGGGGGCAGTGGGCGGCGTGCTCGTCATAAAGTTTCTCATCACCACCGTGTCGGCCCTTGCGCTGGGCGTGCCCATCCGCATCTCGGCGGCGGTGGGCCTGACCCTGGCGCAGATCGGGGAATTCTCGTTTGTGTTGGAGCGGACGGGGCGGGCCGTGGGGCTCTCGCCGATGGGGCTCGGCGAGGCGGGCGAGCAGACGTTTATCGCGACGGCCGTGCTGCTCATGCTGGCGACGCCCGCCCTCCTGAAGGTGGGACCGTCTCTTGGAGAGTGGCTTCAAGGGACCGTACTGGGACGCCTCTCGGAGGACACCGACGCGACTCCCTCGGCGGGGACGACCGAGCTGGAGGATCACGTCGTCATCGTGGGCTTCGGGCCGGCGGGCCGGCGGCTCGCGCAGGTGCTCCATGAGGACGACCTGCCCTTCGTGGTGGTAGACCTGAATCCGCGATCGGTGCAGGAGGCGCGCGAGATGGGTTATCACGCCATCTACGGGGACGCCACGCGGGGGCCGCTGCTGGAGGAGGCGGGCATTCAGCGGGCCAAGCTCTGCGTTATCGTGGTGAACGACCAGGACGCCGCGTACCGGATGACGCACGTGGCGCGGCATGAGAATCCGACGCTTCGACTCATTGTGCGCACCCGGTTCCTGAGTGAACTGGAGCGCTTCCGAGACGCCGGGGCGGACGTGGTGGTGCCAGAGGAAATTGAGACCTCCGTCCAAATTTTTGCGCACGTCCTGAAGTCGTATCAGGTGGACCCGGCGGAGATCGAGACGCAGGTGCGAACCATCCGCGCCCACGACTACGAGTTGCTGCGGGGGGAGACGGACGACACCGCCCACCTGCTGCTGCAGGGGCTCGACGAGGAGGGCGTGCACACCCGCACGGTGCGGCTCCGGGACGCCTGTCCGGCCGTCTCCTGCACGCTGGGGGAGCTGGCCCTGGAAGAGACGTACGGCCTCCGGGTGCTTGCGGTGCGGCGGGACGGCGAGACACGCTCCACACCCGACGACGATTTTGCCCTTCAGGCCGACGATCGTCTCGTTGTGCTCGGGGAGGCCGAGGCGTTTGCCGAGAGCGCCGACCTTTTTCGTCTGCCGGAGCCGCGTCGGCAAGGGGGGGCGCCCGTGCAGCAAAGCTAATCCTGCGGAGCGTCGGCCGCCGAGGCCGAAGTCTCGTACAGCACACGGGCCGTGCTGCGAAATGAAATCCCCTGCGTGGCCTCGGTTGTAATCATGACGGTCTCTACGATCGGTGCGTGAACCGGCGTCTCGGCGTGCCAGCGCACGAGGAAATTGGCCCCGACACCGCCGCGCAGGTCGTCTTGCTCCACCACCACGTGCGTCGATGCAAGGGCGCCGAGTGTGCGGGGCGTGTCCAGATAGGGGCGCACGTGGTTGCCGTTGCTGTCGTAATACTCGATGGACGAGATGGTAATCGGGGTATCGGGGCTTGCGTTGCGAATGCTGAGAGTCGTCGCCAGATTCATGGTGCGCTGCGCGTCCCGGATGTAGATGTGCGAGTAGGCCGGGACATACAGCGTCTGGCCGCGCACGAGCCGCGACGGGCGTTCCTGGGCGGGGGGAGACGCCGGTGACACGGGAAGGCTATCGAGGCGAGAGGCCGGGGGGGAGGTGTTCGGGGAGGAGACATCTGCAGGGTCGCAGCCACTTAGAAGGAGTCCTCCGAGCATTCCGAGGCCGATGACCATCCGAAGGGAGGGGGGGAGGAAGGGAGAAGTCATTCAGGCAGTCAGGAATACCTTATTCCAGGAGACGCTCGTGGTGAAAGGAACCCATGGGGGAACGCCGGGATCCGAATGGGGGGACGAATCCCGCCGCCGTGCCGTCGTTTGTCCTTTCGTTCAAGCCTTTCGATCTCATGCCCGATTCCCACGAGTCCGATAACGGACGATCCCGTTCCCGAGCGGCGCGCGAGCACACGGAGGAGGCGCTGGAGTACATGGCGCAGTTTGGCATTGAGCCGGAGGGACAGGTGCGCCCCTTTCTTCCCCCGAGTGCGCGCCAGCAGACGATTGACCGGTTGCCGTACGAGCACGAGGTTCGTCAGACCGTGGTGTATGAGACGGAGCCCGGCGAATTCTCGGCCGTGTGTCCCTTTTCTGGGCTTCCGGATTCCGGCACGGTGCGGGTTGAGTACGTGCCGGGTGATTGGGTTGTAGAGCTGAAAAGTCTCAAGTACTACCTGATTTCGTGGCGCGACATTGGCATTACTCAGGAGGATGTGACCGCGTACATCTACCGGGACGTGCGGGCAGAGCTCGAAAATCCGGATGTACTTATGGTGAGGACCGAGTACACGGTACGGGGGGGCATCAACACGACCTGCACCGTCGATAGTCGTGAACAGGGTCCCCCTTCGGCGTTGGGGGACGATTAGTTTGTCGGTGCGTTCGGGTTTTTGGGCGGTCGCTCGTAGCCGGTCAGGCGTCGGTCCACCCAGGCACTGTCCACGCGGATGAGGAGCATATTGGTCGGGCGGGGGGCAGTCGAGGGCAGCGACTGCAGCCCTGAGTAGGTGCGCTGCACGGCAGGGGACTGCACCCACTTCCCGAGGTTGGTATACCGGTAGGCAAACCAGACCTGCGCGAGCGAATTCGGGCCCGCGTTGTAAAGGGCTTTGATGGAGTCGATCCGGGCCACTTCCGGGACGGCGTAACAGAACATTGGTGTGTAGCTGCGGGCCTGTGCAATCTCGTACTGGGTTTGTTGGCCCTTTTTCGTGATAGAGAACCGGTGCACGGGGAGGCCGCCCTGGCTGCGGGTGACGGTGGTGTCGAGAAGCCCGGCGTGGACCAGCGCTGAAAGCTGCCGGTACTGGAACGAGGGAGCATTCGGGTTCGGGTTGACGAGCGGGACGGGATAGGCGTCGGTATCGTTTTGGGCGTTTGGGGCGAGGCAGTACGGATTGAATGCCGCGAGGGCTTCGCCAAGGGCCGTGCGGGCCTCGTCGGGGGTCGGGGCAGGTCCCTGCTCGTCCCGGATGACGATGTCGTTCGTCGGTGTGCTCCCGCCGCAGGCCAAGAGGCCGAGGCCTATGAGCAACGTGCCCAGAATGAGAACGAAGAAGCGGGAAGGGGAAGAAGGCATAAGGAAATGACGACAGCCAAGAAAAAGAAGGGAGTGTATTCTATTGTAAGGGCGCGGAATGAAGAGGACAAAACGATCGTCCCCGTTGAGCCTGTCACGTCCGGAAAACGTGTGCTCCATAGAACGAAGCTCAGGCGGAGCGAGCCGCAGTCGGAACCCCCGTCGGCGCGGATGGCTATGATGGGACGGCGATTATTCTGCCGTTCTCGACTCAAGTCCTGGTCATCGTCCCCTCAATACCGATGAAACGATCCTTTCTTCTTGGTTTTCTTGCCTGCCTACTTGCGTGGGCCGGCCCCGCTATGGCCCAAACGACGTCGTTTGGCACGACGGCCCAGCAAAACGGCTTTGGGCGGGCCCTCGACATTGACGGGCAGCACGTATTTGTAGGTGAGCCCCGCAATTCGCATTCTCCTGGTCGCGTGTATGTGTTCAACCAGTCCGACGACGGCGGCTGGACCGAGACGGCCTATTTGGAGGCCAACGACGGCTCGGTCGGCGATTACTTTGGCGCGGCACTTGATGGAAATGGAGAGACGCTTGCGGTAGGCGCCCCCTCGTCCAACGCCGTCTACGTCTTCACGGCCGGAAGCGACGGCTGGACGCAGGCCGCACGCCTTACGGCGAGTGACAGCACCTCCGGCCTGGGGGCGAGCGTTGCCCTGTCGGACGGTCGGCTCTTTGTGAGTACTCAAAATACGGTGTCGGTCGTTGACGGCGACACGACGACGGCCCCGGCGGTGCATGTCTTTACGCAGCAGAACGGAGAATGGAGGGAGACGACAGCTCTCCGGAGCAGTCAGTTGTCTGCGGGAGCTGGATTCGGGGAGTCGATCGTTGCCTCATCGGAGCACCTGCTCGTGTCTGCCCCGAAGCGCGACGGAGGGGCAGTGGTTGCCTTCCGCCGCGACGGAGAAGAGTGGAGCGAGGTCCAGACGCTTTCGGCCGGCGAGTTGGGCGGTAGTGCCCAATTTGGGGCTGCCCTTGCCTGGGCCGGAGACCACGTGCTGGTCGGAGCGCCACGAGCATACGATGCCACAGGCGCCGCGTACACGTATGCATTCGACGCCAACGCCAATGCGTGGCGGAGCCAGGGGCGACTGCTTCCCTATGACGGGGCCTCGCGTCACCTTTTCGGGGCCGGGCTGGCGTACGACGGCACGGACCTCTGGGTTGGAGCGCCCGGTGCACAGAACCAGACCGGTGCGCTGTATCGGTTCCAGCAACGTGATAGCACCTGGAGCAGTGTGCGCCGCCTCATGCACTCGGAAGCCGAGTCGGGCAACGCTCTCGGCGCTACACTTGCCGCGAACGATCGGGTTGTGGCCGCGGGCCTTCCGGGCGACGACCATGGAGCGGGAACCCTCGCGCTCTATTCGTTGGCCGACAGCGACTGGACGCAGAAGTCCACCATCGCGCCGACCACCGGCAAGGTGCTCTCGTCTCTCACGGGTGAGAAGCGCCCCTGCAGCGATGGCAGTGTGAAGGCCTTCAATTGCGAGAATGTAGACCTACAGTCCTTTCTTCCGATTTCGGAGATTGGGGGCGACCGGGGCATTGATCTCAATGACATCTGGGGATGGACCGATCCCCAAACCGGGACCGAGTATGCCCTCGTCGGACGCACCGATGGCACATCGTTCGTGGACGTGAGCAACCCGACGAATCCGGTCTACGTCGGGGAGCTGCCCCTCACCGACGGCGCACGCATTAATTCGTGGCGTGACGTCAAGGTCTATAAGAATCACGCGTACGTGGTGGCCGACAATGCGGGCGATCACGGCATGCAGATCTTTGACCTGACGCGGCTGCGGGACGTCTCGCCCAGTGAGATGCCGAAGACCTTCGAGCACGACGCGCTCTACGATCAGGTCAACAGCGTCCACAACATCGTGATCAACGAGGAGACGGGGTACGCCTACGCGGTCGGTAGCAGCGGCGGCGGCAAGACCTGTGGCGGCGGGCTCCACATGATCAACATCCAGGACCCGCTGAATCCGACGTTTGAGGGCTGCTTTGCCGACAAGTCGACTGGCCGCTCCGGTACCGGCTACACGCACGACGCTCAGTGCGTGGTGTACGAAGGGCCGGACCAAGAGTACCGGGGCCGCGAGATCTGCATCGGGGCCAACGAGACGGCCATCAGCGTGGCGGACGTGACCAACAAGGACAGTGCAAAGGCCATTTCGACGGCCTCCTATCCGGATCACGCCTACGTCCACCAGGGCTGGTTTACCGAAGACCAGCGCTACTTTTACCAGAACGACGAGCTCGACGAGCTGCAGGGCAAGGCGGAACAGACCCGCACCCTCGTGTGGGACATGAAGGACCTCGACAATCCCAAGCTCGTGACGGAGAAGATGCTGCCGGAGGAGTCGACGGACCACAACCTCTACGTGAAGGGGGATCGGATGTATCAGTCCAACTACAAGAGCGGATTGCGCATCCTCGACATCAGCAATCCGACCCAGCCGAAGGAGGTGGCCCACTTCGACACCCAGCCGTACGGGAAGAACAGTCCCGGCTTCCAGGGATCGTGGAGTAACTATCCGTACTTTGAAAGCGGCATTATTGTCGTGTCGAGCATCGGAGAAGGGCTGTTCGTTCTCACGCCGTCGCGTCAGGAACTGTAAGCGAGGCGCTTTACAGAACGGGTTTGGAGGACTGGCGGGGCGAGAATGGGCCCCGCCTCCTCTCGTACAACAGCCCCTGTCGGCTCCTTTGTACTGACTCTTGTCAAACGTCTGACTGCTCATGCGACGCTTGTTTTTGTTCCTCTTCTCTTTCCTGCTTCTAGGGGCGTGGTCGGTGCCGAGCGCGGCCCAGAGCCCGAAGCTGTACGTGTGTAATCAGGGCGAGGCCACCATCTCAATCATCGACATGAACACGCAGTCGGTGGAGGCGAAGGTGGACTTGAAAGAGCGGGGGTTCTCGGAGAATGCGAAGCCCCATCACGTGGTGGCTGAGCCGAATGGAGAATACTGGTACCTGACGATGATCGGGGAGAACACCATCCTAAAGTTCAACCGCGAGAATAAGATCGTCGGGAAAATTACGGATTTTGAGGTGCCGGGCCTTCTGGCCCTCGATCCGTCGTCGGATCGCCTCTATGCGGGCCGCTCGATGAGCGCCGTGGATCCGCCGAAGAGCATGGGGGTCCTGAATCGGCAGGCAATGGAGGTGGCCGAGCGTGTGGATACATTCTTTCCGCGCCCCCACGCACTGGCTGTGCGGGACGACGGGGGACACGCGTTCATTGCCAGCCTGGCGACGAATCAGCTCATGGGGATGAATACACAGACGGGCGAGACGAAACTCACGCGCCTCGGCGGTGATACGCAGACGCTTGTCCAGTTCGCAATGACACCGGATGGCAATACGCTCTTGGCCGGGGGACAGCGTACGGGACAACTCCTGCTGTTTGATGCCAGCGAGTCCCCAACCCTGTCGGTGACCGATACGCTCCAGGTTGGCAAGCAGCCGTGGCACCCCGTGATTTCCAGCGACGGTGAAACGGCCTACGTGCCGAACAAAATGTCCCATAGCATCAGTGTCGTCGACCTAAGCAGTGCCGAAGTAACGGCGACCATTGAAGGGGACGGGCTTGCACAGCCTCACGGCACGGCGCTGTCGCCTGATGGACGCTACCTCTTCGTGTCGAACAACAATCGGGACGGCACCTACACGCCTGAGGGAGACAATCCCGAGGCTGGAACTGTTACGGTCATTGACACGAAGACCAACGAGATCACGAAGGTTATTGAGGTGGGAACCTATCCGTCTGGAGTAGGCACCTTTGGGGGACAGCGGGCCATGATGTCCGGAGAGTAGGGGGGACCTTGGTGTCCTGAGCGCCCTGTGTCCTTTGTGTCGAACGGCACGTCTCCCGACAGACATCGTCCTCTCTCAGGGAGATCCTTTCTGGGGGTGAGGGGGGGCAATGCTCCGGTTGTGCCTGCAGTGCGTCTGTTTTTGGGCCAGCAGGCCAGTGGGGCGTCTGTGTGTCAATCGATTGACATCCCTGAGCGAAATTTGTAGAACCATCCTCCTGCACATGCGCTCCGTCGTTTCTCTTTTCGCGGTGCTCTCCGTTGCCAGTCTGCTCTGGATGGGGTGTGCCGGGTCGTCGCAGACCGCCACGGACGAGTCTGCATCGTTTCCAGAGGACTACCGTCGAGTCGTGCGTCCGGATTTTTCTGTCATGGATGCCTCGGGCACGCCCATCTCCAATCCGTTCTACGGAGGGTTCAACACGCCCCGTCCGCAGTTTGTGGACATTGACGGCGATGGCGACGAGGATCTGTTCGTACAGGAAAAATCCGACCAGGTGGCGTTTTTTGAGCGCGTCACGATTGAGGGGAAGCCGCGCCTTGTTTGGCGTAGTGACGATTATCGGGATCTTTCGGTTGGGGAGTGGTTTCGCTTTGCGGATCTCGATCAGGATGGCGTGCCGGACCTTTTGGCCGAGCAGCCGTACAGCCATCTTCGGGCGTACCACAATACCGGCACCGCCACCAATCCCTCCTTTGAGCTTTCTGCCGACACGATGCGGACGCCGAGTGGAGAGGCCATCTTCTCCGACCGGCAGAACATTCCGAACGTAACGGACATCGACTGCGACGGGCGACTGGACCTTTTTCTGGGGCGGCTCGACGGTACCATTTCTCGCTATGAGGCCACCGACTCGACGGGCATGCCCACCTTTGCTCACGTGACCGACAACTTCGAGGGCATCGAAATTGTGAATCGGAAAATTGGGATTCGGCATGGGGCCAATACACTCACGTTTGCTGATATTGACGACGACGGCGATCCGGACCTCTTCTGGGGCGACTTCTTTGAGCCGGGACTTCTCCTGATCGAGAATACGGGGGCGTGCGGCAATCCTGTTCTGAGTGGGGAACCGGAGCCCTTTCCGCCGTCTAATCCCCTCAAGACGAGCGGGTACAACGCACCTGCCCTAACTGATTGGACGGACAACGGACGGTTGGATCTGTTTGTCGGGGTGCTGGGTGGGGCCGACGACGCCAACGCCAGTCTCGCCGAGAATTTCTACTTCTACGAGCGCCAACAGGATGGCTATCGTCTCCGCAGCCGCCAATTCGTGGGCGGGCTCGACATTGGGAGTGAGAGCGCCGTGGCGGTTGGGGATCTCGATGGCAACGATACGCCCGACTTGCTTGTCGCCAACAAGATTGACCCCAAGCAGGGCGCCACCTCCCGCCTCTATCGGCTCCTCCGCACCGACTCGACCTACCGGCGGAGCGGAGCGCTCGATCTGCCGTCCGCGTATCACTATGCGCCCGCGCTCGGCGATCTTACCGGCGACGGCGTTGACGATCTCGTGCTCGGGACGTGGAAGGGGCGCATTGCGGTGCATCGCGGCACGGGCGATGGGTCGTTTTCGGTTCTCGACGAGGACGCGGTTGCGATGGATGGACGTCACGCCACGCCCGCCCTCGGTGATCTCACGGGCGACGGGACGCTGGACCTTGTGGTCGGGGCAGCCGACGGCGCGGTCTATTTGTATCGCAACACGGGATCGGCGGAGGAGCCCTCGTTCGGGGCACGGTCGAAAATCCTCCCGGCCAGTGATGCCCGATCTCGAAGTGCCCCCACTCTTCACGACGTGAATGGGGATGGGACCCTTGATTTGTTAATCGGAGCGGAGGAAGGACTCTTTGTTCTCCGCAATACGGGCTCGGCGACGGAGCCGTCGTTTGGCTCGTCCCCAACGGCACTCTCGTGGGAGGGCGTGCCGCGCCTGGCGACGCCTGCCGTGGGCGATCTCGATGGCGACGGTCGCTTCGATCTCGTGTCGGGAAGCGAGCGGGGGGGAGTGGTTTTGTTCCAGCCGAAACGGTAACAGCGGACGCATATGATCGGGGGCAGTCGTTTTTGGGCGGTCGATTTCATCGTGGAGGGGACCGCCAGAGAGGAGCGGGAGTAAAGTAACACTGAAGACGAGGGCCGTTACGTCGTTTTTAGACACGCACGCTGGCTTCGCCCCATGGCTCAGACGCTCGTGATCGCCGCACACGGCTCGCACCTCAATCCGGATTCCAGCACGCCCGCCTTCAACCACGCTGATCGGGTTCGGGAGACCGGTGCATTCTCAGAGGTTCGGGAGGCTTTCTGGAAAGAAGAGCCGTCGTTTCGGGAGGTGTTGCGCACCCTCGATGGCGACGAGGCGTACGTCGTGCCACTGTTCATCAGCGAGGGCTACTTTACCGAGCAGGTTCTCCCCCGTGAACTGCGTCTCGATGGATGGACCCCCGAGGCCTGGGCGTCCGACGGGGAGAGTGACACCGCGGTCTCCTTTCGGCCCCGCGACGTGGAGCTGCAGGTGCACTACTGTGGTCCGGTGGGCACACACGACGCCATGAGTGCTGTTCTTGCTCATCGTGCGGATACGGTGCTGGACGAGCGTGCCGGCGCCCGCGTCGGCCTGGCTGTGGTGGGGCACGGCACCGAACGCAACGAGAACTCGGCGAAGGCAATCCGGTACCATGCCGAGCGTCTCCGTGCTTACGGCCGTTTTGAGGAGGTGCAGGCGCTTTTCATGGACGAGACGCCGAAGGTGTCGGAGCTCACGGCCCATTTCGATTGTGAGGACATTGCAGTGGTGCCGCTGTTCGTTGCCGACGGCTACCACACGCAGGAAGACATTCCGGAAGACATCGGGCTGACTGCCGACTATCGGGACGGGTATGATGTGCCTACTGTGGTTGACGGACACCGGGTCTGGTATACGGGCGCTGTGGGAACGGATCCGCTCGTGGCCGACGTAATTCTTGAACGGGCCCGAGATGCCGGGGCGTCGGTCCCAACGTCCCATTTTGCTGATGCGAGGGCGGCGTCGTAACTGGGGCCTGTTTGCTGTTTGCACGGGACGATCGCAGACGCATTCCTGGTGAGAATGGGCACAGGAGGGCACGACTCGGAACACGTTCGACATACGGTGACGGCTCCTATGTGCTTTCCAACCCTCGATCGCCTGCGTGCCCATGCTGCAGAGCACGGCATCAACACAGAGGTGCTCACCCTTACGCACGCGAACGGTCAATACCACCTTGCCGTAGAGGAGGAGATCTATACCAAGTTGTCAGAGGCAGAGCTTCGCGGGAGACTTGCAGAGCATCCGGCGGCTGTTCGAGAATGGGCGTTCTGGCACCGGCGGGCCCCGCAGCATTCGGCGCGACGGGCCTTTCTCCGGAGGCTTGAAGACCTGAATGCAGACGTCTCACCCTCTGATCGACGGGCGGTGCTTGCCGAGGGCGTCCAGCAGCAATGGGGCCAATTGCTACTAACTGTTCAACTAAACGATGAGGGACGGCGGGCCTACGAGATTCGGCACGTGGAGGACGCGGACTGTACGATCGACCGACTCGATGTGCAGAACCGCCCGCGGGAGGCTCGTTTTCTTGCAAAATACGACGAAGACGGAGATTATCGGCCGCTTTCCACGGCGCCCACGCTGCAGTCCGGGTGGATCTTTCCAGAGCTTGACGCCGCGGCAGCTGTTCGCACCGTCGATTTTATTTATCCGGCCTCGATTGCGAACTGGTACCGCGAGCGCGTGGGAGAGCTAGACGTTACGCACTGGGCCGAGGCCACCAGACGCCAGACCGGGATTTACGCCATTACCGAAGAACTGGAAGGGGCGGCCGTCGACTGGGTAGCGGAGGCGTGTTGTGTCGATTCGCAATGTTTGAAGCGACGGGAATGGGACGAAACCCCCAGTCGGGAGCTTTCCGTTCCCCGGGGCCAAGGGGCATTCCCATGTCGAGAACCATGTTCGTTGGTCATTGCGGCGGCCCGCACGTGGGCGAAGCTGGAGCGCGAAGAGGAGCAGACCTACACCGTACAGCTCACCCCGTCTGAAAAAGAGCAACTGGAGACACTGCTTGACGCGGTGGCGGACGGAACGGCGGGGGACGTTCGGGAGGCCGACGTACGAACCGGGGCCAACCGCTATCGGGCCCGTTACCTACGAGCCAAACGCGCCAAGAAGGAATTCCTCAAGACCCCGGAAGATCAGGAATGAGTCGTTACGATTGTTCGGAAGACCAGAGACGTTGAACGAATCGCTTGACCCGGGTGGCAAAAGACGCGTCCGCATCGGTGGACGGCGTGGCCTCTTCAGTTCCCGAGGGGGCGCTAGAAGAAGGAGCGTCATCGGGCTCCAGCGCCAAATTCAGGGCTTCCAGATTGTCGCGGAGATGGTCGATCAGGTGGGCGCGCGTTGAGTCGGAAAGGGCAGTATACCCTCCGTTTTCAAGGGATTCGAGGGCGCGCCGATGATGCTGCCGGGCACGGTGAAGCTCCGTGGAGGAGCATTGCTTTAGTTTTTGGACGGCATCATCCAGGTCCCCAATCGGCTCTTCGATGGGCATGCGGACTGCCGAGAAGTGCTTCGAGCCGCTGCGGGAAGAGGTCATAGATGAGGCGGACGTATCAGAAGCGGTCATGGCTGAAGAGAATGTTTAGGACGAGGTTCGCCGAGCAGTCACGGAGGAGCACCAGAATTTGGGACCGGTTCCATAAACGCACGGAGGCCCTCAAATTTTTCAGGAGTCAGTTAATTCTCTGCGACAAACGTCGGAAGAACGTTTTGGAAAACACGTTGCGTTCTGAGTCGGAGGGGCTGCTCGGTAAGGTAGTCGGAGGAAACGAGTGTGACAGTGTAACGTGAGACCCGTATTTTGCGGTACGAGCGGAAGTGGGACCCGTCGCCAAAGGGGACGACCAGGGGCGAAGAGCAAGAGGCCGAGGAGCGTAGATCGTTCGTTGGTTTCGTGAACCAGGGACATATTCGCGAATCACGCTTTTCCGTTTGAGGTATACTTTACAGAGTCTTTGCGTCCCATGAGTGGTGACGTCATGTTGCGAAAGCTTGTGTACGTACTAATCGGACTTCTGGGGGTGAGCCTGGGACTCAGTGCTTGCTCGAGCGCAGAGTCGACCCGGTCCAGGTCGGAGGGCGATGATGGAGCGGTGCCTCCAGGTGGGGCTACGGTGGTAGAGCGGTCCGAGCCGAGAGCAGAAACCGGCCCTCCCTCGGATGTGGTTGCCCGTCTCATTCAGAAGGCCCTGCAGTCCGATGGGAGCGTATCGTACAAGACCCTTGTCAGACGTCTGGGGACGCCGCAGACTATCGAGATCGAGCCGGTGCGCAATCAGTATGTGCGGGGGAAGGTCGATACCCTTCGCACTCTCGTGTACCCGGGTATCGAAGCCTTGGTATACGACGTCACCAATGAGGCGAAGACGTTTCTCGTCCGTCTCTCCTTGTCGAGCACGCAGTACGCCACGCCGGAAGGGTTGCGAGTGGGACTGAGCAAGCAGCACGTGCTTGATGAGCTCGGCCCCCCAACCCGCCGTAATCCGTCAAAAGGCGAGCTGATCTATCAGGAAACGGAACCCACGCCCACATCCATGGTGGTGCAGTTTCGGAATGGACGGATTGTCCGGATCGATTGGGAATTCTACTTTACCTGAGTCCTCCGCCTGCGTCCGTTTGGTTCTGTTAAGCCGGTGGGACGCATTCGCGCTCGCCGACAAGGCGCTGCTCTTTTGCCGAATGAGGTCTGGGGCGACTCTTGTACGCACCTCTTCGCGAGGGCGGGACGAGAGCAAATAATGGATCCCTGTAAATCTCGAGTGTCGTCCTCCCGTTGGGCCGTGCGAATGCGCAACCTGCCAATCTCGCATCGGTTTTACGATTCTCGGGCACACATAATTTCCACAGCATCAAGTCTCCCGTCCCTTCATGGAGTTGAGCGAAGTCCCGGACGTTCCCGAAGACGCCCCCCGACCGTCCGAGACCGGGGGGCAATTCGACCTGATCTCTGACTTCGAGCCGATGGGCGACCAGCCGGGTGCCATCGGCGAGCTTGTCGACGGCATCGAGCGAGGGGACGAGTATCAGACGCTACTGGGGGCGACGGGGACGGGCAAGACCTTCACGGTGGCAAACGTCATCGAGGAGGTGAACAAGCCCACCCTCGTGATGAGTCATAACAAGACGCTGGCGGCGCAGCTCTACGGCGAGCTCAAGCAGTTCTTTCCCCATAATGCCGTCGAGTACTTCATCTCGTACTACGACTATTACCAGCCGGAGTCGTATATCGTCCCCAGCGACACCTACATCGAGAAGGACGTGGCGATCAATGACCGCATTGAGCGCCTTCGGCTGCGGGCGACCTCCGAACTTGTGAGCGGACGTGACGACGTGATCGTGGTGGCCAGCGTCTCCTGCATCTACGGCCTTGGCTCACCGGCAGAGTTTCGGAAAGAGATCGTGCCCATTGAGCGGGGACAGGAGGTGGAGCGTAACGATCTGCTTCGCCGCTTCATTGACCTCTTCTATGAGCGCAACGACATTGAATTCGAGCCCGGGGTCTTCCGTGTGCGTGGGGATGTGGTTGATATCTTTCCGGCCTATCGTGAAGAACAGGCCCTGCGTATCGAGTTCTGGGGGGATGAGATCGACCGTCTTGCCCTGATCGATCCGGAGAGCGGGCGGGAATTGGAGGAGCTCGACACCTTTACGTTGTATCCGGCGCAGATCTTTGTAACGCCCGAAGACCGGCTCAAGACGGCCATCGATGACATCAAGGAAGAGTTGCGCTGGCGGCTGGCGGTATTGCGCGAGGAGGGCAAGATGGTGGAGGCCCAGCGCCTGGAGCAGCGCACCATGTTCGACCTCGAAATGATGCAGGAAGTGGGCTATTGCTCCGGCATCGAAAACTACAGTCGCCACCTTACGGGACGAGAGCCGGGCGAGCGCCCGTATTGTTTGCTCGACTATTTCCCCGATGATTTTCTGCTGGTGGTCGATGAGAGTCACGTTACCGTCCCACAGGTGCGCGCCATGTACAACGGCGACCGGCAGCGCAAGCTGAAGTTGGTGGAGCACGGCTTTCGCCTCCCGTCGGCCCTCGACAACCGCCCACTCACGTTCGAGGAATTCGAGGAGCTGACCCCGCAGACCATTTTCATGAGTGCCACCCCCGCTGACTACGAGCTGGAGCAGAGCGGAGGGGTGTTCGTGGAGCAGGTAGTGCGGCCCACGGGCATTCCCGATCCGGAGATCGACGTGCGTCCCACGGGCAATCAGGTGGACGACCTGATGGAAGAGATCCGCAAACGGGCCGAGAAGGGGGAACGGGTGCTCGTGACGACGCTCACGAAGCGGATGACGGAGGATTTGGCCGACTATCTCGACAGCTACGGCGTGGATGTGCGCTGGATGCACTCCGACATCGACGCGTTGGAACGGGTGGACATCATCCGCGGTCTACGACTGGGCGAGTACGATGTACTGGTGGGGGTCAACCTGCTGCGCGAGGGGCTGGATCTCCCCGAGGTGTCGCTCGTCGCCATTCTCGACGCCGACCAGCGAGGCTTTCTGCGCTCGGAAACCTCGCTCATCCAGACGGCCGGGCGCGCGGCCCGCAACGTGAATGGCACGGTCATCCTCTACGCCGACGAAATTACAGAGGCGATGGAGAAAATGATGGCCGAGACGGAGCGCCGACGGGAGCGTCAGCTCGAGTATAACGAGAAACATGACGTGACGCCTGAGCCGATTACGAAGTCGCCCGACGAGATCAAGATGGGGACGGCCATTGCCGACGAGAAATCCGACGGGGAGGGAAGTAGCGAACGGCACCACTATGGCAGTCCGGATCAACTCTCATCCGAGGTGGCCGATCCGGTGGTTGAGTACCTGAGCGACGACCAGAAGCGGGACCTCATCGATCAGATGGAGGAAGAAATGGAAGAGGCGGCCGAGAATCTGGAATTCGAGCGTGCCGCTGAGTTGCGGGACAGCATCGAGGAATTGGAGGAGCAACTGGAGGACGATGGGTAGGGACTCAAGGATCGTCAGTAGGAGGTGGACGGAAACCGCCCCTCGAGTTTTTGTCTTCTGGATGTGGATTTTAGCAACAAGGCCTACATCCGGGCCAGATGTCTTCTGCATTCAGCGGATGCAGGGTTCGATTTCATTGGCCTCTCCCCGTTCGGAGCGATCCTGAGCCTGATGATGGGACTCACGTGGGCCCTCCGCGTGTTTTGGCAATATGTCCGAGGCCCAATTGATCGAACGGCCGTGAATACGAAGGGTGAGCGGAGAGAAGAGTAGCCGAATGATCGTTCGATCCGCCCGGCGACCTCATGTTCTTGTCTGTACCGGTTGCGGGGGGCGAGCCGGTTCAGTTTCAGGAGCGCGTGCGGTGTCGAAGGCCTGCTCCAGATCGTGGAGCAGATCGTCGGTCGACTCGATTCCGACGGAGAGGCGGACGAGATTTGGAGGAATGGTAGCCCCTTCGTGGGGCGCGTGCGGACTCGAGGCACGACTCATGGACGCCGGATGCTCGATGGTCGATTCCACGCTGCCTCGCGCTTGCCCAACCGAAAATACATTAAACGCCCGAAAAAGTGCGTTGATGTTCACGGTTTCGTCGACCGCTATCGAGACGAGGCTGCCGTAGCCGTCCTGCTGACGGCGCGCGGCCTTGTGGCCTGGATGGGTGCGCAGTCCGGGGTAGAAGACGCGGTTCACCGCCGGGTGCGCGTCGAGTTCGTAGACGACCGAGCGGGCATTCTTTTCGTGCTGCTGGACGCGCACGGAAAGGGTCTTCGTGCCGCGAAGGATGAGTTTGCTGTCGGCGGGAGACGCGTAGAGTCCGTACGCGTCTGCGATGCTATCAAGCGCTTCGGCCCGTGCGGTCGATTGGGCCACGACCGCGCCCCCCGTCACGTCCGAGTGGCCGTTCAGGCGCTGGATGGATGAGTAGACAACGAGATCGGCGCCCAGATCGAGGGGACGCTGCGCAACCGGCGACAGTACCGTATTGTCGACGATGAGTAGCAGGTCGTTTGCGTCGGCGAACTCGGAGAGGGCGTCCAGATCGGCAATGCGGAGATGCAGATCGGACGGCGTTTCCACCCAGAGCGCCGCGGTGGTTGGGCGGAGGGCCGTCGTCAGCGCCTGAAGGTTGGACGGGTCGCAGTAGGAGACCGAGAGCGTGCCCCGTTCGTCGAGGTGGGAAAAGAACTGCGCTGTATCCGCAGAACACTCGCGCCCACAGATAAGGTGGGCATCCGCGTCAAGGAGATGCGTGATGGCCGCCATGGCCGAGCGTCCAGTTGAACAGGCCACAGCCCCTGCGCCGCCGTCAAGATCGGCAAGCGTCTGTTCGAGTGTGGTTCGGGGAGACGAAGAAGGACGGGGCGAAGACGTCCCGTTCGTTCGTCCTGCCGGCTCAATCGAGTGAGAGGCGGGGGAATGGCTGGACGTACCGTCGCCGCGGGGGGCAGAATCGAGAGTCTGGCCGGCACGGGACAGCGTGGTCTCCGGGTCGAAGTCCATGGAAGCAGCCGCGTCTTGGTGAGCGAAGAAGAGGAATCGGTCTCACCAAGACGACAGAGGATAGCCCCGGAACCGCAGCACGACTGCGGGCGACGCGTTCCTCTCATCTTTCTCCGAAAACCACAGCAGAACTGAGGAGTCGGAGCAGGAGTTGGCACCAAGACGGCTCGCCTTCATTTGTGCGGGGGCGAACCCGGTTGCCACGACGTCATCGGGCCTGTTCCCTCGGTCGTTCTTGATGAGACGCCTTTATAGGAAGGAAGGAACCCGAAAGTGTCAAGTTGTCTCACGGAATCCTCAAACTGCAGGAAGGCGGGGAGCGCCGGTGGACAGTCTGAAGTGGAAAGGGGCACCTCTTCCGTTCCAACGGAATCCTGCAGGGGCGATTTTACAATAGAGACATCTGAGGGCACGTGGCAATGTTGACCTTCAGGGCCTTCAGGGAGTCAGAAGAGTCGGGGGAGACCGGCACCTGCTTCTACATCAAACTAGCGAAATCCCTCCCATGTCAGAACAAACCATCTGGGTGCTCGCGCTCGGAATCGTTGCGCTCGATCTCCTGCTGTTTATGGTGCCCATCGTGCCATTCCTAGTGGCATACGTTCTTGTGATGCGTCCGCCTTGGTTTAAGGCGTTTGTCGACGACCTGTACAGCGAGACCTGAGTGTGGCAGAAAAGACGGAGGCTACTGGCGAGGCGCCTGTCGAGAGGAGGGCGGCTCGCCTCCGGCGACATCTTGGGGAGTGGTGGCAAAGTAGTACCACGAAAAGCCTCCCGCGATGACGATAAAGGCCAGGCCAAGCCCCAGAATTTCACGAACGGACGTTTGGGGGGCAGCCGTCATCTCAGGGAGGGCTACGAGGCCGCCGACGAGTACGACAAACGCAAAAATGAGGAGCCCAAAGTACTCGACGAGAACATTCATTCGGACATAACCTCGGTTTTCTCAACGAGATCAGCGAGGATCCATAGCGACGGTACCCAGAGTCCTACAAAAATGCCGGCCTGCTTGCTGCCGCTGAACCAAAGATAAAGAGAGAGGGCAAGCGCCAATACGCCGGCGGCAAAAATCCACCCTTTGCTGTTCGACATGAAACGGGAGCGGTTCGTCGGTGAGACAATGGAGAGAGCCAGTCGAGCCCTTTGACAATTCGTGCTCACGTTACGAAACCGGTTCCGCTGCCGATCCGGTGGGACGCGAATTGTTGCAGCAGTCGCACATTTGCGGATCGAGTTGCAGTATGGGACAGCGGGGGCGAACGTCCTCTCAGAATTGAAAAAGAAACTCCGCGGCTCAGAACTCCGTTTTTCGCCCTACATCTTCTTTTCTGTCCATTTTCCGGTAGTCCAATTCTCAATTTCGTCGGTTCTCACGCACATCGGACCCTATTCATGCTTGGCGATCTACAGCGACGAAAGGCGGCCTACTACTTCGATCTCATTGACGAAGACGACAACGGGGTCATTGAGGCTGCGGACTTTCGAGAGCGAGCCGATCGGCTGGCAGAGAGCCTCGACGTGTCCGACGGCGAGGAACGGGCACAACTGCGTCGGCGCGTGATGCAGTGGTGGCAGCATCTCTCGACCCTTGCGGACGAAAACGATGATGGGCAGATCACGCGGGAGGAGTGGCGGATGTATTGGGCCCGCTTTAAGGTCGCGGTGAGCATGGGGAGCGATCGCCAGTCGATTTCAAACTTGCAGAAAGCGGCCCGGTACACCTTCCGAGCCATCGACCGAACGGGATCCGGGCGCATCACCGAGGAGGAGTTTCTGAACTGGCTTGCGGCCTGGGATGTGGAGGCGGACGAAGCGGTGTTTCGCCGTCTCGATCGGGACGACGATGGGTACCTCACGGAGGCGGATTTGGCGGAAGCCACTACCGAGTTTTACCTCTCAAATGATCCATCGGCGCCCGGCAATGTGCTGTATGGCGAGTTGCCGGAGGAGGTGGAGCAGCTCTGAGGTGATGCTTCTGGGAGGCTGGAGGGGCCGAGTCTCCGATCGGGTCCCAAAGGATAGAGACCGTCTCTGTGATGTCCGATGCGGCTTATCAACCAGTTGAGTGCCGGTTCTACGACGAACTGGGGCTTCGCATGATGCGGGGCACGCCCTGTCGGCTGATTGTCGAGACGGGCGATGAGTGCGTTGAGCAGGCCGGGCGGATTAGCGATCTATACACGGAAGGCACGGCTGAGTATATTCGCCTCGATGGGGGAACGACTATTCGATTGGATCACATCGTGAGGATTGAACAGGAGGAGCAGAAGGCGAAAGAAGAGGCACATCAGCCCGGGGCAACGCCGTAGAGCATTTGGGGAGCCACGTCGCCCAGATCCGGTCGGAGACGCCCCCCAACGACCTGTTTGGTTGCACACGCGGTGGAAACAACTGCAATCTTTG
This sequence comes from Salinibacter sp. 10B, assembly GCF_002954405.1. NCBI lineage: Bacteria > Pseudomonadati > Rhodothermota > Rhodothermia > Rhodothermales > Salinibacteraceae > Salinibacter > Salinibacter sp. 10B. The sequence goes on along the minus strand of NZ_MQWC01000004.1, from coordinate 1,242,693 downwards.
ACTTTGAACATGAACGCCCAAGCGCACAGGAGCGTTACGGGAGCCGTCCCGATGCTTTTTCTCAGATCGTTCCGTGCTCGTGAATCGCCTGTCGACTGATAACGATCGTCCCCCGCCCCTTCGAGGCACGGACGCAGACTCTTTTGCTCATCATACCATTACTGTCCGATGGCCGCGCATCGCGCGTCGGGTCATTGATGAAAATGACGCTCCGGCCAGCATCACCGACCGGATCCAGGCCCTGATCGACGAGATTCCAGAGGGCCCCATCCGGCGGCTGGACGATCCAGGAGCCCCCGATGAGACGCTCTGGAACGAGCGAATTGCGCCCTACGAGGGACAGTCGTGGCTGGAGGTCCCGTGGTTCTTTGGCGAAACGTACTTCTACCGCCGCATCATGGAAGCCACTGGGTACTTTCAGTCTGGTCCCGGGAGATGGTCCGATCCGTTCACGCGACAGAAGGAGCAGGGCTACACGGCGTCTCTCGATGCCATTCGCACACTAGCCCAGGGGCGAGCCGAGGCGCTGTCGGCAGGGACGGGTCGTGAGGAACTCGTCCGCCTTGTGCGGACGGCCCTCTGGGGGAATCAGGCGGATCTCAGCATGTGGGCGGCCGATGCAGAGGGCCCGGATCATATAGGGACAGGGCAGGAGAGGGAGCACACGTTGGCCGACGATACAGCCGCGGCCCTCGATCATCTGGAGACCTTCGACCGCCCGGCGCGCATCGACGTGTGGGCGGACAATGCAGGGTTTGAGCTGGTCACCGATCTTGCTATGATCGACGGGCTTCTGTCCGCCGGCCTCGCCCATCCACTCGTGCTTCACCTCAAGGCTCACCCCACGTTCGTATCCGATGCGACAATTCGGGACGTGCACGCAACCCTCACCCGACTTGGGAGGGAGGACCACCCGGCCACCCAGGCCCTTGCCGGTCGGCTACGGACTGCCCTTCGAGAGGGGCACCTTCGACTCCACGACGCCTATGCCTGGACCTCGCCCCTTCCGGCCCGCGACTTTCCGACGAACGTGCACGCCGAACTTGCGCGCACGGATCTCCTCATCAGTAAGGGGGACGCCAACTACCGGCGGCTGATGGGAGACCGGCACTGGAGCTATACGACGCCATTCGAGGAGGTCGTGTCCTATTTTCCGGCGCCGCTGCTGGCCCTTCGCACCCTCAAAGCCGAAGTCGCTTCCGGGTTGAACCAGGCGCAGGTCGATCGTCTCAACGCCGAAGACCCTGATTGGTTAATCAACGGGCGGTGGGGCGTCATTCAATTTGCGGACACGTGAAATTGTGTTGGAGCCCTCGCATCTTCCCGCGAACGCGGCACGTACGCCGCAGCGACCCGTTGAGGCCGTCCGTTCTTCTGCGCAATTGCACCAACTGCCATGCCCGACCGACTCACCTCCCGTCAACGTGCTCACCTCCGTTCTCTTGCGCATGGGCAGGACCCTCTTATTCACATTGGAAAAGAGGGGTTGACCGAGGCAGTGGAGCAGGCCATTGCCGAGGCTTTCAACACGAGAGAGCTTGTGACCATTCGTGTGCTTGACAATGCCCCGCGCGACGTGCGAGACCTGGCCGAAGCCGTCGCCGGTGCGCTCGATGATGTGCTCGTGGTGCGTACCATTGGCGGTACGGCCCTGCTCTATCGTCCGCACCCGGACGAGCCTGAGATTTCGCTTCCGGAGGCGGGGGGAGAATAAATCGAGCAGATGGGCCGGAGCGTTCTCTGGTGCGGAGGAGTCGTTTTCGGGCGTCGACGTCCGGAATCAGGAAGAAGAGGGGGCCTTGTGTTTCTTCCAGTATCGCCGTAGCCCAAGGGCCGCCATCCAGCTCGGGTTCGCTAGCTCGTACAGCTCCCACGTCTCGTCGTCAATTCCATTGGCTGTGGCCTGCTCACGCATCCACGCAGAGACGGCGTCCTGCAAGGCGTCGGTATTGTCCGTGACCTCCGGAAGGGTTCGGTCCACCCACGCATCGGCTGCCTCGAGAGCCGCCGACAGTCGATCGAGGTGGGATGTCACGTCGTCAAAGACGCCGAAGTGCGTGGGGGCGAGGTGGGTGATGTCGTGATGCTGAACCGCTGTCCGGATGCGGAGAAGGCTTTCTCGCCAGAGGTCGAGACGCACCTCCGGTGGGGCGAGCGGCAACTCCACGTACGTCTTCCCGGGAAGCCGCACGCCGCCCACGTCGCCGGTGAAAAGCACGTCTCCCACCGCATAGGTATGGTGGTGGGAGGCGTGGCCCGGCGTTTCGAGTGCCGTCACGTCTACGCCTCCAATCGACAGCGTGTCGCCGTTTTCCAGCACGGCAAGTTGCTCCTCCGGTACCGGTCGGGTCTTGCCCCATAGGCGATCCATGTCATCCCCATAGATTCGCCTCGCACTGCGGAGCAGTCGTTCGGGATTGGCAAGGTGGGGGGCACCCTTCGGATGTGCGTAGATCGTGGCGCCGTGCTCGGCGGCCAGCCAGCCGGCAGCCCCCGCGTGGTCGAGGTGGATGTGTGTGAGAAGAACCTCCGAGATGTCGTTCGGAGTGAGGCCGTGGTCGGCCAACTGGGCCTGCAACATGGGAGCAGTAGAGGCGGGGCCGGTCTCGACCAATGCCGCGCCGTCATCGTGGGGCAGAAGGTACGATGCGATGGTGTGGGCCCGATCTTGGAAGTGCAAGTCCAGCGTTGCGAGGCGATGGTGCATGATCAATCGGGGAAATGTGCAGGGACATGGGTGGGCATGAAGATGATGGGGCGACGGGGCGGAATCAAGAGAGTGGGGAGGGATGCTGTAGCCACAGGGCCATCAAGGAGCGATCATCCGGTCCAGGGATTCCCAAGGAACGTGTCCAGCCCCGCGTGCTGAACGATTTTCCATGGCGAGAAGGACAGGCGCCGCGTCGTCCGGTACACGGCGGGCGAAGTGTAGACGGGGGCCGAGGAGGACGAAATAGTATCGTCTACTGACGATGACAGTACATTTCCGAACTCCGGTTCGTACAGAGACCGCCATCGTTGCGAACGACGTCATCCCGCACTCCGAGGCAGAATCTCCACCGGTTGAAGTGGGCACTCGAAATCAATTCAGAGTTCCTGGCAGAGGGTATTCTGATCCACGAGAATTGGCATAAGGTTCCACGTCCCGACATCAGGTTGATTCGGGGCCTGTCGGTTGGAGGAGAGTGCGGACGTCGTCCAGCAGGGCCTTACTTCCCGCCGTGATGAGGCTGCCGCCGAACACCACATCGTCCGCCGAGTCGTCGAGTGGCTCAGCCACCCCGCCGGCTTCCCGAACGCACGGAACGAGGGCGGCAACATCCCAGGGATGCATGATCGTGTCGACGGCTGCGTGGGTGCGTCCACGCGCCACGAGTGCATGTTGGAGGCAATCCGTCACGAAGCGGAATTTGCCTGCCTCCCGCACGAGAGCGGTGACCCGATAGGGCGTCTGGTCCTCGGTTGCCGTGACGTCCGAGCTATGGAGAGCCGTGGTGGTGATGGTGGCATCGCCAATTGTATCGACGGGGTCCACCTGCACTTGTATCTCCTCATCCTCGGTACGGAACCAGCAGCCTTCATCTCGCGCGGCGTAGACCGTTTCATTGATCGCCGGAAAGTGAATGACCCCGACCACCGGCGTTCCCCGTTCGAGTAGCGCGACGAGCGTACCGAAGAGGGGGACTCCAATTGTAAAGCCCGCCGTGCCGTCGACGGGGTCCAGTACCCACTGGAATCGGGCGTCGTCCGGCCCGGTGTCGCCGAATTCCTCCCCAAGTACGGCGTGATTGGGTCGGGCCTCGGCCAGGTGCTCGCGCATGGAGCGTTCCGCTTCCCGGTCCGCTTCTGTTACCTCGGTGCCGTCCGGCTTGCGGGTGGAGGTGACCGTACGAAAGCGGGGAAGGATCTCGTCCTCAGCGGTACGGGCCAGCCTGAGAGCAAGGTCGAGTTCAGAAGAAAGGGAGGACATTGAGGCAGGGACAGTGGGTGGATAAAGAAAGAGAAGACGGTAGGCATATCCGCTGTGGGGAGACGTACGCCAACGCGGACGTCCCCAGGAAATACCGAAGCGCCGTTGGAGTCCAACGACGCTTCAGACTATTCCACATGTACACTCGGGGGGACGGATCCGAGGTCATCCGTATTTTGCTTGAAGCTGTTTCCGGGTTTGCGTCAGGAGCTTTTTCGTGGCCCGGATGCCCTCATACTCCCCAAGCTGATCGCCCTCGTACTCGATGCCTACGTACCCGTGATAGTCGGCGTCGAGCACGATGCTCATGATCTTCTCGTAGTCGGTGTGCACCTCGTTCCCACTGTCGTCGAACTCGTGGGTTTTGGCACTCACGCCTTTCGCGTACGGCATGAGCTGGCGAACGCCCTTGTATCGGTCGTACGTCTCACCCTCCCGGATCGTAAAGTTGCCGAAGTCCGGAAGTGTCCCGCAGTGCTCGTGATCCACCGTCTCCATTACCTCAGCTAGCCATTCCCCGTTGGAAGAGAGGCCCCCATGATTTTCGACAATCACGCTGATGTCTTTCGGGGCGGCGTACTCGGTAAGCTGTCGAAGCCCTTCAGCCGCGCGCTTTTTCTGCTCTTCCCAACTTCCACTGCTGCGAGCGTTCACGCGAATCGAGTGGCATCCCAGGAATTTGGCGGCGTCGACCCACTTGTGATGATTCTCGACGGCCTGTGCCCGCTTTTCGGGATCGGCGTCTCCAAGGGCTCCTTCCCCGTCGCACATAATGAGCACGTTCGTGACCCCCGCATCGGCAGCGCGCTTCTTCATCTTCTTCAGGTAGCCCTGGTCGGTGGCCTTGTCCATGAAGAACTGGTTAACATACTCGACTGCGCCGATGTCGAACTCCTCCCGGGCCGTTTGCGCAAAATCCAGGTTGTCCAGGTCCCCGTCGAACAAATGCCGATGCAGAGACCATTGCGCCAGCGAGATTTTGTAGAGGGGAGCGTGTTCGGCGGCTGGGCCCGTGCTGAAGCCCAACGTAGGGGCAAGGCTGAGTCCCGCGAAGGCCGTGGCGGAGATTTTTGCGAAGTCGCGACGATCCATTGACGAACTCATAACTCGAAGAGAGTGGGTGGTGGAGGATGGAGGACGTGTACATTAGGAAGCCCCATATTGAAAATCAATAAAGCAAGGAGGGGCCAGGCAATTGCAGGTTGGAGTGCTAATACGGGTGGTGCTATTGAACACCTCCCATACGTCAGAAAACTGCACCTTCGTCGCTCCAGGGAATCTGTGTGACTTTATGAGATTAAACGCCGGATGCAGTCTTCTTGCGGGACACCAGGGAAAGAAAGACTCTTCCGGCCTTGAAGAGACGAGCGTAGCGACTCATTAAATAAAATGCCGCCCGGACCTCTCGGAGGAAGCGCGCCCTGGAAATTCTTCGCTGTCTGAGCGAGGCAATTTCAGATTGCCAGGAGCGAGTTTCGAAGAATTTCCGCGTGACCGAAGTAGAGGTCAGGCATTTTCTTCACAGCCGCGATCTTTTTCGTGCATTTTTGGATCCGGCCAAAAATGCACATCCTCACGAGAAGGAACGGAGACATGCAAAGAAAGCAGTATCGTACTGCGGTTAATTTCGTAATCCTACAGAGATTCCCAGCAACTGAGGTGTCCAGACTTGATCTCGGTCATCTAGATTGCCAGAGTCCCTCTCGCCGAATGAGGAGGTCAGAACGATCGTCGGATGGACTCTGAATCCAATTCAGAGCAACGAGGGGGATCGTGTCTAGCATTTTGGGAGCTCTTCCAAGCCGATTCAATCGCACCGGCCGTGGCTAATGGGCGACGGATGCTCATTTGCCTTTCATGCTCCGGTTCTGTCCAGAACGAGCAGGAGAAGGGGGAGGTGCTGAGGCGACGAGCTACAGGTACTCGAGCGTTCGGCGGGCAGCCTCCTGCTCGGCCTGCTGCTTGCTTCCGGCAGTGCCCTGTTTGTAGGTCGTATCGCCCACGACGGTCTCGACGGTAAAGGTTTTGTTGTGGCTTGGGCCTTCTTCATGGACTACCCGGTAGGTCGGTTGCGGACGTCCTTCGGCCTGCATCTGTTCAAGCAATTGGCTCTTGTAGTTTTCGTCCTGGGCAGCCACGTCTTCCAAGTCGAAGGGCTCTAGCGCACGCTCGTGGACAAACTGCGCGGCAGCAGCGTAGTCCTGATCCAGGTAGAGGGCCCCGGCAATTGCCTCGAACGCGTCCGCAAGAATGTTTGGATTGTCGCGTCCCTCGGTTTGGGCTGCGTTCTCGCTCATCAGCACATGCAGGCCCAATTCCATCCGGCGAGCGTACTGGGCGAGAGCCGACCCACTTACAAGCTTGGCGCGCAGTCGCGTGAGTTCCCCTTCGTTCTTTTCGGGGAATTGCTGGTACAGGGCCTCGCTTACCACGAGGTCAATGAGCGCATCCCCGAGAAATTCGAGACGCTCGTTGGACCGCAGGGAGCGGTCAGAAGGATCCCGAAGAACAGAGCGGTGTGTGAGGGCACGCCGATAGAATGAAAGATCCTCGACCGACTGGCCGATGAGGTCTTCAATCTGGGCCCGTGAGACATCCTGGGGCGGAGAGAACGACATGACAGAAGGACGGGAATCAGAAATGGAGCCACGATCTCTTTCCCTACGAATCATCCGGAGAGCCGTTCACTTCGGAGGGCGCTCGGGTGCGGTCTTGGATCACGGATTGGGGGGCGGTCGTGCAATCGCCGTTCACCTCTGCGTTCCAAAGTCTCGTCCGCCATGGAATTTGTCTCCGTCAATCCTGCTACCACCGATGAGGTCAGTCGCTACTCGGCACATACAGCCGACCAACTGGACACCCGGCTCGATCAGGCCCAGTCGGCCGTTGAGGCCAATCGGTGGCGGTCGTTCGAGGAGCGGGCACAGCGCCTGAATCGCGCGGCTGATCTGCTCGAGGAGCGGGCCGAAGAGTACGGAAAACTCATGACCCGAGAGATGGGCAAGCCGCTGTCGCAGGCCGTCGCAGAGGCGGAGAAGTGTGCCTGGGTGTGTCGCTACTATGCTGAAAACGGCGCCGAGTTTTTGGCCGACGAGCCCGTCGAGACCGATGCACAGAAGAGCTATGTCGCTTACGAGCCGCTCGGCCCCGTCCTGGCCGTCATGCCGTGGAATTTTCCGTTTTGGCAGGTCCTTCGGTTTGGGGCCCCTGCCCTCATGGCCGGCAACTCGATTTTGTTGAAGCATGCCCCCAACGTTACCGGATGCGCCCTTGCGATCGAGGACGTTCTGCAGGATGCCGGCTTTACGGAGCACGAGTTGCAGACGCTCCTTATTGATGAGGAAACCGTGGGCGAGGTGCTGGGCGACCGGCGCGTGCGGGCAGCCACACTGACCGGTAGCGTTGGGGCGGGCAAAGCCGTCGCGCAGCAGGCTGCGGCTCACGTAAAGCCGACGGTGCTGGAGCTCGGCGGCTCCGATCCGTTCGTCGTGTGCGCGGATGCGGACCTGGAGGAGGCTGCTTCGGTGGGCTGCACGGCGCGCATGCAGAACAACGGACAAAGCTGCATTGCAGCCAAGCGGTTCATTGTGGAGGCTGCAGTGGCCGATGCATTCACGGAGCGGCTGATCGACGAGGTGGAGGCGCTAACAGTTGGAGATCCGATGGCGGCCTCGACGGACATCGGGCCGCTGGCTCGAAAGGATCTGCGGGAGGGCATTCACGACCAGGTGGAGCGTGCCATCGGACAGGGGGCTGTCGCCGCCACAGGAGGGCATACAATCGACCGGGAGGGAATCTACTACGCACCGACGGTCCTGACGGAGGTGGAGCCGGGTACCGTGGCGTTCGAAGAGGAAATCTTTGGACCGGTTGCATCCGTGGTGGTGGCGGAGGACACTGATCACGCTGTTGCCCTCGCCAACGATACACGCTTCGGGCTTGGCGGCAGCATCTTTACCGAGGATCAGGAAAAAGGAGAGCGGATGGCCCGCGATCTGGAGGTGGGCTGTGCGTTCGTCAACGAAATGACGAAGAGCGATCCCCGTCTCCCATTCGGCGGCATCAAAGACAGCGGCTATGGCCGCGAGTTGTCGCACCACGGCATTCGAGAATTCGTGAACGCGAAAACCGTGTGGGTGGAGTAAAAGGAGATCTTTGAATCGGAATGTGCGGAGCCGGTTGCCATCACGTGTTGCTTTTCGTGCCCCACATCCTACCGATACGCATTGGCAGTATCACATCGACAGGCCTTCACGACGGGAGGGCGGACGATCCCCAAAAAGGGGAGGGACGGCGGAAGAGAGAAGTGAGAAGCCGTGGCAAAGACAAGACGAGATCGCCACGGTCCGCCGTCCCTGTTCGGCTCTCCGCAACTTCACCTCTGCTGGCGACAGAGGGCCCCACTGAAGTCGGAGAACCGAAACGATTATGAAAGAGAGGAGGCGAGTAGCGGATGAAGCCCTGGTTTTGCCTCCTCACCCTCCAGTACGAAGAACAGACCGACATCCGGACACGCACGGAACGTGCCGCCGGGGTTTGGCTATGATGAGTGCGCTGCTTCGCCGGATCTTAATTCCATCATGTCTTTCCGCCGTTCGCAGCGACATTGAGTTTTCCTTTCGCCAAGTGCACCTCTCGCAATGGCCGAGTCGTCCGATACTACGCAGCTTCTCGTCGAGAGTCGACGGGGCCACAAAGAGGCCCTAGATGAACTGGTGCCAAAGGTACACGATGAGCTCCGGGAAATCGCGCATCGACTCCTTCAGAAGCGTCCCGCGGGGCACATGCTGACCACGACGGCTCTGGTACACGAGGCCTACCTGAAGCTGATCGACCAGTCGCGCGTGGAGTGGTCGGACCGGGCACATTTTCAGGCGCTTTCGGCCCGTGTCATGCGGCAGATTCTAATTGACTATTTTCGCAAGCAAACGGCCGAGAAGCGGGGCGGCGACGCGCCAATGGTGTCGCTGGAAGAAGGGAAGATTCCGGTCGATCAGCGGGGCGAGACCCTGTTGGCACTGGATGAGGCGCTCACTCGTCTCTCGGACCGCGATCCGCGGAAGGCTCAAATTGTGATGTATCAGTTCTTCGGAGGAATGACGCAGCGCGCCATTGCCGACGTGTTGGACGTGTCCACACGCACGGTGCGGCGCGAATGGCGGAAGGCTCAGGCGTGGCTGGCCCGTGAGCTCTCGGGGTATGGCATTGAGCGGGAGAGCAGTGGAGGGGAAGGAGCCTCGTCCTAGCAGCGAGAAGGGGCAGCCACGACGGGCGGGACGCGACGAGCACAGTGCACCGCGGATGAGGGACGCTCGGCACTGATGGGCGAGGATCACGGGGCACGATCATCGAATTCCTGAGTGATGACAGAACTCTCTGATACAGACTGGGAGGAGCTGGATCGCCTCTTCGACGCGGCGCTTGATCGCACACCGGAGGAACGAAAGGCATTCGTGGCGGAGGCGTGCGAAGGCCAACCCGCGCTCCGGGCTGAACTCGAATCGCTGCTGGCGGCCGAGGCCGAGGCACCTGACTTTCTCAACCAGGAGGCGGTCGCCTTTGCGGCCCCGGCCTACGAGCCGGAGGAGGGGGAAAGCATTGCCGATGATCCGCTGGCGGCTCCCTCCCATCAAGTAGGGCCGTACCGGCTGGAGGAGGAGATTGGACGCGGGGGCATGAGTCGTGTTTTCCGCGCGGAGCGAACGGACGGCGGGTTTGAGCACACGGTGGCGGTAAAGCTACTTCGGATTGGGCTCGACACGGAGGCGGCCCGGCGCCGCTTTCGGTTGGAGCAGCAGGTGCTTGCAAAACTTCAGCATCCCCACATAGCCGCGCTGCTTGATGGTGGGTTGACGGAGGATGATGTGCCGTATCTCGTCATGGAGTACGTGGACGGACAGCCGATCACGTCCTTCTCTGACGAGCACACCCTTTCCATTCCGGAGCGCCTTTCACTGTTGCAGGACGTGGGGATGGCCCTTCAGCACGCGCATCGGAATTTGATTGTCCATCGCGATCTGAAGCCCTCCAACGTGCTGGTGACGGACGAGGGGACGGTAAAGCTTTTGGATTTTGGCATTGCCAAGCTACTGGATGACAGCGCCGCCATCACACTCCCCGACACGCGCACCGGCGTGCGTCCCATGACCCCGGCCTACGCCGCCCCCGAGCAGATACGGGGCGAGGCGGTCAGCACCGCCACCGACGTGTACCAGTTGGGCGTGCTTGCCTACGAAATGCTGACCGGCCATCGTCCCTTCGAGGCATCGGATCGGCGGAATATGGAGCGTGCTATTCTCGACACAACCCCGTGTCGTCCCTCAACGGTCGTGTCCCAGGCGCGCGAAAATGCGGACGAGGCCGACTGTCCTGCGACGCCCGAGGCTATTAGTGCGGCGCGGAGCACCACGACCCGACAGCTTCGGCACGTGCTGGAAGGGGATCTGAATACGATTGTGCAGACGGCGATGCGGAAAGAAGAAGACCGTCGTTACGCCTCGGTTGAGGCGTTGCTCGGAGATCTGGAGCACTACCGTAACGGTCAGCCCATCGAGGCCCGGTCGGCCTCCCTTGGCTACCGAATGGGAAAGTTTGTGCAGCGCAATCGGTGGGGAGTCGGAATTGCGCTTGCCTTTTTGGGACTGGTCATCACGTTCGGGGCGCTCCTCGTTCAGCAGCGTGAACGGGCCCGGCGCGAAGCACAGAAGGCTGAGATCGTGTCGTCGTACCTCGTGAATCTGTTTAGTGCGGGCACGCCGGATGGAGCCCCCGACACTGTAACGGCCCGCACCCTCGTGCGGCGCGGGTTGGCTCGTGTGGAGCGGCTGGAAAATCGGCCCCTCGTGCAGGCCGAAATGCTGGATGCGTTGGGGCAAGCCGCGCGAGGCATTGGCGAGTGGAGTCAGGCCGATTCGCTGTTGCAACACTCGCTTGCTCTTCGGCGACGACACCTCTCGCCTCCCCATCCCGACCTGGCCGCGAGTCTGGTGCATGTGGCCGACACGCGACGGAGCGGGCAGCGGTTCTGGGAGGCCCGTCCGTTGTACGAGGAAGCCCTCTCGATGAGTCGTCATCTCCGCTCGGATGCGTACCGAGCCGATATTCTGGAAGGTCTTGCGCAGACCATTTCGATGCAGGGGCGTCCCGACTCCGCAGAGGTGCTTATGCGAAAGGCGATCGATCTGCGGCGCCGCCGAGAGGGGGGACACTACCACGGATTGTCCCTCGACCAGATGGATCTGGCCCGCATCGTGCAGCGACAAGGACAGCACGACGAGGCCGAGGCCCTTTACCGGGCGGGGCTTCGGAAGATGCAAGAGGAGACGGGGTACACCTCAACGGAGGAGGTCACGGCGTACAATAATTTTGGAGACCTTCTCCGCATCAAAGGGGAAAATGTAGCGGCGGCTACCTACTACCGAAAAGCACTCTCAATCGCTTCGAAGGAAATGGGGCGGGCTCATCCGCGCGCGCGACGAGCCCGAGATAACCTCTACAAGACGCTCATCCACCGGGGACGGTACGAACAAGCCCTGTCGGTGGCCCAGACGAATCTGAACGTCGTGACGAACCGGCATGCCCCTCCCCACCTGTCCGTAACTACCGCATATCAACGGATGGGACATCTCCTGGACAATATGGGACAGTCGGCGGAGGCACAACCGCTTTTGCGAAAGGCGGTTCACTACCGGGCTGATGCACACGGCCCGGATCATATCTGGACACATAACACGCGTGTCCGATACGCCTTGTGTCTCGTCGAGCGGGGGCGGCTCGAGGAGGCTCAGCGGATGTTGCAAGCGGGCACCCGGGCGCTGCGGCAAACCCCGTCGGACTCCACAACGGTGAACCTTACGCGAATGAAGGCTATTACGTATGTAGGGAAGGGGGAGCTGTACGCTAAGCGTGGGGAGTGGCGCCGAGCAGAATCGCTGCTTGATCGAGGCTACCGGCTTCGTCGGGAGCAGGTGGGGCTCCGAGCGCCGCTTAGCCAGCGGGCCCTTCGTGAACTCGCGCAAGTGTATACGGCGCTGGGGCAGTCGGAGCAGGCCGCGGCCTATCGCGACTCGCTGATGACGTGGTAGGTGCCCGTCTGTTGCCAGCGCAGTTCTGTCACAGCGAGTCGAGGAGGGGGCGTTGGGGCCCCCGGAGGAAGATCTCAACTGCCGACACGTTCAGTGGATAGGGACAGGTTTCGGCCTGGGCACAAGCCGTTCGGGAGGTGACGGCGGAAGGGGCTCGGGTCGTCCCGTCGACATCTCTACACCGAGCTGGAGAGGCAGGGACACGAGACGGTGCCCCTCTATGTCCGCATCCTGAACAGATTTCCACTCAGGGTCGCCTGGAATCCATCTGGTGGACCGTAATAAACCTGAATCGTTTCCTGTTTGCAGGAATACTTTGCGGGGGAGAGGCGTTCAGACCAGTCCATCAGGTTATCATCTCTACGTTTGGTCTCCTCATAAAAAGACGGTACTTCTATGCCGGTTGATACTCCTGCGTCCTCTGCGACGCGTCCGCACGTCGTCATTGTTGGGGCGGGGTTTGGTGGGCTTGAAGCGGCGAAAGCGCTCCGTGACGCCCCCGTTCGCGTTACACTGGTCGATCGAAATAACTACCACAAGTTTCAGCCGCTCCTTTACGAAGTGGCAATGGCAGGGTTGGAGCCGGACGACATCGCGCACAATGTGCGCAACATTTTTCAGGGAAACGACACCGTGCACTTTCGACTCGGTACCGTCGTCGGGATCGACACGAACGCTCGGCGGGTGCACTTGAAGGGGGGCGATCCGCTCGGGTACGATTTTCTGATTCTTGCGGCCGGGGCGGTAAGCAATGACTTCGGCATTCCGGGTGTGCGCGAGCATGGGTACCCGCTCAAGAACGTGCCCGACGCCGTCAACCTGCGCAATCACATTCTCCGCCAGTTTGAGCGCTATGATCGCCGGGGCGGAGAGGGGCAGTCTGGGGCACTCACCTTTGTTGTCGTGGGCGGCGGCCCCACGGGAGTCGAGATGGCGGGGGCGCTCGTTGAGCTGTTCGATACGCTCAATGACGACTTTGCCGATTTCGACATTCGGGAGCAGGCGCGCTGTATATTACTGGAGATGCAGGATGGCCTGCTCCCGCCATACCAGCAGTCGTTGCAGACGTACACGCAGCGTGTGTTGGAGGAGCGGGGCGTGGAGGTGCTCACGAATACGGCGGTTGAGCAAGTGGACGCGGAGGCGGTTCATCTCAACGACGGCTCCACGATTCCCTCCCAGACGCTCATCTGGGCGGCAGGGGTCAAGGCAAGTCCGGTGGCCGACATGCTCAACACCGAGCAGGCCCGCGACGGTCGGGTGGTCGTTGAGCCGGATCTGAGCGTGCCGGGATGCCCCTCGGTCTATGCGATTGGCGACATGGCGGCCATTGAGGGAGCCGATGGGTTCGAGCCGCAGTTGGCCCAGGTGGCGCTTCAGAGTGGGCGTCATGCTGCATCGCAGATTCGACGTCGGCTCGATGGGGCGGAGACGGAGGCCTTTTCGTACCGTGACTACGGCCAAATGGCGACGATTGGGCGAAACGCTGCGGTCGCTGAGTTTGCGGGCGGAATTACGTTCAAGGGAGTGTTTGCGTGGTTGATCTGGGTTGTAATCCACATCGCGAAGCTCGTAGGCTTCCGAAATCGGCTCAGTGCATTTGTGAACTGGGCCTACAACTACTTTACGTACAGCCGAAGCGCGCGGCTCATTCTCGATATGGTTCCCATCTCGGACGACATCCCGATGGAGGTAGAAGAGGTGGACCGAGAGGTGAAGGCGCGGCTCGAAGAGGTGAAGGCAGAAGTGTGAGGCTCAGGCGAGAATGTGGGCCACCTGGGTTGCGAGTCTGGTGTTTCGGTGCAGCAGCGCGCGATTGGTTTCCACAATGCGCTCCCCTTTGATCTGGCGCAGGCGCTCCAGCAGGAAGGGGGTGACTGCTTCCGCTCGGAGGTCACGGTCGGCGGCATCGGCAACGGCACGTTCGAGGACCGGTTCAAGAAGGGGGCGTGGAATGGCGGCGTCTTTCGGCGGAGGGACTGTGATGAGGAGGGCGGCATCGAGACCGAAACGATCGCGGTTCCGGATGAGGGTGGCGATATCCGATGGGGCGTCGCAGCGTACGTCCACGGGGCAATCGCTAGAGGGACTGTAGAAGGCAGGCATCGTATCGGTCTGGTAGCCTACGACCGTCACGCCGTACGATTCCAGAACCTCGCGGGTGGCCGGAAGGTCGAGAATGATCTTTGGGCCTGAGCAGAAAACGGTCATTGGCGTGCGGCGAAGGGCCTCTAGGTCTGCGCTTACGTCCCACGCCGGCTCAGGAGGCGTTGTGCGATGGACGCCCCCAATTCCACCGGTGGCCATCACCTCAATTCCTGAACGATAGGCCAGGTGCATCGTAGCGGCAACTGTGGTGCCCCCATCGGCATTTTCCGCCGCAACGACCGGTAGATCGCGGAGGCTGACTTTTTGCACGTCGTCGGCCGTTGCGAGGTGGCGGATCTGCGCCTCAGAGAGGCCGACTCGTAGATGTCCGTCGACACATCCCGCCGTTTGGGGAACGCCGCCCTCCGCCCGAACGATGGTTTCCAGCTGCAGTGCCGTTTCGACATTGGCCGGGTGGGGAAGGCCGTGAGCAATGACACTGGATTCCAGGGCGACGGGGGCGGGCATGAGAATCGGGCAGAATCGGAACGAGTAATTGTAACGCAGGAGCGTGATCCGTACCCTGTACAGCGGTGTGCGGGTTCCCTCGGACGGGCGGCAATCCGCAATGCCGATCTGCTCAGAATCAGTACGTCTTCAGCATGCCCTTCGATTGTCGCACGGTACGTTACGGACTGCTCCTTCTCGTGAGTGGACTCGTTCTCACTGGATGTGAGGGGCAGGGGAATCCGCCTGATGTTGCGTCCGGTCGCTTTACGGCCTATGTGGACGGCACTGTGTCCGACACGCTGTCGGGAGCCGCCCACTACCGCATGGACGACGGGGCGATCGTGGGACTGGAGATGGGGGCGAAGGAGGGGCCGGGCCTCTCCATTGAACTGGAGCCGAAGCCGCTCGACTTGCGCACCTATGAGGTTGTGGAGGCGGAGCTCTTCGGGCTCGACCGTTCGGGAAGCCCGCCGGGGGTGATTGCGTTTCTTGCGCTCCGCGATATGCACTTCGAGTCTACCCACGGATCTCTCAATTTAACCTACATCAACGAGGAGCAGGTGGGGGCCACGTTTACCTTTCAGATGGAGGGGACGCGTGTGGAAAGCCCCAGCGACGACGTCTCGGTTGAAGTAACGGGTGCGCTCAACGCTCCTCCGCAGTAATCGACACATCTGCGGAGACATTTGTCGATACATTTACAATTGTTCTTTGGTGCGCGGCCTCGAAAGCGCTTCCCTTCATCGTTTCGTCATCAAAATGGGGGCAATCGCCGTTGACAAACTCTCTTCGTACCCGTACCGTAGTGTCACCATGAAACGCAACCCGATCCATAGCGCCCGTACGTCCCGACGACGATTCTTCGCACGACGGCTCCGACCGTCGTACGTGCAGATCTGTGGACCCGGCGCTTTAGACGAGCAATGATCGGATAGCTACCGACATTTGACGCTGCCGTTGACGGCGCTGGTTCCTCCGAGCCAGCGCCTTTTCTATTTGTCTCAACGCTTTTTTTCAATCTCTCTCACGTTCCATGGCCCTTGTTCTTGCCTTCAGTGGTGGCCTCGATACCTCGTTTTGCGTCCCGTACCTCCAAGAAACCTACGACACGTCCGTGCACACCGTGACGGTCGATACCGGAGGAATGACGGAGGCGGACCGATCGGCCATTGCGGCGCGAGCGACGGAGCTCGGAGCCACAGAGCATCACGTCGTGGACGGACGTCAGGCCCTCTATGACGATCACCTGAGCCATCTCATCAAAGGCAACGTGCTGCGCGGGGGCGTCTATCCCCTCTGCGTGGGACCGGAGCGCATCGTGCAGGCGCGGGGCGTAGCCGAGGTGGCGAAAACGGTCGGGGCGTCGACGATTGCGCACGGCTCTACTGGAGCGGGCAACGATCAGGTGCGGTTTGACGTGGCGTTGCAGTTGGTGGGCGACGACCTGGACGTCATCGCGCCGATTCGCAGTCACGGCCTGAGCCGCAAGGACTCTACGGCCTACTTGGAGGAGCGCGGTTTCTCGGTGCCAGCCGACACGACCGATTACTCCATCAATCGCGGTCTGTGGGGCACCACCATCGGCGGCAAGGAAACGCTCACCAGCGAGCAGCCGCTGCCGGAAGACGCCTATCCGGATACGGTACCGCCCGTGGAGGCGCCGGACGATCCGATGGAGCTCACAATTACCTTTGAAGATGGCCTACCGGTGGCGTTGGACGGCGAGTCGATGGGAGGGGTCGAGCTGGTTGAAACGCTGAACGATACAGGGGGGCAGCACGGTGTGGGACGCGACATTCACGTTGGGGATACCATTCTCGGCATCAAGGGGCGCATCGGATTCGAGGCGCCGGCGGCAAAAATTCTGATTACGGCCCACCGTGAGCTCGAAAAGGTGGTGCTCTCGAAGTGGCAGCAGGTACAGAAGGACGAAATGGGCGCCTTCTATGGACGGTTGCTGCACGAGGGTCAGTACTTCGACCCCGTAATGCGGGACGTAGAGGCATTTCTCGACAACAGCCAGGACGTTGTGTCCGGCACCGTCACGGTGAAGCTCTACAAGGGCAATCTGCAGGTGCAGGGCGTGAGCAGTCCGCACTCCATGTTTGATGCCAGTATGGCCACGTACGGGGAAGAGAATGCCCTCTGGGACGGACGAGACGCCGAGGGGTTCACCACCCTTGCCGCCGTACCGTCGCTTCTCGCAAAACAGGCCCGGTCGGGCACACAGAAGGAAGATTCGTCTCGGGATCTCGCCACGACGTAGTCTGCCGGATCTCGTTCGTTTTCGATCCACCTGATACGTTCCTCACCATGACTGACGACGCATTTTCGACGGGTGCTGTCGACAAAATCGCTTCGAGTACAGCGCACTGTAACATTGAGTCTCCGGTCACGGTCTCGCCGTACGTCGTAGCCCAGCACGGCTATGTCGTAGCGGTGCGAGCCCTCGACGAGAAGGATCAGTACGACGAAGTGGAGTGTCAGGACGGTGTCTTTCGTCACATTAAGAAAGGCGACTTGTTGGCGTGTACGCTTGGGGGCCGGCAGGCCCTGAAGGGATATAGCGGGCGCGTGCCCCGGCACATCTCCGCGGGGGACACACTCAACATTCTCAATCTGGGCGGGCTCGTGGGCGAGTGCACCTCCGGCCATCCCAACCTGGGCCCCGCACTGCCGGTGGAGGTGATTGGGGCGGTGATGGTGCAGCGGAACGGGCAGTGGGTCCACGCCCGCATCCAGGAGGACGCGCTGGAGATGGTGCACCGGCTTGAATCGTCGGTACCCATCATCAATGTAAGCGGAACGGCGATGGATACCGGCAAGACGAAGGCTGCGAGCATCATCGTCGAGGGACTGTCGGAGATGGGGCTGAAGGTGGGGGCCGCCAAGCTCACGGGAGCGTCGCTGATGCGGGATGTGCGCCGGATGCGGGAGCACGGGGCAACGGCCGTTTCGACATTCACCGACGCGGGCATTGCCTGCACGGTGGAAGATGCGATTACACCCATCGCAAAGGGCATCATTCAACACCTCAACGAGACCGAGGACCTGGACGTGATTGTCGCGGAGATGGGCGATGGCTTCGTCGGCTATTACGGCGTCGACGATCTGCTGACCGACATGGAGCTGCAGTCCTTTATCGAGACGCACGTGGTGGCCGCCGCGGACCTGTCCGGGGCCTGGGCTGCGGAAGAGCTCTTTACCCAGCGCTATAACACGGACATCACGGCCGTCACGGGACCGGTAACCGACAACGACGTGGGGCGGCGGTACATCAAGCAGCGGCTCGGCATCACCGCCCTCAACGCCCTCCAGCAAAGCACGGAGCTTGTGGATGAAGTCGTGCAGACGTTGCCGGCTTCAGCCTTTCCGGACAACGGCGGCCCGGAACGCCTGTCGACCACGAAAGACGGGACGCCGGCGGACGAGTCGGCCTCGGAAGAAGAAGTGGCCGTCGCATCGTAGTGCAGCGTCCATCGATTCATTGTGTCTCTTCCTCGCTCAATCCGCGAGTTCCGTATGGAGCGCCGTTGGGCTATGACATTGCGAGATTAACTACAGGAGCGACACAGCAGGGCACAGGTTTTTCTCCACAGAGGTCAATATCCGTTGTGTAGCATCGTTGGAATTCAACGACGCTACGCAGGGCATTCATCACGCCCGGCGGATAATCTCACAATCCTACACTCCAATAGCGCTGCGGGAATCGCCTCAACATCCGTACAGCAGGATTTCCAATATGACACTGTCCACCACGACCTCTCCGTCCGCTCCTCCCGAATCTACGACCGGCTCGGCACGTGTTGGCGTATTGCACGGCGCCAGTTACGTGGGCGGTGAGCTGATTCGAATTCTGGCCAACCATCCGAGTGCCACGCTGGCCGCCGTCACCAGTCGTACGTTTGCAGGGCAGTCGCTCGCCGAGCCGCACGCCTCGCTCCGCGGACAGGTGAAGCAATCGTTTGTTGCGCCGGATAAGGTAGATCTTGATGGTCTCGACGCCGTCCTGGTGGCGGGGGAGCACGGGCAGAGCATGCACCTCGTGCCGGAGCTTCTAGAGGCAGGCTTTGAGGGGCCGATCGTGGACCTGAGTGCAGACTTCCGCTTCCGAGACGCTGACATTTATCCGGAGTGGTTCGACGTGGAGCACCCGGCGCCTGACCTTCTCGACACAGCGACCTACGGTCTGCCGGAATGGCGCGACGGCGCACCGTCCGGCCAAATTACTGCCAATCCGGGCTGTTTTGCCACCGGCATCACACTGGCGCTTGCCCCGCTGGCCGTGCAAGAGACGCCCTTCTCGGTCCACGTGACAGCCCTCACCGGCGCGTCTGGCTCGGGCGCGAAGCCCTCCTCCGCCACCCACTTTCCCACCCGTGACGGCAACGTACGGCCCTACAAGGTGCTGGCCCACCAACACGGGCCCGAAATTCTGCAAACCGTAGGCCCGCACGTTAATCTCAACTTCGTGCCCGCCTCCGGTCCCTGGACGCGTGGCATCTGGGGCACCGCCCAGGTCGACTGGCCGTCCCCGCTTTCTCCCGATGCGGTGAATGACTGGTTTGACGACGCCTACGCGGACGCCCCGTTCGTCCGATATTCGCCGGGCGAGCTTCCGTCGCTCCAGCCCGCCGTGGGCACACCGTTTTGCGACGTGGGCTGGCAGCGAGACGAGGACACGCTCGTCGTCGGCTTTGCCCTCGACAATCTTCTGAAGGGCGCCGCCAGCCAGGCCGTCCAGAATCTGAACCGGGCGCTCGGATTTTCGGAAACCGCTGGGCTTTTGCCCGAACGGACAGTTGCTACGACTGAGTGAGAATACCGGCCGTCGGCCGACCGGCGTCTGTGTTTCTGCTTTCTATCGATCGAATTGAGCTGACTCTATGACTACCGACGAGATCGTTAATCTCGAAAACAAGCTCGAAATCCCTACTTACAGCAAGATGCCGATGGCGCTCGTGGAGGGGGACGGCGCCTACGTGTGGGACGCCGAGGGGAATCGATACCTCGACTTTTATGGCGGGCACTGCGTGTCGTTGCTTGGACACAGCCCGGCGCCGGTCGTGGAGGCGATTAAGGAGCAGGCCGAAAAGCTACTCTTCTACTCGAACGTGGCCCACAGCCCGGTTCGGGCACAGGCCGCCGAGCGGCTCACGTCGCTCGCGCCCGAGGAGCGAGACTGGCAGGTCTTCTTCGCGAACTCGGGCTCGGAAGCAAACGAAACGTCGCTCAAGCTGGCGCGGAAGTACACCGGGCGTTCCGGCGTTGTGGCGCTGGAAGATGGGTGGCACGGACGTACGCTCGGCAGCCTCGCCACCACGCACGACGAGAAGTATCGCACGCCCTACCTCGACGTGTTGCCGGAGACGACCTGGATTCCGGTGGGCGACCTCGACGCGGCGGAAGAGGCGCTGGCGGGAGAGGACGTGGCGGCGGTGCTTCTGGAGCCGATCCAGAGCATTGCGGGAATGAAGGAGATTCCCGCCGACTTCGTGCAGGGGCTTCGCGACCTCTGTGACACGTACGGGACGCTCCTTGCGTTCGATGAGGTGCAGACGGGCGTCGGGCGCACGGGGGCTTTTTCGATGGCCGACCATCTTGGGACCACGCCAGACCTCATCTCGCTGGCGAAGAGCCTCGGGGCCGGCGTGCCGGTCAGCTCTGTGCTCGTGACCGACAAGGTGGCTATGACCGTAGAGTCTGGCGATCAGGGATCCACTTACGGCGGCGGCATGCTGGCGATGGCGGCGGTGAAGGCCACACTGGAGACGCTGGTGGAGAAGAACCTGATGGCACGGGCGACGGCCATTCACGAGCAGGTGCGCAAGCATGTGGGACCGGTCGTGGAGGAGGTGCGGGGACGTGGTTGTCTCATGGGCCTCAAGCTCGATCGTCCAGTGGGGCCGGTCAAAGATGCGCTGCGCGAGCAGGGCGTGCTGGTCGGCGGCTCGTCGGACCCGCACGTGATGCGGCTGATGCCCCCGCTCGTGGTGAGCGATGAGGACGTGAAAACGTTCGCTGATGCATTGCACACGGCTCTGGACGAAACCCCCGCGCCGGCGGAGGCAGCTTAACCCTCCACGATTGGGGTTGGTAAAATTGGCCACCTCGGTCTGAGAGCAGCTGCCGTCAGGCCGCGGTCGGCCGTCTGCCGTCGATCGTTTCCATCAAGGCAGACAGGGGCGAACCTCGAAACACAGGTTTTTTCAGATCGACACAACTGCAACGACGCTTATGTCCTCTTCCGACCTTCGGCACGTTCTCCACGCTTCCGAACTGGACGATTCCGTCTGGCGCTCGGTGCTTGATTCGGCCGTCAGTTATAAGGAGAACGATACCCGCACCAATTCGGCGGATGGCAAGACGATCGGGCTTCTCTTCTTCAATCCGTCGCTCCGCACCCGAACGTCCATGGAGGTGGCTGCCGCCCACCTTGGCGCCGACAGCACGACGCTCACGCCGGGGGAGGGCACCTGGAATCTGGCCTGGGAGGACGGGGCTGTGATGGATGGGGACGCCGCCGAGCACGTGCGGGAGGCGATCGGCGTCCTCTCGCGCTACCACGATGCCCTGGGCGTCCGCGTCTTTGCTTCTGGCACCGACTACGAAGCGGACAAGAGCGACGAGCTCATCCGTCGCGTGGCCGAGGTCGCGACCGTACCGGTCATCAATCTGGAATCCGCCTGGGCCCATCCGTGTCAGGCGGTGTCTGACGCCTCGTTGCTCACCGACCGGTTTGACGGCGATCCCAGCGGCAAGGACTTCGTGCTGACGTGGACCTACCACCCGAAGGCGCTCCCGATGGCCGTGCCAAACTCGACGGTCAAGATGGCCGCGCGCTGTGGCATGAACGTGACGGTGGCCCGGCCCGAGTCGCATGCATTGGACGACGGTGTGATGGAGGCCGCGCAGTCCCTTGCCGATCCGCACGGCGCTACGGTATCAGCAACAGACGATCTGGACGCGGCGGTGAAGGACGCCGACGTGGTCTACGCCAAGTCCTGGGGCGGGCCGCTCGTGTACACCGATCCGGAAAAAGAAGCAGAGATTCGGACGAGCAGTCGAGACTGGCGGGTCACCGCCGACCGAATGGCCCGGACGACCGACGGTGCATTCATGCACTGTCTGCCCGTCCGCCGCAACGTGGTGGTGGACGATGCAGTGATGGACGGATCGCACGCCGTCCACCTCGACCAGGCCGAGTACCGCCTCCACGCGCAGAAGGCGTTGCTTGACTACGTCTGGGACCTCGGCTGACGGCATTTCGGTTTTCAGTCGCTACAAGTTGCTGTATGACACTGGGGGAGTTTGGGGGTTTGTATGTGTGTAGGTTCATCTCGCAACGTACATGCGTACACACATCCAAACTTACACACCGTTTGAATTGAGCACTCAGCTACGAATGCCGGCAATGAGCAACGAGAACAGCAGCCCCATCGTCGTAAAGATCGGCGGGTCCTTGATGGAAACGGCAGACGGAATGGATGCGCTCTGGTCCGCCCTCCAGTCGCTCCGCGCGCAGGCGCCGGTCACAATTGTGCACGGCGGCGGCACACAGATGAGCGACATGGCCGACCGTCTCGACCACACGCCGCGCCGCGTACAGGGCCGTCGCGTGACGACCGACCTCGATTTGGAGATCGCAAAGTGGACCATGAGCGGAGCGCTCAACACGCAGCTCGTGGCCCAGGCCGCCGCGCACGACCTCACCGCCGTCGGGCTTTCTGGGGCCGATTCCTGTCAAGTACAGGTTTCGAAGCGACCGCCCTGGGACATCAACGGCGAACGCGTGGACTTCGGCTGGGTCGGCGACATCGAGGCGATCGATTCGTCGCTCTTGGAAAGCCTGCTGGCGCAGGGCATCATGCCCATCGTTGCGCCGCTCGGCATCGACGAGGAGGGACAGCTTTACAATGTGAATGCCGACACGGTGGCCAGTGCCCTTGCAGGGGCACTTCAGGCGAGAGAATTGCTGTTTGTGACCGGGACCGGCGGGGTGCGCCGCAACGCCGACGATCCGGAGTCGCACCTTTCCACCTGCGATGCCGAGACGTTCGACGTAGGGGTGGCGGAGGGCTGGATTGAGGGGGGCATGCGGGTCAAAATGAAAACAGCCTTGGATGCGCTCCGAAATGGCGTCAGCCAGGCCTTTGTCTGTGCCCCCGATGATCTGGTCGCGCGGTCCCAGGCCACCGAGGTTATTGCGTAATGTGTATTTCGGCATGCGTGAATTGTAGAGCGCAGCAGTGCCGCTGAATCCGAGTTTCTCACATCGTTCTCCCGTTCCCATGTCCACGTCCCAGATTGAAACCACCGACGCCGTTGCACTGCTGAAAGAGATGGTTCGATTTCCCTCCCTCAGCGGAGAGGAGTCTGACATTGCTAGTTTCGTAGCAGAGTATGTTCAGCGCGACGGGGTGACTGTGGAGCGACTGGACGACAACGTCGTCTTCTCGATCGGCGGCGGCGACGACACACTTCTCCTCAACACCCACCTCGACGTGGTGCCGCCCTCCAGCGACCACCCATACGATCCCTTCGATCCGGTGCAGGTGGAAGGGCAGCTGTATGGGCGAGGCAGCGTGGACGCCAAGGCGAGTGGGGCGGCGATGACGACGGCCCTGCTATCGCTGGCCGAGGAGGACTGGACCCCGGACGACGGTCGGGTCATGGTGGCGCTCACGACGAACGAGGAATCGGGCGGGAAGGAGAACGGCCTCCAGGACGTGCGGCCGCACCTGCCGGATCTCAATGCGGCGGTCATTGGCGAGCCCACGTCGCTTCAGCCCTGCGTCGCGCAGAAGGGGCTCCTCATCTTGAAGGTTCACACCCATGGCAAATCCGCCCACGCGGGCCGCTCGCATCTGGGCGAAAATGCCATCTCGAAGGCTGCGGAGGCCATTCGGCAGGTCGAGGGACTGTCGTTGGATCGCGAGGACCCCTACCTCGGATCACCGAACGTGACCGTGACGATGATTGAGGGGGGGGCTGCCAACAATGTCGTTCCCGAACATAGCGTCTTTACGGTAGATGTGCGCACGACGCCGGCCTACACGCACGACGAGTTGATTCAGGTCTTCCGGGAGCACGTGGACGCGGAGGTAGAGGTGTATAGCAAGCGCTTGGTTCCGTGTGCTACTCCGGACGACACTCGCATCGCGACGGCCGCCCAGACGGCCCTTCCCGACACCGAGCCCTTTGGCTCGCCTACCTGCTCCGATTGGGTATTCCTCCACGATGTCCCGGCGGTGAAATTGGGACCGGGACTGAGCGAGCGGTCCCATACGGCCGAGGAGCACATCGAGACGGCGGAGGTTCATCGGGCCGTAGACGTGTATCGCGACCTCATCAGGGCCTATTTTGCCCCCCGTGCGTGAGGCACAGTCGCTGGTCGAGGCGGGACGACTGCTGAGGGGGGAATGAGGGGGAGCGAAACACGAGAAGACGGCAGGCTTTCTTTCGGGCGTTCCTGCTGTCCTCAGTACAGGCGTTCGACAAGTGATCGTCGTGGAGGATGCGTTTTGACCGTTCCGTAAACTCTTTCCGTGATAATGGCTCGGCTTCTGCTTCTCTTTACGATACTTCTGTCGTTGGTACCAGCTTCGCGTGCCCAGTCCGGCGCGTCTCCGTCGACCGCCCGGTCCTCTGCACAAGAGGTTCGAGCGACCATTGATGCGCTCTTCGACGCCATGCGGGCGGGCGACAGTGCGGCGGTGCGTGGTGTTTTTCATCCGAACGCCCGGTTGCATACCGCGCTAGGAGCTGATACGAGCAGCGTACAGGCGACGCAGGTCGAGGCGTTTGCCTCTGCTGTCGGTCGGCCACACGAGGAGGTGTGGGATGAGCGGGTCTGGGACGTGGAAATTCGGATCGATGGTCCGCTCGCCAGTGCCTGGGTGCCCTACGTGTTTTATCTTGGTGAGGAGCGCTCGCATTGTGGCGTGAACGCCCTCCAGCTGGTGCGGCATCGAGGGGGCTGGAGAATTCTCCAACTCACCGATACGCGACGGCAGAAGTGTGCAGTGCCGGCAGAGGTTCAGAAATAGAATGGTCGTCGTAGGGGGGGCACGGGGAATTACCCCAGACGCTCAGCCGGTTCTTCCCAATCGGGCAGTCGGATGCGGAGATGAGCGTACATGGGGGAGGACGAGGGACGCTTCCATGCACCCAAACTTGCAAACGTGCTCACCCCACGGTTAGTCCTCCTTCAGGAATTTATCGAGCCGCACCACGCTTGTATCGGAGACGAACATCACGCCGGAGCTTTGTTCGAAGAGGGGCGTGAGGCCGTCCACGATGGTTTGGATCGATTCTTCCTGGCCCACTGCAAAGAACATCACGAGACTGTCGCGGTCGTTGAAGAGCAGGCGTCCTTCGTGGAAGCCGTGCTCCCCACGCCCCGTCACGTTGTGATGAATCGTGTAGCCGCTGATATTCGACTCATCGAGCAGGTCGCGGACGAACGGCTCTTTTTCCCCGCGCACGATAATTTCGATTTTCTTGAGTGGGTGGAGGGTATGCTCAGTTTGTTCACTGGTAGACGGATCACTCATGGGAATCGGGTTGGGCTCGGTGTGCGTTTGGGATGAGAGGGCATTCCCCTAACGTCATAACATTCAACGTTTTCACGTCAGAACGTTTAGTGGACGAATAGAAGAGGGCAGTCGTTCGTCGATCCTCCGACCCTTTCGAAAGGGGGAAGCATTACGGCGCGCGGCATCATGATGTCCGGGCTGCGAGCGCTGGCTCGGCGGAGGCATGACTGGCATCCGTATGGGCGGTCCATTTCCCAGCCTCATAGTGGAAGAAGCGGTTGTTCTGGGTCGGATCCATGATCGTGAGATGGATCCACTCGTGGTCGAGGAGTTGGACGAGAGAGGCATGCCGATCAAGAACAGCGTCGACCCGTTCGGTCGGGGCGTGAATGATGGTGAGGAGTCGCAGCGGGCGGTGGAAGGGGTGCTCGTCATCGATCTGTAGCGACTGCAGGGGCAGCCCCGTCATGAGATCTCCCCCATTTCCTTGAACAATACCGACCTTACCGACGACGTTCTGCGTCACTTTTGAGCCGCTCCCGTACGCGGCGTTATCGACCGTTGAAAAGTAGTACTGGGTGTTAATCCACTCCCCGACGACCAGCGGGCCGGTCATGATGTTTTCTAAGGCCGTGCCGTCCTCGTCCGTCGCCCAGTCGTAGGAGTGCAGGAACGCCCGCCCGTCCAGGTCCACGGTTTCGGTGAGGCGACGCGGGCCGATAATGAAAGAGGCGTTGCCGGCCAGTCCCCACTCCGGACGCGTTTCAGCCCAGTCGGCCGCCCGCCGTTCCGTCTCGCGTACGGCCGCCCGCGGCTGCCCCGAGTCGACCGTTGCATTCATGGTTCGAACCCGCTCGGTTGTGGCCTGAGCCTGAGCGGCCTTCAGGTCGTCCTTTACTTGGGCGAGAGCGTCGGACGGGACCGTGGGGGTGCGGTCGTCGACGAAGAGGGTGATCTCGTCCGTCGTGGTGTTGTGCTGGCCAGCGAGGAAGACCGTGTCGTCGGGGATGTCGATCTCCCGCTCGCGCAATTCGTTCTGTACTGCGTCCTCATTGCAAATTGCGGCCAGGACCCGTGCGTTCGGCCCGCCCGGATTGCCGGAGCATGCCCCGCAGTCGAGACTCGACTTGTAGGGATTGTTCGGCGTCTGGGTGCCGTGGCCGGTGAAGATCACAAGTGGGGCAAAGCGATCAGTCCAGCCCATGAGCCGGAACGCGGCTTCGGCGTACAAGACCTTTGCCTCGTGAGAGAGTCCCACCGGCAGGCCGTTCTCCCAGTCCGCATCGTCGGCCGAGGGACGATCCACCGTGGGTTCGGTAAAGGCAGTGGGCTGAGGAATCCAGTCGGTCAGGCGCGTACCCAGCCGGAAGAGGGCCGATGGGAGAAGCGTTCGGGCGGCCATGGCGCCGCCAAAGAAGCCGCCGCTTCCCTCCACGAAACCGAATGCCGCAGCGACGTTGCTCTTTAAGGTTTTGACGAGATGCCGGCGCCCCGTTTCCAGGGCGGTCCACCAGCCGTAGGTATCGACTGCCTCCGCTGTATTGTCTGCCGGGCGATCGATAATGCGGTGTTTGGGGTCTACAATCGGCGGACAGGACTTGACCGTTGTTTCGGCTCCGTACGGCTGGTGCTGCATCGGGACGCCGAAGAAGCCGGCGTATCCGTGCGTCTCGTAGGCCCCCTGGTCCTCAATGTGACGTCGGATGATCTCCGACCGTACGTCAATACAAAAGGCGAACTGCGCATCGGGACGGGCACTGTTGGGGCTTCGGTCCCTGCTGGCCTGTGGGTCCTTGTTGGCCTGTGCTAAGGTGTCGAGCAGCCGGTCCCGGTAGCTTTTTTCCCATGCCCGGAGCCAGATCTGGGGAAGGAAGGGACGATCGGTGCCGTTGGCGGGAAGATCTTGGGCCCGGTCCGGCGTCACCGCGGCGTCCAAGTGCGTGGCCAAGATCAGGCGCACGGCAAGGTAGTCGGCTAGAGTAATGGGATAGGCCTCTTGCCATTCTGTATTCCCGCGCCGGGCCCGCCACTTGATGAAGCCGGTCCAGCCCGGCAGGGCCGCGAGGTGGTGGACGAAGATGCTTTCCCAGCGCTTCTCGGGATAGCTGGCCAATACCTCCTCGAAGGCTTCCAGCAGCGTATCGGGGAGGTCCGCCGTCCGTGTGATGGAGGGGACGGCGTTGTCGTACGGAGCCACGGCGCGCCAGGCGGCGTAAAATCCGTCCGATCGCTTCGGCATCGGCCAGGCGGCCTGTCCCTGGTCGAGGAATGCCGACAGCCACTTTACGGTGACCCGGTCGAGGGGCTCGTCTGACGGAGGGGCAGGCTCACTGCGGTCATCGGATTCCATTCGGTCGAGGAGCACCTCCGGCCGCTGTGTGATGCCGTGATCTGCGAGGTGCCGCGTCAGAATCTCGGGGTCGATCTCATCATTTTCCCAGGCCTGGCGAAACACCGAAGGGTGGGGGTATCCGCGTCCCCCGAGCAGTTGGCGGGCCTGCTGGACCGCCTGATCGAAGGACTGGTCCTCAAACCCCACCAGGGGATTGGCAGCGTTAAAGGTTTGCAACGGCCAAAGAGGACCGATGTACTCGGCCGCATTCTCGATCCGAGCACGCAGAACGGAACGTTCAATAGGCATTGTACTGATCGCGATTGTGCAGCAGGGTGGTCGAAGCCGGCTGGGAGGTGTTCAAGAGGGCCACGTAGAGCCGCGTGCTGGTGCGGTGCCAGCCGCGGTCCGTGGCCACGTAGGCCGCAATGAAGAGGACGGCGAGCGTCCAATGCACAGGAGTAAGGGGAGCATGGAACGTTGCCATCGGGAGCGGGGCCAGAAGGGCCGACACGCCGTTGTAGACGAGCGCATACAGGCCGATCGACGACAGCAGAACCGTGGGGACCGCCCAGAGGCGGGCAGTGCCGGGAAGGGCGGAGCGGCGCACCATCGTCCGCGTGGCATGTAGCACGGCCAAGACCACAAACAGGGTCAGTAGGGTTCCGCTCCCGAGGGCCGTGAGCGACTTCCCTGTGAGGAACGCAAACAGGAATCCACCCAGGAGGGCGGAGGCGAGCGCCACGAGGCTACCGGCGATGGAGGAGGGAGCAGGGGACGTTCCGGACGGAGTGGTGTGCTGTACGGCGGAGCCGGTGGCAAGGAACAGGTAGGCCTTGTAGAAGCCGTGCAACAGGAGGTGAGTGATCGCAGCCGGAATGAGCCCCAAGCCGCACTGCAGCACCATAAATCCCATTTGAGCTACCGTCGAGGCCCCGAGCTGTCGCTTCACGTCGGTCTGGACCAGGATCCAGGCCTGCCCGAGCAGGGCACTGACGCCGCCCGCAATCACAATTCCCAGCATGACCCAAGAGAGCTCGAAGGCGACAGGGGCGAACCGGGCCAGAAGAATGCCGCCCGCATTCACGAGTCCAGCATGCATGAAGCCCGACACCGGTGTCGGGGCCGTCATCGACGACAGTAGCCATCGGTGAAACGGTACGAGGGCAGATTGAATCATGGCGCCTCCCAAGAGGAGGAGGGCAGAAAGCGCAACCGTGGACGTCGGGAGGGACGGCACGGCCGCCAGCACACCGTTGATCGTGACGGTGTGGGCCTGTACGCCCAAGAGGCCAAGGGCCCCGGCCACGAGTGCGCTGCTCGCCAAAAAATGGCCACGGGCAAATCGGGACGCCGCTTGTGCTTGGGGCCAGCCCCGCACGTGTCCGATCAGGTCCGCGAGCAACCAGCCCATTGCCGTCCAGGCACCGACGAACAGAACGAGATGGTTGGCCGCCGTAAGCACCACCACGATGAGCGTGAGGGAGAAGAGGCGCCCATAGAAGGAGGACAGGCGCTTGGCGCCTGCCATGTACCGACGCGAGAAGCTTTGAATGATGCCGCTGAAGAAGGTGGTCACGACGGCCATGAGACGGGTGAGCCCGTCCACGTGGAGAAGGGTCCCGTGTGCCCACTCTGGATCGGGGGACCACACAAGAGCACCGAGACTCAGAATGAAGAGCAACCACGTCAGGCGGGTAAGCAGGAGCGGCATGCGGGGAGAGAGTCGGTCGGCAAGTAAGATGAGAGAACAAAACGTCGTTTCCGAAAGCGCCGCAGCAAAAGCGCTGTTCACGAAAAAAGGCCGACACGCAGCGCCGAGGTGACGCTGAATGTCGGCCTCAATCGTTGTACCCGCTCGTACCGAGCAGTGCTCGGTTTTCCCCCTGCGCACCGCGTGCAGTGGTGCGGGGTACGGGGGAAAGAGCGTGTACGCAGCTTGCGTGCCGGAGCTGTATGTAGACAGTTGAAGAACCGGCTCGCCAGGGGCGCTCCGTTTCCTCAACCGCAGACGAACATAGAAATGGGCGGAGGGGGTCGCAAGTCCCGAAGCGCTTCTCTTACCGAAAGTTCACGCCCCATTCTATTGCTCTTCCAATATTGTCTCAAGGTCGTCTTCGAGGCTGAAGACGAACACGCGCTCCCCGGTCCGAGCGCTAATGTCCGTATGCATACTTACGACCTGAACGCCGGTTTCTTCGGCCACGAGTCCACAGAGATCCGTGCTAGAGCTTTCAATCAAACGGGTCCGCATCTTTTTGATCAGCTCGACGCCCCCGTTCTCGTGGCTCAGCTGTTGTTCGGCGGGGCTCAAAATGCCCTGGAGCTTTACGACGACCAGATTTTCGACGATGAAGGATTTGGCTTCCTTGGGGCCTCGTCCGAGATAGTCGCGCTCAAGTTGCGTGATGGCCTTGGTGACCGCAGCCTCAATTTGGCCTTTCGTTTTGTTGGACGGAACGGAAGACGTGGGCATGTTGGCAGTGTTCGATGCGAAACAAGTCGACGATTCCCCAGAGTCGGTCGGTCCGTGGGCAGTAATTCGATGACCGTATTTCTGTCCTGTATTTTGGGGGGCTTCTGTAAAAAAAGATACTACAGGAGTTGCTCCTCTCCAAATGACATTGAGGCCTTTCCCGTGTATTGAATAGGAGGGTTGTTGCAGAGGGGACGAGTAAGAGCACCGCCGGGTTGAGGCGGAACAGTCCTGACGGCCTGAATCCTTCGGGGGCCGAGTCGGTGTAGAGAAACCAGAGACCCCCGTCAGATTTTTCCGTCCAGTTGCGTAGGGATGTCAATTTGGGGGGCGTATACATTGCGTCGGCACGACCGGGATGGGGACAGCTGTGGAAAGCGGCAGACGGGCCCATCCCACCCGAACACTCAAACGGTTCTCCTCACCATTCTGCGTCCGTCATGCTGAGCGATCTTCACGAGCGGAAGGCTACCTACTACTTTGACCTTATTGATGAGGACGGCAACGGGATCGTCGAGGCAAGTGACTTTGCACTCCGAGCACAGCGGCTGGCCACCGTTCAGAACGTCACCGACGACGGCGTGCGAGAGACCCTTCGCCATCAGGTTGTCGCGTGGTGGGAGCACATCTGCACGATTGCCGACTTCGACGGGGATGCGCGCGTGACGCTGCCGGAATGGAAGGCGTACTGGCGGTCGATCCAGCGCGGAGTGACGCAGGGGGAAACGCGGACGCTGCGTACACTGCAGCGGGCGGCTCGGGGCACGCTCGATGCCATTGACTGCACCGGGTCGGGGAGGGTCACGGAAGACGAGTACGCCGACTGGCTTGAGGCGTGGGGGGCCGAGGGAAGTGCACAAGCCTTTCGGAGCCTCGATCGGGGCGGAAAAGGATTTCTGACCGAGGAGGATCTGGTTGTGGCCGTGCAGGAATTTTATCTGTCCGATGATCCGGCGGCGCCGGGGAATGCGTTGTATGGACCGTTGCCGGATGAGTCTCCCGATGGGGAGGCCGAGGGCCCAGGGAGAGAGCACTAGCGGGCCGTCGGGGGGAGCGCGTTCCCAGCGGTGGAGACGACGGCCTTAGAAGCTGTTTTAATTTCACACGCTGTGAGTTCCGCAGGACGCTACGACTGCGGACCCGTTCCTCCCCGCCGGGGATGCAGGCGTATACGCTCCGATGTGCTTTTGGTCTACGAAAATATCGGCATTGGATGTGGAGACGGGCGTAAATTAAAACAGGTTCTTATACCAGATGCCGAGGATCGTTATGCATGTTGCTGGACGCGTTTCGGAATGAAAGAGGCGCGAGGCCCGCCTCAGGATGGACATCCGTTTCGACTGGGGGGCAGATGCTCATCGATCCTTCGGAGATGGTATTACTTCCGCGTTCGCCAAAGAATGATGATGGCCACTACGGCAAAGGCAACGTGGGGGAGCCAAGCGGTAAGGGAGGGGGGAAGGGCTCCGGCGTATCCAAACGGCTCAGTGAGCTTCTGCACGGCGAGATAGACGAACGCCGTGAGGAGGCCAATAGCAAATCGGATGGCTTGTCCTCCCCGACGCCGAACGGCGGCAAGCGGCACGCCGATGAGAATGAGGATGAGATTGGCAAACGGATAGGCAAATTTGTTGTAGTACGCCACGAGGGGACGTTCGAGGTTGCCCACTCCGGCTCGGCGAAGGGCGGCCAGGTAGTTGCGGGCCACCGGGATCGTCATGGCCGCCACGTCGTTCTGAGAGCGAGCCAGGTCGCGCGGATAGATTTGCAGCGTCGTGTCGACGGAGGAGATTGGCTCTTCCGTCATCCTAGAATCGTGAAATGAGCGGCGCACCACGGTTTCCATGCGCCACGTCTTCAGGGAATCGATCCATTCCATGCGTTCGGCGTCGAGGCGAGACACGAGGTGGGAGTGTTCATTGAAGCGCTGAAGGGATACATCGTGTGCGCGCTTCCGGTCCCGGTCGTAGTACCCAACGGAAAGAATGGTGCGCGGATCGTTTTGCCGATGCATCTCGCTCACGTCTGTTGATTCATTCCCGTGGGGCAGATACTCGTTTTCGTATCGCACCACCACCTCGTTGGTCCGAGGAACCACCCATCCGTTGAAGCCGAACATGAAGATTGTAACGGCAGTGCCGACAAGGACATAGGGACGCATGAGGCGATACAACGACACCCCGGAGGTCTGCAGGGCGATGAGCTGCAGCTCTTGGGCGAGCGTCCCCGTAACGTAGATGCACGAAAGAAAGAGGGCGAGCGGCGAGGTGAGCCGGATAATTTCCGGGATGTAGCTGGGGTAGAAGACCGTGAAGACTTCCGCGACCGTCGCGCCCCCATCCAGAAAGTCGTCGCTGTACTCGACCCAGTGCAGTACAATGAAGAAAATGATCAGGGACCCGATGAAGAGGACGAATCCCTTGAGGAGGCGCTTCGCAACGTGTCGTTCAAAGAGCGTCATGGACGAGGCGTCGGACGAGCTGCGGCGTTGACGAGAGACCCGATGCGGGCACCCGGGGCTACGGAGGGGTGCGGAGCGAGAGAGGGCGACCTGCCGTTCCGGGGAAGGGTCCTCATCCGCCCAAACAGGCAAAAATGGTCGTCTCCGATTGTGCTACGGCTCGGCACGGTTGTGGTGCGGCCGTCGCAGCCCTCGAACAAGCCGCAAAATCGGGATTTCGGTTAGACCTTCTCACGCTCGATTATTTACTTACCCGCGAACTGTCCGTTCACCCAATCCGCCCGACGTTCATGAAGCTCCACGAATATCAAGCAAAAGGCATTCTTCGAGACTACGACGTACCGGTGCCGCAGGGCATCGTGGCGGAGACGGTCGACGACGCCGTCGCGGCCGCCGAGCGTCTTCAGGAAGAAGAGGACGCGAGTCTCTTCGTTGTGAAGGCACAGATTCACGCGGGGGGGCGCGGCAAAGGCGGTGGGGTCAAACTTGCCGAGTCGATTGATGAGGTGCGAGAATACGCCGACGACATCCTCGGAATGAATCTGGTGACCCACCAGACGGGAGAGGAGGGGCAGAAGGTGCGAAAGATTCTCGTGACCGCCGGTGTCGACATTGCGCAGGAGTATTACCTCGGCGTCACGCTCGACCGCGAGAAGAGCATGAACGTGATCATGGTGTCGACGGAGGGCGGCGTCGACATTGAGACGGTCGCGGAGGAGTCCCCCGATCAGATTCACAAGGTCTGGGTTGATCCGTCGCTGGGCCTGCGTCCGTTTCACGCCCGTCAGCTTGCATTTGCGATGGACCTGGAGGGCGATGCCTTCAAGCAGGCCGTCAACGCCATCACCGGCCTTTACGAGGCGTTCGAGGAGACGGACAGCACGCTGGCGGAGATCAACCCGCTCGTCCGCACTGAGCAAGGAACCATTGAGGCCGTCGACGCCAAGATCAACCTCGACGATAATGCCCTCTATCGGCACCCGGACCTCGAGGAGATGCGTGACCTCCATGAAGAGGACCCGACCGAGGTGGAGGCCGGCGAGCACGGGCTCAGCTACATTAAGCTCGACGGCAACGTGGGCTGTATGGTGAACGGGGCCGGACTGGCGATGGCCACCATGGACATTATCAAGCTGGCCGGCGGAGAGCCTGCGAACTTCCTTGATGTCGGGGGCTCGGCAAGTGCCGAAACCGTGGAGGCCGGCTTCCGCATCATCCTGAAGGATCCGAACGTGGAGGCCATTCTGGTGAACATCTTCGGCGGCATCGTGCGCTGCGACCGCGTGGCGCAGGGGGTGATCGAGGCGGCCAAGAGCGTAGACATTGACGTGCCGCTCATCGTACGCCTGCAGGGCACCAACGCCGAGGAGGGCAAGCAGCTGCTGGACGAGAGCGACGTTACGGTCAAGTCCGCCGTTCTATTGAAGGAGGCGGCCGATAAGGTAACGCAGGCGCTGGGCGTTGAAGCTTAGCGGTTGACGCATGGAGAGGGCGGAGGCATGGACGCGTGGCAATCCGCATCCATGCCTCCACGTCTCTATGTCTGTCCGTCGTCGTTATGCAGGCTGCGTCGTCATTTCGGCCTGTTCCAGTCGTTTGGACCACTGTCTCTGGTTCTCCCGGGCGTTTTGCACGACTGGCGTGTAGCGAAGCAGGCCGAGCAGTAGATCGTTGACGGCGGCCATGGGCTGTCGCATCGGACGCTTGACGTCCAGAAAGAGGATGGCCCGCTCTTCGTTGGTTTCGTTCCACACTTCGTGGTTGTAGGTGTCGTCGAACACCATGCTCTCCCCCTCTTCCCAGTGGGCGACCTCGTCGGCCACGCGGATGCGGCACTTCTCTGCGGGCGCGGGCACTTTGAGACCCAGATGGTAGCGTAGCACACCCTTATAGGGACCGCGATGCGGTGGAATGTGCTTGCCGGGAGAGAGAATCGAAAAGAAGGCAGTCGTCATGCCCGGCACCTGTTCGATCAGTTCCGTGGTGCGGGGGCAGCGTCCACAATTCTCTTCTGCCTTTACGCCGTAGCCGTAGAGGAAAAACGTCTTCCAGTCGTCGTCCTGTGAGATCGTGGAGGCGTCCTCGGCAATGTCGTGAAAGCTGGGAAGGGCTTCCCGGTATTCGAGGATCTCGTCGAGCTCCTCCCGCATCACGGTCCAGTTGTTTTCCAGCACCGAGGTCCACTCAAAACGACGGGGGTCGTGGATCGGACGGTCGCCTACCGTCGAAAAGGCCCCGTATACGTCATCCAAAGCGTGCATGCCCAAGTGCCCGAGCGTTTTGAGAACCGAGTCGTCGCGGTCCTGGAAAGACTGCTCCTGAACAGACGGTTCTTGAGCGGGAGTATTACGCATAAGTCTTGCTTTCAGAACGATCGTAGATACATGCGATCATTCAAGGTAAAAACAAGACAGGACTAAACTGTTGTTTCCAGTTCATCTCGGGGGCGTCATAAGATCATGTTCTCTACGCTTCAGGAGAAGATGTCTCCGGGGTCGGTTGATCAGACCCCTTCGGTGCGCCATTGCCCGCGACCTCGTCCTCGTCGAGGAGGCTGTCGGTCGTGACAGCGTCGCTCACAATCGACGCATTTTCGACGCTTCCCCCGAAGGCCTGTGTTACGCGGAGGCTCACCGAGTCGAACGTGGAGTACATCACCGGCACGATGACCAACGTGAGGAACGTCGCGAAGGTGAGGCCAGAAATGATGGCGGTGCCCATCGGGCCCCAGAACTGGGTGTTCTCACTGCCGATTTGGAAGTTCGGCGCGAAGTCTGCCAGCAGGCCTACGAAGTCCACGTTGATGCCGAAGGTGAGCGGCACGAGGCCGAGCACGGTCGTGAGGGCTGTCAGTAGCACCGGACGCAGGCGGGTGGCGCCGCCTTCAATAATCGCATCCTGCTTGTTTTGGCCCCGCCCGCGCAGCTGCATGATGTAGTCGACCAGCACAATGTTATTGTTGACGACAATGCCGGCCAGCGCAATGATGCCGATGAAGGTGAAGAGATTGAACGGCGTGCGCGTGAGGATGAGGCCCAGCAGAACACCAATCATGCTCAAGCCAACGGCTACCATGATGATGAAGGGGGCACTGATTGAATTGAACTCGACAATCAGGATGAGTAGAATCAAGGAGGCCCCGACGAGGAGGGCCGTGGTCAAGAAGCTGAAGGATTCCTGCTGTTCCTCGTTGCCGCCGGTATACTCCATCGTGTAGCCAGAGGGAAGGTTCTCCCGGTACTCCGAAAGCTCATTCTGCACGCGCGTAAGCACGTCGGGGCCGTTGAAGCCGGGGGCCGCATCGCCGGACACGGTCACGACTCGGTTCTGGTCGATCCGGGTGATGGAACCGAAGCCCGTTCCTTCCACGATATCCGCGACGGACGTGAGGGGAATTTGCTGGCCCCGCAGGTTGGTCACGGTCAGGCTTTCGAGGCTTTCGATGCTCTGTCGGTCCTCCTTTTGGAGGCGGACAGTGATATCGTACTCATCCTCGCCGCTTCGGTACGTATCGGCCTCGATGCCCTGGATGGCCGAGCGGACCGTTTGTGCGATGCGGCTCGTCGAAAGGCCGTACTTGGCTGCCTGTTCGCGGTCCACGTCCACCTGCACCTCGGGCCGTCCAGTGTTCAGGTTGTCGGCGACGTCCACGAGGCCGGGAAGCGTTCCACTCAGGGCCGCGTCATTGAGTCGGCGTTTGACTTCCTTCGAGATCTGGACGATCCGCTCAAACTCGGGGCCTGAGATCTCGATGTTGACCGGCGGCCCGGTTGGGGGGCCTTGCTGCTGCTTCGTGAATTCAATCTCAGTGCCGGGGATGCCTTGCAGTTGGGCCCGCAGCTTTTCGAGGGTTTTGGTGGACGGTTCGAGGCGGTCGGCGTAGTCCACCATGTTGAGCGAGACGCGCGAGCGCTCGGGTTGCTGGGCCCCGCCGCCGAACATCGCGTCGCCCCCCACACCCACGTTCACGAGCAGGTTTTCGATGTTGCCCTCCGATTTTGGATTCTGATCGAGAAGCTGCAGGATGCGATCCTCCACCGTCTGCGCGACGCTGTTGGAGGCCTCGATGTTGGTGCCCAGCGGGGCCTCGGCGTTGATCTGGACCCGGCCCGGATCGGTGTCCGGGAAGAAGGCCTGCCCGGTCGGGGCGATGAGGAAGAGCCCCACGATCAGGACGAGCCCGCCGAGAGATCCGTTTAGGAGGGCCGCCCGGGTGTCGGTGAGCAGGAGGCGATCGCGCGAGTTGAAGAGTCCGCCCAGGACGCCGACGAGGACGAGGAGCGTGGGCACTGCTGCGAGCCGCAGCATTGTGTTGGGTTCAATGCCGCCGGCCAGGTAGTTGAGCCCGAGCACGGCGAACATGACGGCGAGAATACCGCCGCCCACCTTTGCACTCGTCCAGCCGCCCAGGTACACACTTTCGAGCGTATGCACGACCACACCGAGAGCGCCGAGGCCGGCGAGCACGCCGCCCGGCACAAGCAGAAGCATTCCGGCCGTCTGCCCGGCGAGCGCGGAAATGAGGCCGCCGCCGATTGCCAGGACCACTCCGGCTGAGAGGGCGACGAGCGCGCCGGTGTTGCGGAGGTAGGCGTACGGCACCGAGTAGTCGCGGTCCAGCATTCGTCGCAGAAAGCCCCGGTACCACGCCACGAGTTTCGGCAGTCCCGACTCTACGAAGCGGTCGCCAATCGGCGACATGATATAGACGTGAAGGAGGTAGAGCACTGGGATGCCCGTCGCGACGACCACCAGCGTCTTCCAGTTTGCAATGCCGAGCGTGACGCCCAGCAGTAGAATGAGGGCCACTCCTCCGTAGCGGGCAATGGCGGGCCATTCCTGGGACGCGTCTGCGTGTCCGTTCTCGTTCCCCTTCACCTGCACGAAAAAGCCCGTGATGACGGGGTTGATGACGAGGGCCACAAACAGCGAACTCGTCAGCGTAATGATGAGCGTGAGCGGCATATAGCCCATAAACTCCCCGATAATCCCTGGCCAGAAGAGCATAGGGGCAAAGGCCGATACGGTCGTGGCGGTCGAAGCGACGACAGCCGGGCCGACTTCGGCCGTCCCCAGCCGTGCGGATTCCCAGCGCGAATACCCTTCCTCCCGGAACCGATAGATGTTTTCGATGACCACCACCGCGTTGTCGACCAGCATCCCCAGCGCGATGATCAGGGAGAACAGGATGATGAAGTTGAGGGTCTGTCCGAGGGCCTGGAAGACGAGGAAGCTGGTAAACATGGACAGCGGAATGGCAATGCCCACCAGCGTGGCGTTGCGCACCCCTAGGAAGAAGAGCAGCACGGCAATCACGAAGATGAGGCCGCTGATAATGTTGTTCTCCAGATCCGTTACCAGCGTCTGTACGTTTTCGCTCTGGTCTCCCGTAACGAGCACCTCCGTCCCGCTTGGAAAGTCAAAGGTCTCAAGGGTCGACTTCACCTCGGCGGAGGTTTCCAAAATGTTGGCACCGGGGCGCTTCGTCACGTTCAGCGAGATGACCTGAGCGGTTCGCCGTTCCGATTCCGGGACCGACACTGTTTGGCCGGCGTCGTTTTCACGCTTCAAGATACGCAGGCGGGAGTAGGAAGAGCGGTCCTTGAACCCGAAGATCACGTCTGCTACGTCCCGAACGTAGACGTTGCGACCGTTTGGCGTCGACTTAACGACCAAATTTTCGATCTGCTGCGAGGGGTTGTCGAACTGGCCATTCACCCGCACGAGGTAGTTTAGCCGATCGATGTCGATCGAGCCGCCCGGAATGTTCGTGTTTTCCTGCTGAATGGTGCTCACGAGATCGTTGAACGACACCCCGTGGCTTTTCAGCGCGGAAAGGTCGACATTGATTTGCACCTCTCGGGTAAGGCCGCCGATGAGGTTCGCCTCCAGCACACTGGAGATGCCTTCGACCTCATCCTGTAGGTCTTCGGCCACCTCTTTGAGGCGGGCCAGAGAGTAGGACCCCGACAGGTTGACGGTCATGATCGGAAACTCGTCCGTGTTGATCTCGTCGACCATCGGCTCCTCCACAGCCTCGGGCAGGTCGGGCTGGGCCCGGTCTACGGCCCGGTTCACTTCCTGGTAGGCCTTGTCCGTATCCACGTCCGGGGTAAATTCGACGACGATCGTTGACACGCCCTCCGAGGAGGTGGAGCGCATCTCATCGATGCCGTTGATCGAGCTAATTTCCTGCTCGACGACCTGCGTGACCGTTGACTCGACGTCGCTTGGGCTGGCCCCCGCGTAGATGGAGGTCACCACGATCTGTGGAAACTCAATAGAGGGCTGAGATTCCTTCGGAATCGTGAGGTAGCTCGTCAGTCCGCCGACCGCCAGGATCAGAGTGAAGACGGCGATCGCAGTGCGGTACTTGATCGAAAGGTTGGTAATCTTCATCGCAACAATCGTCGGTTCGTAGGAGGCAGAGCGGCAGCCGGGTAAAGAGGAGCGTCGGACGTGCAGGGAGAGGGGGCCGCACGTCTCGGCCGGGGGACGATCCCGTCAGGGACACGGTTCCCGTTATTCGGTTGGGGGGGTAGGGAGGGAATTCTCCTCGTAGGGAGTGCCCGCCGCGGACGTTCGGTTGAACTGGTCGGTGACCTCCAGCGGGGCGCCGGGGGATACATTGTTTTGTCCCACGATGATGACCTCCTCCCCGGCGGCGAGGCCCGAGTCGGCTACGACACTTCCGCCGGTTTCAGGTCCGAGCGTGATCTCCCGATTTCGAGCCACGGCTGTCGTATCCGAACGATCGACCACGTAGACGTGCGTCCCAGTTTCGTCGCGCAGTACGGCAGTGCGGGGCAGAACGAGGGCACTGTCGAGCACGGCACGCGTGACCCGGAGATTGACTCCCATTTCGGGCTTCAGCGTGCGGTTTTCATTCGACACTGTAATTTCTACGGTGAAGGTGCGGCTCTGCGGATCAATGGTATTGCCCACGAACGTCACGTCAGCGGTGCGCACGCCCGCGCCGTAGCGACGAAAGTCGAGCTGGACCGGGGTGCCGATTTCAATGTCGTTTGCGTAGCGCTCGGGAATGCCCGCCGTAATCTTCACCCGCCGTGTATTGACGAGGCGTGCGAGCCGTGTGCCAGGGGCCGCTTGCTCCCCGACCTCGAGAAAGCGGTCCTCGATCGTGCCGGCGAACGGGGCCTCAAGGATCGCGTCGGCCAGACGGGTCTGCGCCTGGTTGAGGGCGGCCCGTGCCTGATTGCGTTCCGACCGAACCTGTTCAAATTCGAGAGCGCTGATGACCGAGTCTCGGTAGAGCGGTTGCTGGCGTTCAAAGCGGTCCTGTGCGAGCTCGTACTGGGCCTTTGCCTGCTCCACGGCGGACTCTGCCTCTTCAGCGTCGATCTTGGCGACGGGCGTTCCCTTGTCGACCCGCGTGCCGAGTTCCAGTAGCATCGTGACAGGACCGTCGGTTTGGGCCGAGAGCGTGGCGTCGTCGATGGCCTCTACGGTTCCGGTTACCTCAATCACGTCGGTAAAGGAGGTCGGCTCTAAGAGGAGGGTCTCCACCCGGGTCTTGGGCTGGGAGCGCGCCTGCGTGGATGACGATTTCGAGGCCTGCCCGTCGCTACAGCCGCTCGTGAAGAGGAGCAGACCGGCGAGGAGGGGCGTCAGAACGAACGTAGCGAGCGTGCGAAACGTCACGTCGGAAGAGGAAGGAGTGGAAAAGAGCAATCGAGGTACGGTCATGAAATCGTTGCGATCGTCGGAGAGCGTGCGTCGACGGAGGGAGACGAGGGGCGTCATCGACTCGTCATCAGGTAGGATTCAGATGTCGGGGTGAGGGGTTGGCCGAGTGCCGTTTCGAGGTCGCTGCGGGCCACGAGGTAGTCGTACACGGCTTGGAGGTAGTTGAGGCGGCTTTGGTCGAGCTGGTCGGACGCTTCTCGCAACTCGATGGGGCGCGCCACGCCCTCGTCAACCCGTTCCGACATGTGGTCGTAGTTCAGTTCCGCACGGCGAACGTTGGCCTCCTGGGCCTGAATGCGCTCACGGGCATTTTCGAGGTTGCGGATGGCCCGGCGGACCTCCACCTGCACGGCCTGCCGCAGCTGTTCCAGCTGCGTCTGCGCCCGCTGTCGCTGAATTTCGGCCTGCTGGAGGCGGGAGGAGCTCTGAAAGCCGTTGAAGATATTCCAGCTGAACTGGAGGCCCACACTAAAGGAGGGATTCCAGAAGTCGTCGCTGAAAAAGCCGCGGCTCCGCTCGCGATAGTAGAACGGGTTGGTCGGGTCCTGGGGATCGGTGGTGAGCACCTGGGAGCGGTTATCGGGGACGCGGCCCGAGTAGTTGAAATTGGCTATCGCCTCGACGCGGGGAAAAAACTCGGCGCGAGAGGCTTCCTTTTGGATTGAGCGCAGTTCCACGTTGAGGCGGGCGCGCTGTAGGTCGGGCCGGTTTTCGATCGCCTGGTCGACTGCTTTCGACATCGAAATGGTTTCCAGGGACACCTGCTGTAGTCCATCCTCCTGCTGATTTTCCAGATCGCCTTTTAGCCGGATAGGCGTCTGCGGAGAGAGCCCGATGGTACGCTTGAGGTTGTCCTGGGCGAGATCGGCCGCATTGCGGGCTTCGATCATCTGTGTGCGGGCATTCGACAATTCCACTTCGGCACCAAGCCGCTGGGCCTTCGGAGTGACGCCTCGCTGTACCTGCATCGACACTTCCTGGAGGGTTTTCTGGGCTCGTTTCACCCGCTGTTTGCGAACGCTGGCACGCTCTTGGGCCAGCAGGGCCTGGTAAAAGGAGGTCACCACCTCGTTGGTCGTTCTCTGTACCTCCCGATCGCGGGCATGTCGGCTCACCTCCTTGAACTGCTCGGATCCTCGCACGGAGGCAAAGGCCTGTTTACTATAGAGCGTCTGCGTAAGCTGGAGTCCCCCGTTGAACTGATTGTCGACGCCGAAGGGGTTGTCTCCTCCCCCCCCGAGGGAGATCCCAGCCGCAGCGATGCTGTCCCGCTGCCGCTGCGTGAAGGCGCGGTAGGAAATGGGGTCCGTGGACGGGTCCATGTCCAGGCGACGACGCTCATTGAAGGCCAGCCACTCGGTTTCTCCGCCGCCGCCAAAAAAGCTCGTGACGTCACTTCCAGCGAAGGGGTTGGCAGTCACGACGTTACGGGTATAGCTACCCGTTAGGTCGAGCGACGGGTAAAGGTTGCCCCACGCCTCGCGGACCTGAGCGTCGGCCTCGCGCACATCGAGCTGTGCAGCCTTCAGGTTGAGGTTCTGTTTCAAGGCCATGCCCACAGCTGCCCGAAGGGTGAGAACGACGGGATCGTCCGGCGAGGCGGAGACGGCAGGGTCCTCAGACACCTCCTGGGCCCACACCGAGGCGGAGGGGGCAAGTCCGAACAGCCCGAAGCAAAGTAGAAGGGCCGAGACAGGGGAGACGAAGGAGCGCATGCGGCGCATAACAGGTCCAATCACGGGTCGTGCGATTTCTCAGAAGGACGAGGCAAAGAGAGCGAATGTTACGGTGCGGACGAGGGGACGTCATTCGTCTCCAGACCGTCGAAGAGCAGGGTCGTCAGAAGATCCGCTGCCTTTTCCGGATGGTTGAGAAACTCCTGCTCTTCACACGGACAATGCTTCTGCTCAAGGGTGCAGTGCGTCCCCATCCCCCGAACATTTGCAAGGAGAAGGTTGGCAACGGACGAGGGCGGGAGCGATTTCATCTCGCCCCGATCCACAGCTTCCTCCAGCACCGGCATGAGGGCGTTCAGCAGACGCTCATGCTGTTCACGAAAGAACTGCGTTCGGTCCGGGTCGTCGCTGAAGGCCATCAGGTGGGCTTCGCGAACCAGAATGAGGAAAAGATCCTGCTGGTCACGGACCAGCTCAAAGTGGCGCTCGACGAACGTGTGAAAGGCGTCGCGGAGGGGCTTCTGGCCCTCGAGGCTATCCTGAAACACCGTGTGGATGAGCGTCTCCATCTCGCCGATGATGTCCTCGAACACTGCAAAGAGCAACTCTTCTTTCCCACCCTCGAAGTAGTTGTAGAGCGTCCCCTTGCCGAACTCGGCACGATCGGCGATTTCGTCAAGGGTGGCGTCGGCGTACCCCTTTTCCGCAAAGACGGAGCGGGCAGCATCGAGCATCGCCTCGCGGCGCATCTGTCGCTCCCGCTCGCGGCGAGAAAGGGAATCGGAAGAAGAGGACATAGAAGAGGGAGGGTGGACGAAGCGTCAGTATGTGACTATCCAGTCAGCCAATGACGATATAGTCATATTCTGACGGAAAGTTCAGGGTGAAATTCGAAGACAGGACGAATCAACGAGAAAAGTCAGTTCAATGGGTATTGACTGACTGGTCAGTCAAAATGGGGGCTTCCAAACGTACTGCCATCCGTTCGAAGTTCGAGGACGGTAACCAAGATCGATTGAAATCAGAACGCCCCGGCCGAATCGGCCGGACGGCGTCCGGCTAGGCCGAGGCGGCTCTTGACGTGCTTAGGACTTGTGCGAGTCGATCGGCCGTCTCGGAAAACGGACGAAAGGTGCAGTCCAGTTCGGTCCGAGCCCGTGTATTGTCGAAGCGGTAGGTGTGGCAGGCGGTGCGAGCTGTTTCGCGGGAGAGGAGGGGTTGAGATCGGGTGAGTGTGGCGACGGCCTCGGCCACGGCCGAGCTGGCACGAAGGAGCGGAACGGGAATTGTGTAGTGGGGGCGAGGCACGTCGAAGGCCTCCGCAAGCGTCGTGGCAATGTCCATCCAGGACCGGTTGTCGCCCCCGAGGATGTAGCGTCGGCCCGGTTTGCCGTTCGCCATGGCGGCACGATGCCCAGCGGCCACGTCGCGCACGTCCACGACGTTTGTGCCCCCGGGAGGAACGGCGACCATCCAGCCGCTGCGTACGGCATCGACAATGCGCCGTGTATTGGTGTGGGCATTGCCGACGCCGAAGACCAGCGATGGATTGACGAAGACAGCCTCCAGCCCTTCGGCGATGCCGCGATGCACTTCCATTTCGGCCTGCCGCTTCGAGCGGGCGTAGGCAGTGCGATGCGGAGCGTCCTGCCAGGACGTGTCTTCGTCGATCGTCGAGTTGGGCGTACGGGGACGGCCCAGGGCCGCAATGCTGGAGGTGTGCACTAGGCGATCCACGTCGGCTTCGAGCGCCGCGTTTACGACATTCGCGGTGCCCTTCACGTTCACGCGCCGGAGAGAGGCCCGATCGCCAGGAGAAAAGCTCACCTTGGCTGCCACGTGAAAGACGCGGTCCACGTCCCGCATTGCGTCGTACAAGCTGGGGGCATAGGTGACATCGCCCACCGCGTGCTCTACCTCGTTGGCGACGGCCCCCAGCAAGTCCAGCGAAGAGGTCTCCCGGCGAAGGATGCGTACGTTGGCGTCATCGGCTACGAGTTGACGGGTAAGTACCGAGCCAATGAATCCGGTAGCGCCCGTCACGAGAACCGTCCCGTCGGCCATAAAATCCCGATCTCTTGTGCGAAAAAGCAGTGTGCGGCGTTTGTGGGGCTCTTTCCCCTAGGTCTGAGATTACTCCGCCGGTTCGATTTCCACCAGCAGGTCGTCCTTGTCCACCGCATCGTCACTCGCCACATGAATTGTGCCCACGACACCGCCGGAGGGAGCTTTGAGTTCGTTTTCCATTTTCATTGCCTCCAGTACGAGTAGGCCCTGATCGGCTTCCACCGTCTCGCCCTCGTCCACGAGAATGTCGATGACAAGGCCGGGCATTGGGGCGCGCACTTCGCCTCCGGCAGCGGCATCGGCCCCTAGGCCGAATTCGTCCACCAGCAGATCCCGCTCATCCTTGACCTGCACCTCCGTCCGCTGCCCCGCAATTGTGACGCGCATGGTGCCGTCGCCCATCGGTTCTACCGATACGGGCATGCTCACTCCGTCGACGATGAGGGAGACGTAGCCGTCTCGCAGGACCTCAAAGGCGTAGGGCTTGGCCTCACCGTCCACGAGCACGCGGTCCTCCTCAAACGAGAGGTCGAACGAGCGGTCGCCGACGATCGCGCGGTAACTGGGGGTGTCCATGGGAGAAGGGGAGGGAAAAGAGTGGAAATGGGCAGCGAAACTCGTCTTCTAAACTCTCGCTTCCCGGCATAGTTTGACGGTTCAGCGAGAATGTGTCCTTCCCATTTCACACGCGCCCTCGTGCCCGACGACATACGCCTCACGCCTCGTGTGCTCATTCGTGCCTATGCCAGTGGGATTTTTCCAATGGGGGATGACCGCACGGGCACAGTCCAGTGGTTTTCGCCCGACCCGCGAGCTCATCTGCCGCTCGACGCGTT
Source organism: Salinibacter sp. 10B (assembly GCF_002954405.1). Taxonomy (NCBI): domain Bacteria; kingdom Pseudomonadati; phylum Rhodothermota; class Rhodothermia; order Rhodothermales; family Salinibacteraceae; genus Salinibacter; species Salinibacter sp. 10B. Next base: position 1,197,948 of record NZ_MQWC01000004.1, on the reverse strand, counting down.
TCACGTGCCCCATAATTTGCGGCGGCGGGTGCGGAAGTGCGAGTTTGCGGTGACGAGTGATCGGGCCTTTGGGCGTGTGATTCGGGCTTGTGCCGACCGCCACCGGACGTGGATTACGCCCCGAATCATCGAGGCCTACACCGACCTGCACAAACTAGGGCGGGCCCATAGTGTCGAATGCTGGCAGGACGACACGCTCGCAGGGGGACTCTACGGGGTCGCACTCGGTGGGGCCTTCTTCGGGGAATCGATGTTTTTTGAGGTTAGCAATGCCTCCAAGGTAGCGCTCGTTCATCTGGTGCGCCAGCTTCGGGCGGGGGGGTACACGCTCCTCGATACGCAGTACTCCACCGATCATCTAGAACAGTTTGGCGTAGTGGAGATCCCGCGACGCGACTATCTGCAACGCCTCGATGAGGCCCTGCGGAGAGAAACGACGTGGTGGCCGCTCGCGGACGAGGAGGCGTCCCTTCTGGATCGACCTGTGTCTGAATTCGACGCGTCTCGCCCGGCGAAGAGAAACGAGGGCGGGTCGAATGGGTGAAATGCACGCCCTATTGCCGTCTCACACGCCTTTGGTCCCATGCGTCGTTGCTCTCGTTTCATGATCCTCATTGCTGCGATTGGTCTTCTCGTGGGGGGAAGTGGCTGTCAATCCGCTTCGGATGCGGATCCAGCTGATCCTGCTACGCCCGATTCCTCAACCGTAGGAGCGCTTCCCGACAGTGTGCTGACGCCGCCGGATTCGGCCACGGCTGCCCAGTTTGCGAGCGTCATGCAGCACGCCATGGCCCATCGGTCGGAGGTCGAATCGGTCGGAGCACTGATGCAGGAGATTGGACTCCAGTTTCGAGGTCGTCCGTACATCGCCGGGACCTTGGATGAGCCGGCAACCGAAACGCTCGTCGTACGGCTCGACGGCTTTGATTGCGTGACGTTTGTCGAGACCGCACTGGCAATGGCCCGCGGGGCGATGGCGGGCGATTCGACCTACGCTGGCTTTGCGCGCCGGCTGGCCGAGCAGCGCTATCGGAACGGGCGCATGCAAGGGTATTGCAGTCGTCTGCACTACTTTACCGAGTGGCTAGCCGACAATGAAGACCGGGGCATCGTGGAGCGGATCGATGACGATCTCGGCGGACGCCGGATGACCGACACGCTCGACTTTATGAGCACGCATCGCTCCGACTATGAGAAGTTTGCGACCAACGACAGCCTCTATGCCTGCGTGCAGAAGATGGAACAGGAGGTGCAAGCACGGCAGCAGGAGCGGCCCGTTCACTTCGTTCCGCAGGACTCGATTCGGGCCGTTTACGACCAGTTACGGGCAGGGGACATCGTCGCCCTCGCGACCTCCATTCAGGGACTTGACGTAACCCACACCGGGCTCGTCTACGCCCATGAGGATGGCGGCCGCGGACTGTTGCATGCCTCCCTCTCCGACGGCGTCGTAGTTTCGCCCGATCTTCAACGGTACGTTCAGAAGATCGATCATCAGATCGGTATTGTAGTAGCCCGTCCCTAGTCTTCGCCGTCAGGAGGGGATGGTAGGGACGCTCGTGCAATGCGCTTTCGGGACCTACTTCCACCGGGACGAAAATAGCCGCTTGAGGAAGGGACAGCCCGTCATGATCATTGTGGGACGTATTCGTGCTCAGTTACGGGTTCTCCTCCGCTTTGTGCTCTGTCGGAAGTGCGCTACACACCGACCGCAAGGACCCCCCATTCCGGACAAACCAAGCGGGACGCCTCCGGGGCCGTAATGCGGAGAGGGTCCCATAGGGGCTTTGGCCCCTCTCTTTCGTTGGACGCTCATCGACTCGTCATATTCTACCCCTATGCAGGACATACAGCGCCTCGGCGTGTACACCAGTGGGGGCGACGCCCCCGGCATGAATGCATGTCTCCGGGCCGTCGTGCGCACCGCACTCACGAATGACCTCGACGTGACCGGCATCCGGCGCGGCTACGAGGGCATGATCGAGGGCGATTTCGTGGAAATGGATCGTCGATCGGTTTCGAACATCGTGCAGACGGGCGGGACCGTACTGAAGAGTGCTCGCTCGGAAGAGTTCATGCACGAAGAGGGGCGTGCGAAGGCCGCCCAGCAGTTGCGCCAGAACAAAATCGATGCGCTCGTCGCCATTGGCGGGGACGGGACCTTTCGGGGTGCCTCGAAGCTGCACGATGAGCATGAGTTTCCCGTTGTTGGGGCGCCGGGCACGATCGACAACGATCTGTACGGCACCGACGCTACCATTGGGTACGACACGGCGCTCAACACCGCCATCGAAAACATCGACCGGGTGCGCGACACCGCCGACGCCCACAACCGTCTTTTTCTGGTGGAGGTGATGGGGCGAGACGCGGGCTTCATCGCCCTCAATTGTGGCATCGGTGGGGGGGCGGAGCTTATCCTGATCCCGGAGACGATCACCGAAATGGACATGGTGAAGGAGCGGATCCTGTCGCTCATGACGGCCCAGCGCCGGTCGACGATTGTCGTGGTGGCCGAGGGGGACGAACTCGGCGGTGCGCGTGGCATTGAGCAGGCCCTTCGCGACGATCCGGACTTTTCAGACATCGACCTGCGGTCGACCATTCTTGGGCATACCCAGCGTGGTGGGGCGCCGACGGCCAGCGATCGTGTCCTTGCCAGCCGGCTTGGGGTTGCCGCCGTCGAGTCGCTGCTCGATGGCCATTCGGACGTCATGGTGGGCCTCGTGAACGGCGAAACGAAGCTCACGCCTCTCCGCAACGTGTACGGCCGCCGCAAATCCATCGACTACGATCTTCTGAAGCTGACGCAGATTCTGAGCTGAGAGGCTGAGTTTCGCGTTCGGCTCCACGGTCATTGGTCGCATGCCTTTGCCGAAGGGGATGTATTTCGTATTGCGTATTTCGTGCGTCAGGTGTTGTGTTGAAGGGGAAGGCGGTCGACTCCGTGCGATAACTGTCTACTTCTTCTTACCTGCTCGGCAAAACTCCGGAGCCTCCACGGTCAGTGCGCATTTCACCGGTTGATCGCCGCCACGCAATACGCATTACGCAATACACAGCCCATGTCCCAACATCCTCCGATTGGGGAAGTCGAAGGAAAAGCCGAAGCGGTGGAGAAGATGTTCGACACCATCGCGCCTCAGTACGACTTGCTGAACCGCGTTCTTAGCTTCGGCATCGATCAGTATTGGCGAACCCGGGCGATTCGACTGCTGGACGATGAGCAACCGACACGGGTGCTCGATGTGGCGACTGGGACCGCCGATCTTGCCATCAAGGCGGAGCAGATGCTGCATCCCCGGGAGGTCGTGGGGATCGATCTTTCTGCTGAAATGCTTGCCTACGGACGGACGAAGATTGACCGACAGGGGCTGTCGCCGCGCATCTCGCTCGTGCAGGGAGACGCGCAAAACCTGCCGTTCGGGGACCACTCGTTTGACGCTGCTATGGTCGCGTTCGGGGTGCGCAATTTTGAAGATCTGAACGCGGGGCTGAGGGGCATTCGGCGCGTATTGCGGCCCGGCGGACGGCTGGTCGTGCTGGAATTCAGTCGGCCCCGCACGTTTCCGATCAAGCAGCTCTACGCCTGGTACAGCCGTCACGTCCTGCCCCGTATCGGCGGTACGCTGAGTCCGGATGCGGGCGCCTACGAGTATTTGCCAAACTCGGTGGCGGAATTCCCAGATGGTACCGACTTTCTGGACCGGATGAACGACAGCGGGTTCGCCGAATTGCTTTGGGAGCCCCTCACCTTCGGCATTGCGTCGCTCTACCGTGGCACTGTTCCACAGTAGTCGTCACGCCCGGTTCTCATGGATACGATTGAAGTGACTCTTTCCGTGCCGCTGTTGGAGCACGACCGGTATATCGGGGTTCTCTCCGATTGGGCCACAGGCTTTCAGCAGACCGATTCCACGCTCATTGCCTACGTCCCGGTGGAGGAGTGGTCGGGGGCCCTCCGGGAACGAGTGGCAGCGCGCCTGCGGGCCGATGGCTATACGGATGCCCTGGAGGTCCGGGTGCTGGGCGAGCGCAACTGGAATGCGGAATGGGAGGCGTCCCTCACCCCGGTGCGGGTCGGGCCGTTTCTGCTGTGTCCGACGACGGGCGAGGAGCGGGAGGATACGGAGGCGACCGTGCTGCGTATCGATCCAAAGCAGAGCTTTGGCACGGGACACCACGCCACCACGCGGCTCGTGCTCCGACTGCTTGCAGGGACTGTGGCATCGGGCGATACGGTGATCGACGTGGGGACGGGGACGGGGGTGCTTGCGATTGCCGCCGCCCGGCTAGGGGCATCTTCCGTCCTGGGAGTCGACATTGAACCGGGAGCGGTCCAGAATGCACGGGAGAATGTGGCACAGAATGGCGTCGAGGACCGAGTGACGATTCGGGAGGGATCGATTGACACTGTCCCCGCTGACCGCAGCGCGGATGTTATTGTCGCCAATATGACCCGGCATCCCCTCCTTGAACTGCTTCCGGATCTTGGGCGTCGACTCTCCGGTACCGGTCATCTTCTACTTTCGGGGCTTCTTACGAGTGATCGGCCCGACATAAGGGAGGTACTTCACGAATTGAATTTTGAGATCGACGGCGAGCATACGGAGGACGGATGGTGGGCCGTTCACTGCACGAGGGGGGCGTAATCGGTGGGGGCTCCATCACGCTTTACGCATCACGCATAACGCTTTTCCTTATGCGCTTCGCCACGATCGATATCGGCACCAACACGGCCCAGCTTCTCGTGGTGGAGAGCGAAGAAAACACGCTGCGTCGCGTGCATGCCGTAGAGCGGTTCGTGCGACTGGGCGAAGGGGTCGATACGAGTGCACGCATAAGTCGAGCCGCACAACGCCGACTACTCGCCACTCTTCGGGAGTACAAACAGACGGCACAGGAGCAGGGCGCGACGAGCATTTTGGTGGCCGGAACGAGTGCTCTCCGAGACGCCACGAATCGACAGGCTGTCGTCGATCGCATTCACGATCATCTCGGGCTTTCTGTTGAGGTTCTTTCCGGCGAAGAAGAGGCTGCCTGGAGCTTTGCAGCGGCCTGTTCGGCGTTCGACGATCTCACAGGGGTGTGCTTAGTCGTCGATATTGGCGGCGGCTCCACGGAGCTGATTTCCGGCACCAATCCGTCTCAGCACACACTGGACTATGCTGAGGCGATGACGGATCGGGTGAGTCTCGATGTGGGCTGTGTTCGCCTGACCGAGCGGTGTTTTTCGTCGCAGCCCCCCACGGCAGAGGAGATCGATCGGGTCGAACATCTCATCGACACGACTCTCAACAACACGGTACTTTCTGTCGGTCCGGATCCAACCCTCATTGGAACGGCCGGCACCGCCACGGCCCTCGCGCTCATCCACGCCGGTCCGGAGAGCACGTGGGATGCCCTGCACGGCGGACGCTTCGTCCTATCCCAGAATGACGTTCGTCGGTGGCGCACCCGACTGCTTGAATTGAGCGTCGAGGAGATTCGGGCGCTTCATCCAGACGCGATGGAAGGACGGGCGGACGTGTTTCCGATCGGCGTCATTTTGCTAGATCGCATTCTGTCGCACTACGCCCGCTCGTCCCTGCGCGTAAGCCCGTATGAGCTCCGGCACGGGCTCGCGCTCCGGGCACTCGCCGCTACCAGCGAACAGACATCAGGGTGACCCCAACCGAGGGAGGGTGCCGAGTGGATCGATGGAGGCGGAGTTGAACCGTTGGTGAGGCGACCGACCACTCCCCTTCGGCACGACGCAGCAGGCCCCGTTGTGATCGTTGGTGTAAGGCCCCGAAGAAGGCTCCGGTGGCCGATCCGAGGACCACTCCCGTGCCCACGCCTGCCAGTCGAGCGGAGGTGCCCCGGTGCAGTTGGTTGGCAATCACATAGCCGATCACGCCGAAGACGAACTCCCCAATGCCGGCGCCGATGTACGCATCGCGCCGATTCCGATCGATGCCGCTCATCTCGACAGCCCCGAACGGCCCCCCGGAGAGGATTGCGGCGACGCCCAGCAGGGCCAGCACTGAGGCTGCCTCTCCGGCCTCCTGGTCGACGTCGGGGGAGCTTTCCGTTTCGGGGTCCACGGAGGCGGAGGCAGCTAGCAACAGGAGTCCCGTCCCTGTGCCGATGCCAACGCCAAAAGTGCCGCCGAGCAGGGCGCGGCCGAAGTGGGGAGACGGGCGTTTTTCCTGGAGAGGGAGAGGCGCATCCGGGGGCGAGGGGCGGACGCGGAGGGCATGTGCGTGAACTTTCTCCACTGGCATGAGCGTCAGGCCCCGAGGAGCAGCGTCGATCGGGAGGGGGGCGAACGGCTGAGCAGACGCGCCGCCACACCCAAGCAGCAGGGCACAGAGAACGATCGAAACGAGACGGACGGGAGGCGACATGGAGACAGGTAATAAGATCATCAAGCGAGTAGAATACCAGTCCTTACTTCTCGCTTAATGAGTCGCTGCAAATGCAAGCGACGTAACATCTGCCCGGCCGTCCGTTTCATTTTCAATTCCCGCCCACAAAGCGATCGACGAACGAAAAGGCGTCGCCGTCGAAGAGCCCCTGGTCGCTGAGCTTGAGCTGCGGAATGACGAGGAGCGCCATGAACGAGAGCGTCATGAAGGGCGCGTCCATGGGGCTGCCCAACTCGTTCTGCACGAATCGGCTGAGCTGCGTGTAGCGGCGGGCCACGGCGTCGTGCGGCTGGTCGCTCATGAGGCCGGCGATGGGGAGTGGGAGCACGTGCGAGGGGCCAGTCCCGACCGCACTGATGCCGCCCCGCTCCTCCATAATCGCATTTACGGCCTCGGCGAGGGCCGCGTCGCTCGTGCCCACCGCCAGAAGGTTGTGCGAGTCGTGGGCGACGCTGGAGGCAAGCGCGCCGTCGTCCAGGCCGAAGCCGCGAATGAATGCGATCGCAGGCGGTGCCTCGGTGTACCGGTTGACGACGGCCAGCTTCAGCACGTCGCGGTCCGGGTCGGCCACCGCTGCTCCGTCCTCGACCGGCGTATCGACGATCGTCTCGCCCGTCATCAGTTGATTGTCAACGGCGGTAATGACGCGCATTCGGTCAGATTCTGCCTGTACCTGAAAGTCCGCGGCCTCCACCGGGCGTGCTTCAAACTGATTGACCACCTCAGAGGAGACGCGGTCGATGTGGGAGAGGCCGTCCTCGGCCACGAGGCGCCCCTCCACGTACGTGCGCTGCACGTTCATCGCGTCCAGGTCGTCCACCACGATGAAATCCGCCGCGTCCCCTTCACGCAGCAGGCCCACGTCTAGCCCGTAGTGCTCAACCGGATGTACGCAGGCGGTGCGGAGCACGTCGAACCGATCGTAGCCCCGGGCCAGCGCCCGGCGCACCAGCGTGTCGATGTGGCCGCGAACCAGGGCGTCCGGATGTTTGTCGTCGCTGCAAAACAGGAGGCGATCCGGCGCCTCGTCCATCAGCGGGATGAGCTCGTCGAAGTTTTTTGCCGCCGAGCCCTCGCGGATGGCGATCTTCATGCCCGCCGCCAGTTTCTCGCGGGCCTCTTCGATCTCGAAGCACTCGTGGTCGGTCTCGATGCCGGCACTTGCGTATGTTTCCACGCCATCTCCCCGTAACCCCGGGGCGTGTCCGTCGACCGGCTTGCCCCGTTCATGAGCGGCGGCAATCTTCGCCATCACGTCGTCGTCGCGATGGATGGCGCCGGGGTAGTTCATCATCTCGCTGAGGTACGGCACGTCGTCCCGGTCGAGAAGAGTCGCGACGGCATCCGGGCCCAGTTCAGCTCCACTGGTCTCAAAGGGCGTTGCGGGGACGCAGGAGGGGGCGCCGAACGCGAAGTGAAAGGGCACCTGCCGTCCGTCCTCGATCATGTACTCCACGCCGTCCACCCCAAGCACATTGGCGATTTCGTGCGGATCGCTCACGGTGCCGACCGTGCCGTGGGGCACGGCGGCCCTCGCAAATTCCGATGGCGGCAGCATCGAGCTTTCCACGTGAACGTGCGCATCGACGAAGCCGGGCAGCAGGTATCGGTCCGGTACGTGCTTCGCCGGATCGATTCGTTCAATAGTGCCATTCCGAACCTGAACGGTTGCCGGACGGATGTCGCGGTCGTGGAGGTCGACGAGGTGGCCGCTGATGGAAAAGCTGTCCGACATGACGGGGCAGGCGTAATTCGAGGGCCGGGGCGTGCGACTCGAAAAGAAGAGCGTGGGGACGGGGGAACGGAGGCGTTCCGAGTGGAGGGATCAGGACACGGAGGTCGGGGTTTCCGTGTCGAACACGATGTCTCCAAGTTCATCGAGAGACGGCGAAATCTGAGGTACGGATTTCGATCGCGCCATCACCTCGGCCAGTGGATCGGGGATGTCGATCTCGTGTCCCACCAGCGGTTCTACCACCTCTGGAAATTTCGCCGGGTGGGCCGTCGCGACCAGCATCCAGTCCCGGTTCTCATTCGGGTCGAGGCGTTCGCGCACCTCCACGGCGGTGGCCGTGTGCGGATCCCACACCGTATCCCACTCGTCGGGTCCGCGCCGGATCTGCTCCTCAATTTCGTCGTCCGTCACGCGCTCGGCCGTGATGGCGTCGCGCAGCGCCTCGGCAGTGGGCCAGTGGTACCGCAGGCGCTCCATGTTGCTGGGGTTGCCCACGTCCATTGCCGTCGCGAGCGTCTGCTGCGTCTCGAACGCCTGGTAGTCGCCCGTCTCCAGATAGTGCGTGACGGGACGGTTCGCGTTCGTCGCAAACACGACCTCCCCGATTGGAAGGCCGCACTCGCGGGCGTAAAGGCAGGCGAGCCCGTTGCCCAGGTTGCCGGAGGGCACAACCACGGTGGGCCGCGTGCCGTGGGCGCGCCAGTGTTGGAGGCTGGCGTGAGCGTAGTAGGTCATTTGGGGGAGCAGGCGGCCGATGTTGATGCTGTTGGCCGAGGAGAGCCGCTTTCGGGACTGCCAGGCGTCGTGTTGGAAGGCCGCCTTCACGAGTTGCTGGCAGTCGTCAAACACACCGTTCACGGCCACGGTCTGGACATTGTCGCTCCAGCCGGTGAGCTGCTGCTCTTGTCGAGCGGACACCTTGCCCTTGGGGTAGAGCACGATCACCTCCACGTTGGGTTTGCGCCAGAAGGCCGCCGCTACGGCTGCGCCGGTATCGCCCGAGGTGGCGACGAGGATGGTGAGGGGCCGGTCGGCGTCCTCATTGAGGCGGGCGAGGCTGTCGGCCAGGAAGCGGGCGCCCACGTCTTTGAACGCAGCGGTGGGGCCGTGAAAGAGCTCCAGCACGCTCGTCCGGCGGCCGACCTCGTGGACGGGGACTGGAAAGCCGTACATGGCCTCACAGATGCTCGGAAGCACGTCGGCAAGTGGATCGTCGTCAGCAAAGGGACGAAGTAGTCGTTCGGCGACGGACTCGATAGTTTCACAGTCCGCAAAGGCCTCGGGGGCGAGGTCGGGAAAGTGCGAGGGGACGTACAGCCCGCCATCAGGCGCCAGTCCCTCCTGCAACGCGGTGGAGAGGGAAACGCTGTGGTCGGGCGTGCGGGTGCTCAGGTATTGCATCGAGGTAGAAGTTGGGGCCGGGGACGCGAGAGGGAGACCGTCGACAGTACGAAAGGGTCCCTCAACGACGAGCGGCGGCCCGCCGAAACCCGACGTGCCGCCGCGAGGAGCGTCGCTCTGTCAGTCGACGTTTAGTTTTCCTCTCCAACGTACGCAATGCGCCAGATGGTGCCGCCTTCGTCGTCGGCCACGAAGAGACCGCCGTCTGGTCCTACGGCGAGTCCCGTCGGTCGGTGGTCAGCGTTCCCCGGGCTTCGGAGTGTATCGACGCCCGTGAAGCCGTCGGCGAAGGTTTCGTAGTCGCCGGAGGGAGTAGAGCCGTTGAAGGGCGTGAAGGTCAGCTTATACCCTTCCTGCGGGAGCGGCGCGCGGTTCCAGGAGCCGTGCCACGCGACAAACGCCCCGCCCTGATACTTCTCCGGAAACTGGTCGCCGTTGTAGAAGAGGACATCGTTCGGGCCCCAGTGTCCGGGGAAGGCCTGAATCGGATCCTCGAACTGGTCGCATCGGCCCACCGTTTCGCCGTCGCCCCCGTATTCCGGGCCGAGCACCTTTGTCTCTTTCATCCAGTCGTAGTAGCAGTAGGGCCAGCCGAAATCGTCGCCGTCGTCCACTTTGAAGAATTCCTCGGCGGGAAGCTCGGCGCTTTCTTCCTGAGAATACAGGTCCGGGAAGAACGACTTCAGCTGGTCGCGTCCATGCTGTGCCGCGTACAGATTGTCCTGCGCATCATTCCACGTGAGGGCCACGGCGTTGCGGATGCCTGATGCGTAGCGGGCGTCCGGCGAGTGGGTCTGGCCGGTGTCGGTGGCACTGTACTGCCAAATGCCCGCGTACTGTTCTAAGAGGGGGCAGGGGTCCTGGCCGGGCGAGCCCTTCGTTCGCGTTTCCTCCATGCAGGCATTCGACGGAGCGCCGACATTCACGTAGAGATGGCCGTTACGGTCAAAGTCGAACGGCTTCACGGCGTGCTGATCCTGTTCGGGGAAGTCCGTCACGATGACTTCCTTGTCGCCGGAGGGGACGAGTTCGTCGGCGGCCTTTTTGTATCGCCAGATGGCCGTATCGGGGCCGAAGTACAGGTAGCCGTTATGAAGGCCGATTCCGGTGCCACCGGTACTACCGATGAAGTATTCCGTCCGGTCTGCTTTGTAGTCGCCGTTGGTGTCGCGAAGGGCCACGACGCCTCCGCCGTTGGTCACTTCGCGAACGGCGGCGTAGACATCGCCGTTGTCCGCCACGGTGAGATGACGAGTAGGGCCTAAGCTATCGGCCACGACTGTGGCGCAGAAGCCTTCGGGCAGTGAGAGGCCGTCATCGTCAGGGTCGCAGACAGAGGCCGTGGGGGCGTCGCCAGACTCATCAGGGTCATTTTGGGTTCCACAGGCGACGAGAAACGCGCTTGCAAGCAAGACGACGAAGAGGGAACGACCTGTCACACGCCAGTGGGCAATACGGGAGGGGGGAGGAGAACGCATGGGAGTGAGGAGAAGGTGGAAAGGAAGGCGAGCACTGAAATCAGCGGAGGCTGATCGTCAGACAAAGGGCGTCCACATAAGAAAAGCGACCGTTGCCACAGGGGCAAGGGCCGCTTTTCTTTTCATATGCTCGGAAAGGGGGACTAGTTGGATCCACCGCCCATAGAGGGAGACTGCTTCTTCATCTGGGCCTTCATGGCTTGCCGGACGCGTTGCTGCAGCGTCGAGTCCTGGCGGGCCGACTTCAGAATCATCTGGACCCGCTGCGGTTTGATGCCTTCCTTCTTGGCCTCCTTCTGCATGATTTTCATCGTCTTCTTCCGCATTGCCATCTGTCGCTTCCGCATCTCACGCCGCGCCTGCGCCTTCTGCGTCGAATCCATCTCCTGCGGGTTGCCGAATTTCTGCTTCATCTCCTTGCGCATCTTCATCCGGTCCTGGCGGGTCGAGGTCCGAACCGTCATCATAATGCGGGCCAGTTTCTGGATCTCCTGGTCGGACACGTCCGAGGAGGAGAGGGTCTGCGCATTGCCCGGCTGCGGCATTTGGCCGAAGGCGAGGGGGGCACAGAAGGCAAGGGCGAGGGTGAGAATGCCGAGTCGGATGGAAGTAAGGGAGCGTCGAGTCATAGTGCGTCGAAGATCTAGCCTGAGGAAATAACGAAACCGAAGGTACTAAACGCGCCCGTAGATCGCCGGTGCGGGCAGGATATAAGCACGAAGCCCCGGTCCGGTGGCAGTGTTTCGCCCCGGTGGGACGTTTGTCCCGAACTTCGCATCGTAGGTGGGGGATAGAGGTGTCATCAAGAAAAAGGCCTCTCACTTTGATGGAGGCGCCGACCTCCGCTTGGGACGGTCGGGGCCGTTCATCAGGGGGTCGGCCTCGTCGAGAAGACCGAGGCTTCTATTTTTTGGTCCGGTCCGCAGTACGAATCGTTCGGGAGGAACCGGACATCGAGGCGAAGCGAAAATGTGAACGCAAAAAGGACGGATCACCGAAAAGGTGTCACGAGTCTGAATCACGCGAGGAGAGACGATTCATCAAGGATGTGGTTTTCGCCGCTTTTCCCGGTAGATCGATATGTTTCGCATCCTTTCGTCAGTTTTCGTGTGCGCTAATTGATTGAAATAGAAAGTCGAACGAAATTGTGAACGGACGTGCATTCACTCTTTCCCCATTCCTTTTTGCTCACGTGAGTCCTTCTTCCGCTTCCGACGACCGCAGCCGCCTCGCGTCCGTCGTTCGCTCCATCGCCACGCTGGCTCAACGCTTGATAAAGGCGGTCGCGGTTCTGGCCGTCACGTCGGGAGGCGCAGGCGTGCTGCTTTGGGGGCTTCTCTGGTGGCCGCTGGGCGATGGATTGCTGCTTCTATTTGGGGCGGCCACTAGTCTCGTTGTGCTTCTCGCTCCTGGGGTAATTCTCGGGATGTTTTACCAGGGGCTTCGCGAGTTGCGCGCGCTCCCGGATCGAATGGCGGAACGGACCGACCGCACCCTTTCGGAGTCGGCAGAGGCGGCCCGATCTGTACGGGCCGAGGCAGCCGACACGTGGAGTGGGCGTCTGTGGGGCATTCTGAAACGGGTGTGGACACTGCGGGCCGTTCTGCTCGAAAATCGCGCCCTCCTCGTTCGGTATGGGGCCCTCCTCCGCTTCGTGACCCCGGGCTTCGTGCTTTTGGTCGTGGGCGCGACGGCCGTGAGTTTTCTGCTGATCCCTGTATCGCTCGGGGCCGGGCTGGTCGTTCTTCTCTGGTGAGCCGTGGTCCGGGTTTTCCCCGTCCCGCAATTTCTGTAACGATGCACTGAGCGCATCCGTACAAGAAGCACTTCTCTTTTCATTCATCCCAGGCCTGCCATGAGCTCTGCTTCCACTGCTGATCTTCTCCGCATTGTGCTCTCTGTCCTGCTGCCGCCACTGGGCGTATTTCTGCAGGAAGGGTTGGGCACGCAGTTTTGGCTCAATGTACTGTTGACGCTTCTTGGCTACATTCCGGGGCTGGTCCATGCCGTTTGGATTATCGCCCGACGATGAGCCCCGACGGGGCTAAATTCAGATCGACGACGGCAGGACAAAATCCAGTTTTTACAGAGGAGAGTCGAGTTTTGGCCGGCGGACGTGTACGTTGAACGTCCGCTCTCCTCCACGGCCCCCTGTTTTGCATGGACGACACGTTTCGCCGCCTCTTACTTCTCATTTTGCTGGTCGGCCTTCTTGGTGGGGTCGAGTACTTCACCGGCATCGATGTTCCGGGATTTGATTTCGACGAGACGGGTATTCGCGTCCCCGAATCGGTTGAGCTGCCAGAGGTCGACATTCCCAACCTTCCGTTGCCCCAAGAGGGAGGCGCGCTCGACACTGAGCCGCAGGGGTCTAGCGTTGAAGGAGAGATTGACGGTCCTCACGTTCGCGTCGTGAGTTGGAATCTCTACAACTTCGGCCGTACGAAAGATGATCAAGAGATTTCGGTGGCGGCCGAAACCTTGCGCGACTTCGACCTCGTGGCCGTTCAGGAGGTTGTCACCTCTCCCCCTGGGGCACAGGCGATCGGCAAGCTTGACGACGCCCTCGATCGTACCGGGTTTGCGTGGGACTACCGTCTCAGCGATCCGACGACCGGTCCCGGCACCGAGCGCTATGCGTTTCTCTGGAAGCCCTCGCGCGTGCGGCTTGTGGGGCAGGCCTGGCTCGAATCGTCACTTGCCGACGCCATCGATCGCGAGCCGTACCTGGCCCGTTTTGAGCACCGAAAAACAGGCCAGCGGATTCTCGTGGCGAGCCTCCACGCCGTCCCAAGTTCGAAGAATCCGGCCCGCGAAGTGGCTCTCCTCGATCGAATTCACCGTCGATACGAGGCGGATCACGTTATTCTGCTGGGGGACTTCAACCTCGATGAGGATGACGCGGCCTTCGACGAGTTGCGTCGTCTTGGCTACCGGGCGGTGCTCGACGACCAGCCCACCAGCCTGGGCCGCACGCGCGATCCGGGGCCCAATGGACATCTTGCCAGTGAGTACGACAACGTCTTTTTTGAAACCGGTCCCCTTCGAGCTGTACGGGGCGGCGTGCTGGACTTCACGCCTCAGTTTTCATCGTTGAAGGAGGCGCGGAGCCTGTCGGATCATCTGCCCGTATATATGGATGTGCAGTGGACCGCTTCCGCCCCTGCGACTCCCTGACGGTGCCCGTGCGGGAGGCCCGAATGGTCCTTTTTTGCGGATCCACTTTTGCCCCTCTGCTTCTCTGCTTGCGTAACGGCTCCTCCGATGCAGGTCCACGCTCGATACACCGACCGGACGCTCGTCGTGTGCCCCACCGGTACCTGGACGCTTCGCAGTCCGATTCCCTCGCTGCACGACGCTGTGGCTGAGGCGGACGTGTCGGGCCCGGTCGATGTGATGGCCTTCGACACCGACGACCTGGAGGGGTGGGACAGCAGTCTCGTCACGTTCCTTTTTGAGGCCGCCGAATTTTGCCGCGAACAGGATGTCGAGCTTCGTACCGAGACCCTGCCGTCGTCGCTTGCGCGCCTCGTGTCCCTTTCGCAGGCCGTGCCGGAGCAGGAGACGGATGAGGAGGTCGACACGGAGGGGCTTCTGGGGCGCCTCGGGCTTTGGGCACTGGACGTGTACGACGAGGTCGTCAACATGCTCACGTTCGTTGGACGAGCGGTTCGGAGCATCATCGGCCTCTTTACGACGCAGGTGCGCATGCGATGGCGCACGTTCGGGGTGGCTCTGCAGTCGAGCACATCGTCGGCCCTGCCCATCGTGACGGTCATCAGCCTGTTGGTCGGGCTTATCATCGCGTTTCTGGGCGCTGTGGTGCTTCGCCGCTTTGGGGCGGACTATTACGTGTCGTATCTGGTGAGCTACGGCATGCTTCGAGAGCTCGGGGCACTCATGACGGCCATCATTATGACGGGACGTACCGGAGCTGCCTTTGCGGCGGAGATTGGAAGCATGAAGATTGCGGAGGAAATTGATGCGCTGAAGACGCTCGGCATCTCGCCCATCGACTTTCTCGTGACCCCACGCATTCTGGCCATCGTGATCGCCATGCCGATGCTCACGGTCTATGCGGATATGCTTGGCATCCTTGGGGGAATGGCCGTCGCCACGACGATGCTCGACCTTACCTATACGCAGTTTTTGACGGGACTCCTGGAGCCTGTGGTGCTGTCCGATGGAATTATCGGGGTTGTAAAGTCGGTCGTATACGGCAGCATTATTGGCGTGGCGGGATGCATGCGGGGGATGCAGACGGGCAACGACGCCTCAGCGGTGGGCCAGGCCACGACGTCCGCGGTCGTGACCGGCATTATCCTGATCGTCCTCGCCAATGCCATTATCGACTGGGCCGCCGCCGTTTTACAGGTCTAGTTCCCCGCCAGGGTTCTCGTCCATCGATCGCTGTTTCCTTCTGCGTTCCTGCGCTTGCTGTGTCCTCCGCCTCCGACGTTCCAGCCATTACGGTTCAGAATCTGACGATGGCCTTCGGGTCCTTTGTTGTGATGCGGGACCTGTCGTTTGAGATTGCGCCGGGAGAAATTGTCGTGATCATGGGGGGGAGTGGGTCGGGGAAGAGCACATTGCTCAAGCACCTGGTGGGACTGCTTCGGCCCTCGGTGGGCACGGTGAAGCTCGAAGGGAATGCGCTGTGGGAGCTGGATGAGGACGAGCGATCGGCGCTGTTGCGCCGGACGGGGGTTCTCTACCAAAAGGGAGCGTTGTGGAGTACGATGACCCTTGCCGAGAACATTGGCCTTCCCCTGCGGGAATATACGACGCTGAATGAGGGAGACATCGACCGCATCGTGTCGCTGAAGCTGGCGCTGGTGGGACTGCGCGGGTTTGAGTCGTTTTACCCCCACGAGATTAGCGGCGGTATGCGGAAGCGCGCTGCCCTGGCGCGGGCCATCGCGCTCGATCCCAACATTCTGTTTTTCGATGAGCCGACCTCGGGGCTCGACCCGGTGAGTGCCCGCCGGCTCGACGATCTGGTGCTCCAGCTGCGGGACAGTTTGGACACCACCATCGTCGTCGTTACGCATGACCTTGAGAGCATCTTTACGATTGCCGACCGCGCGCTCTATCTCGACATCGAGACCAAGACGATGACCGCCCTCGGTCCGCCCGAGGAGCTTCGAAGCAACCCGCCGAACCCGCGTGTGTATCAATTTCTGACCCGGTCGCTTGAGGCTGAGTAGCGCCGGGGCCTGTTTCACTCACCTGCCATTTCATGAGTCAACGCGCCAATCCGACCGTCATCGGCCTTTTCGTCGTGGGCGCCATCGTGCTCGCGATCGTTGGGGTGGGGGCATTGGGGGCAAACCAGATCTTTGACCAGCGCACCACCTTTATCAGCTACTTCGACGAGTCGGTGAATGGGCTTGATGTAGGGGCCCCGGTAAAGTTTAAAGGCGTGCCGATTGGGGAGGTCACCGACATCAAGCTGCGCGTGGACCTGCAAAACGAGACGTTCCAGGTGCCGGTGCAGTACGCCATCAACCTAAAGCCCGTGACGGACACGACCGGGGCGCCGCTCGACCTGGACAACCCGCGTCTCCTCCGGGATCAGATTGGGGATGGCCTTCGCGCCCAGCTTCAACTCGAAAGCATTGTGACCGGCAAGTTGTACGTGGAGCTCACCTACGTTTCGGATCCGGACTCCGTCGTATATGCCCATGCCGGCTCGCCCCATCTCGAAATTCCGACCGAGCTTTCCCCGTTGGCCCGCCTCGGCGAAGAGGCGTCCGGCCTCATGACGAACCTGCGGCGGTTTGACGTGAGCAAAATCAACGAGAACATCATTACATTTCTCGTGAATGCAAACGAGAAGCTGGATGAGCTCGACGCTGAGGAAATCAACCGATCGATCCTTGCGACGATCGAGTCGGTACGGACGGTGGTGGAGTCGGACGAGATTCAGACGGCTGTCAAGGATGCGCCGCGGGTGACGGGGGAACTGCGCAAAACCATTGCTGATGCGCAGGGACTGATCAACGAGCTCCAGACCTCGGTGGACCCAACGGCCGAGGAGGTGAAGGCCACTGGAAAGGAGTTGCGGGCGACCCTGGAGCGGATGCGCCTGACCATGAAGGAGTTTGATCAGACCATCTCCACCGACTCCGGCATCGGCTACGAGATGCAGGAGGCATTGTCAAAGCTCGCCAACGCGGCTGAGGCGCTGCGTATCCTCGTCCAGTCGCTGGAGCGCAACCCGAGTATGTTTATTCGGGGCAAGGAGGCTCCTCCGTCTTCCCCGGCCAATGAACAACAGTAATCACCGTTTTTCTTCGCTCGACCTCGTCACGTGCATGCGCCGGATTGGTCTCTGTCTTTTTGCTGCCGCCCTCATGGGCCTGTTTCTGGTGGGCTGCGTGCAGTTGCCCACCCCTCGTCCCAGCAACACGAGCTATTACCTGCTTGGGAGTGACCTGTCGGCGGATACGACCGTGGAGATGTCGGGGCTTCGCCTCGGTCTTCGGAAACCCCGCCTCCCCGAGTACCTGGATACGCCGACCATCGTGACCCGCCGCGGTCCTAACGAGATCCATTTTGCGGAATTCCACCGGTGGGGGGAAGACCTCGGCCCGGCCCTGAACCGCGTCCTGGCCCTGAATCTTGAGAAACAGTCCGGCATCCAGTCGGCCGAGGTGGTGCCCTGGCCGCGCGGGGTTGGGTTCGACTACGTCGTGCAGTTGCGTGTCTTGCGCTTTGAGGGGGTGGGACCGGCCCCGCCCGGCCCCGATGTGGATGATGATGTGCCCATCCCGGAGGGACACTCGCAGATGATCATCGGCTGGACGGTCTTTGGAACGGAAGGGGATACGGTTCGGACTCGGGGGATCACGCGGCATCGAGAGGACGGGTGGCCTGTCACCGATTTTGCCGATCTCGTTGCCAAGCTCGATACCTCGCTCGTTGTACTGGCGGAGGATATCCGAGACCGTTTGCAGACGCTAGAGCGAAAAGAGCAGTAGAGGCAGCAGAAAGGCGACTCATACGAACTCGCGTGCTCCATTCGGGGGATGTGTGTACGGAATTCCTCCAAACGTCCACACGTTCTCACGTTCATCCCCGAATCCCGCAGGCGGATTCGGGATCCTCCCTTATGGAGGGATCTGTCCTCGTGTACAGGGCAGGAAAGAAGGCGGACGCGTGTCCGGAACGGCCCCACGACGACCCAGGGGATTATCCTACACGACCCTTCTCGCAGGGCCCCAAAGCCGGAAACGCCTCCGTTCGGTACCGTAAATATGGTCTGCGTTTTTTTGACTCAAGCTCTTTTTCCGTATGGCGGCTTCTCCCACCAAAATTGCCGAGCTCGACAACCAGTACAGCGACGACCGTGTGTTGCGGCGCTACCTGGAGCGCGTGCTTCCGTCGGAGATGCGGGCCGATGTCGAGTCCGATCTCCACGATCTGGGCGCGTTGGCTGGCGGGGAGCTCTACGATCTGCAATTGAAAGATCGGGGCAACGATCCCACCCTTACCCGGTACGGCCCGCAGGGCGACCGCATCGACCACGTCGAGCTCACGGAGTTGTGGCAGCGCGGGTTGGAGGAGACGGCCTCCCGGGGCGTCATCGCCGCCGCGTATGAACAGGAGCACGGGCGCTACAGCCGTATTGACCAGTTTGCGCGTGCCTATCTGCTGTTGCCCGGCACCGACATGCTGGGGTTCCTCCTCGCTACGACCGATGGTGCGGCCCGCACGCTTCTAAATCATGGCTCTGAGGATTTGGTGGACGAGGCGCTTCCGCACCTCCTCAGTCGTTCTCCGGACACATTCTGGACCAGCGGGCAATGGCGCACCGAGAAAGAGGGCGGCACGGATCTTAGCCAGATTGAGACCACCGCTCACCGCAACGCCGATGGGACCTGGCGCCTGCACGGACACAAATGGTTTACGAGCTCGACGACCGCGAACATGGCCCTCGTGCTCGCCCGTACGGAGGACGTTGCGGACGACGGCCTTACATTGTTTCACGTTCCGATTCGGGAGAGTGGGAGCGAGTCGCCCCACGACGGGATTCAGGTGAATCGGATGAAGGACAAGATGGGCGCCCGAAAGTTGCCAGTTTCTGAGGTGGAGCTCGACGGGGCGGTGGCCCGTCCCGTGTCCGGCGTCGGCGAGGGAACGCGCACCCTGGGGCCGATGGTGCGCATTGCACGCACCTGGAACGCCGTGTTAGCGACAGGACTCATGCGGCGGGGGCTTGCCCTGGCGCGCGACTTTAGTCGAAACCGCGAGGCCTTTGGTACGCCCATCATTGAGAAGCCGCTCCATTACGACACAATGGCGTCCCTGCAGGCGACCTTCGAGGGGGCCTTCCACCTCACGTTTCGACTCGTGGAGCTGTTGGGAAAGCAGGAGGCCGGAGAGATGAGCGAGCAGGAGCGCCACCTCTTCTCTGTTCTCACGCCGTTGGTGAAGCTGACCACGGCCAAACAGGCCACCAATGTACTGGGGGAAATCATGGAGGCGTTTGGTGGGGGCGGGTACGTCGAAGACACCGGCGTTCCCATGCTACTTCGCAACGCCTATGCGCTGCCGCTGTGGGAGGGCACGACCAACGTGATGGCGCTGACGGCCCTACAGAAATTGCGTCAAGATGGACGCTTCGCGGCGGTACGGGCGGAGCTGGCTCGGTGCGAACAGGCCGTAGAGACGCCTGCTCTCGAACAGGCGGTAGAGACGGCGCAGGGGGCATTTCGAAACGCCATGGAGTGGCTAGCCGAAGCCCTGGAGGATGGGTCGGACGCCGTAGAGGCTGGGGCGCGGCGCTTTGCTCTCACCCTCGGCCACGCACTTGAACTTGCCCTGCTGGCTCGGCATGCCCAATGGACGCTTCCAACGGATGGGAGCCGGGCCACGGCGGTCGTTGAGCACTTTGCGGCGCAGGGCATCGATCACATTGCCCCCCGTCGGCACTACGAGGCGTACCTGCTTGCGAACGACCACGCCAGCCAGTCGCTCTTCGGACCGTCGGCGCCCACCACTAATGGCACGGTCAAGGAAACGGCGTCTGAATAGCGTCTGTCCCGTTTCGCCGGTCAGGCTGAAAACTGTGCTACGTTGAAGTATAGGGCATAGGCCACGTAGAACCAGTTGCACAGCCCGTGAACGAAGGCCCATCCCACGGAGCTGTACGTGGAATACGAAATGGTCGTCGCCAGGGCAATGCCGAGAGCGGTCAGGAAAGAGACGCCTTTATCCACTGCGTTGCTGCTGTCAGACATGATTGCTGCGGGGGAGATGAACAGGGCGGGCAGGGGGCACGGCCGGGCCATAAAGGGGCGAGAATGCTTATACCGGATCCTTCAGCATTGTTCGGGCCTGGACGGACGCGGTTTACGCCTCCGAAAAGTCCCGATGCCCAAAGTAGTGGAGGACGTATTTGATTTTGGAGGCCTTCGCCGGGCCGAAGCCGGGCAGCTCCTTTAGCCGCTTCTCGATCGTGTCCAGGTCCGCGCCGTCGTTCCACATATTCGCGGCATTGCCGTCGTATTTCTCCGCAATGAGCCCCGCCACCTCCTGCGTATTCTCCGCCATCTTGTTGGTGAAGCGGTGCACGGCGGGCGACTCTGCGAAGTGCTCCTGGAACTCCTCGAAGTCCATCTTGGCAATCTTCGCCATGTCGAGATGACCGAGGCGGTCTTTGAGGCGGAGTGGGCCGGTAAAGGCCGACTCGGCGCGGACGCGCTGGTCGTAGAGCAGGCCGAGCAGGGCCGCATTGGGATCGTCGCGGAGGCGGTCGTCCTGTTCAATCTCGCCGGTCAACGTGCCTTCCTCCTTAAACCGGTCCATCATGCGGACAAGGCCGCCGGAGAGGTCGCTGTAGTCGATGTGGGAGATTTCGATAGCCATTGTCGGGGTGCTGTTTCCGAGGAGAGGATGACAAGAGGGGGCGGCAGCACGAGGGCGTGCAGTGTGGAGGACTGCACGCTCCCGTCCGCAGGCCAATTTACTGCACGATGTAGGAAAATCCGCCGTTCGTGCCGACGTACGTGAAGTTCTCCGAGTCCTGGAAAATGATGTTGTACTTCACGTTGACGTCCAGGTCGATGCCTTCGGCCAATGGAATCCGCAGACCGAGGCGAGGAACGGCGCCGAATTTGGTTTCTGAGCTACCGTTGCTCAGGAAATACGGGCCCACTTCTCCACCGATGTACGGCTGGACGCCCGTAAGGGAGAAGTTGTACTTGAGGGCAAGGTGGACCGGGATGACGTTCAGGTCTCCGACAGCTCCTTTTCCTTTGAATTGGTGATATCCCCCGGCAATGCCGACGAATCCGGCTCGGGAGGCCCGGTAGTAGTACCCGGCGTCAATTGCCAGGCCGGTCTTGTAGGCATCGGACTGGTCCCCCATCACGAATTGCGGCCCGGAGTTGAAGTACAGTTGGTGTCGCCAGGTGGGTTGAGCCTCGGCGGGCAGGGCCGTGAAGAGAAAAAGGGCACAGACAGTAAGGAGGAGACGCTTCATGGTCAGGGGTGAGGTTGAGTGCGAAAGAGGAGACGAATCGAATCCAGAGGAGTCAGTCAATCCAGCGGGCGGCATCTTCGGCAAAGTAGGTGAGAATGAGGTCGGCTCCGGCACGGCGGATGCCGGTGAGGGCTTCGAGGGCACAGTTCTTTTCGTCGAGCCAGCCGTTTTGGGCAGCAGCCTTAATCATGGCGTACTCGCCGCTCACGTTGTAGGCAGCCACCGGCACGTCGCTGTGCTGCTTCACGCGGTGGATGACGTCGAGGTAGGGGAGAGCCGGCTTCACCATCACCATGTCGGCGCCCTCCTCCAGGTCCAACATCAGTTCGCGGACGGCCTCTTCGCTGTTGGCCGGGTCCATCTGGTAGGTATCCTTGTTGTCCGGAATGGCCTTGTCGGGGGCTTCCTCGTCGCCCTTGGGCGCCGAGTCGAGGGCATCCCGGAAGGGGCCGTAGTAGGCCGACGAATATTTGGCGGTGTACGAGAGGATCGCCGTGTTCGCGTGTCCGGCATGGTCAAGGGCCTCACGGATCAGGCCCACGCGCCCGTCCATCATGTCGGAGGGCGCCACGATGTCGGCTCCGGCCTCGGCGTGGAGTACCGCCATGTCCCGCATCACGTCGATCGTCGCATCGTTCACGATTTCGCCGTCGCGCACGATGCCGTCATGGCCGTCACTGTTGTAAGGGTCGAGCGCCGTATCCGTGATCACCATCAGCTCTGGCACCGCCTCCTTGAGGGCGCGCACCGCATTCGGGTAGAGGTGGTCCGGCTCCAGGGCGTGCGCCGCGTCCGGGGTCTTCCGTGCGGCCGGAATCGCGGGGAAGAGGGCGACGGCCGGAATGCCCAGTGCAGAGAGCGTCTCGGCCTTGTCCACCAGCCGGTCAACGGTGTGCCGATAAGTGTCCGGCATGGACGGCACTTCTTCCCGCTCGTTCTCGCCCTCCATCACAAAGAGCGGGGCAATCAAGTTGTCTGTGGACAACCGCGTCTCCCGTGCCATGCGGCGAATGTTCTCGGTCCGACGGAGGCGACGGGGACGAAGGGGGAGGTCGTAATCGGCAGAAGAGGGCATGGAGGGAAAGAGAAATCCGTAGTTCGTACTGCGTAGGGCAAATGGTTGAGGAGCACCTTCACATTACGCCGACGAGCCGCGGGCAGGTACACAATCCGTGTGACGAGATCGTCGCCAAAGGGCCGTCTGTTACTGCCGAGCACGTCCAGGCACGTCCTCAAAATACGGTTAGTTGGACTGTGCCTGCTGCTTGACTTCCTGTCGATACTCCTTGCTGGCGTAGATGGCAACCTCGACGCGGCGATTTTGCTGCCGGCCCGCCTCGGTGTCGTTGGACGCCACCGGTTCGGACTCGCCCTTGCCTACCGTTTCGATTCGGTCCGAGGAAATGCCCTTGCGAGTGATGAAGTCGGCGGCAGACTGGGCGCGGCGCTCCGACAAGCCCTGGTTGTAGTCCGCCGGCCCTTTCGAGTCGGTGTGGCCGACAATGAGAATGTTGGATTCCTCGAAATCACGCATGGTGGTTGCAAACTCGGTGAGGTTTTCCTCGGCCGCACCCTGAATGGTGGAGGAGTCAAATTCGAAGAGGAGTCCGCTGTCGAAGGTTACTTTGATGCCTTCACCGACGCGTTCGACCTCTGCGTTTTCCAGTTGCTCGTCGAGCTCTTCGGCCTTGTTGTCCATTCGCTTCCCAATGATGGCACCGGCGGTGCCGCCCACGACGGCTCCGATGATGGCTCCTTCGGCTGTGCCGCCAGCCGCTTTACCAATGGCGGCCCCGGCTGCGGCCCCGGCCCCCGTGCCGATGGCGGCGCCCTTCTGCGTGTTTGTTAGGCTTGCGCATCCGCCGAGCAAGAGGACGGCCGAAAGGAGGGCCGCAACGAGAGGAAGGGGGCGTCGAAATCGAGACATCGAAGAGAGCATGGTTGAGAAGGGGAATGAGTGAACTGGAACGTGAGAGTGGCTCCGGACCGAGTCAAAGGGTAAGAAAGAGCGATCGGGCTGTCAGTGGAAAACCGGTGCAGAGCCCTTCAATCGTGTTAAGTTTCTGAAACGGGAGGGGCAATTACGGGGCAGGACGGAAGAGAACGGCAGAACGCCGACGCCATCCGGTTGGGAGACGAGGCGTATGCCCCGTCGAAGAGCGCTACAGGTCCGTTTTGTGACGCCATTCTGTGCCCTCGGGGGTATCCATCACCTCAATGCCGAGTGCCTCCAGCGTATCGCGGATGGCGTCGGCCCGGGCGTATTCGCCGTCGGAGCGGGCGGCTTCGCGCTCGTCGAGCAACTCGTCTACAGAGTCGGCAATATGGTCGCCGGAGAGCGCATCGTTGCCGGAAGAAGCGGACGAGGCATCTGCATCATGCTCCGGCTCTACGATGCCGAGAAGATCGTTTGTGCGGTCCAGCCAGTGGCGAGCACTGTGGGCCGCGGCGCTGCTGAGCGAATCGGCCTGTTCGATCGTCTTTACCCCCTCCAGTGCGGCCGCGGTGGCGGCCGGCGTGTTCAGGTCGTCGCACATGGCTTCCAGCATGCGGTCATAGATGTCTCCAAGCTGGGGACCGATTGGGTCCGGCCCATCAACGTCGGCCTCCATCGCTTCGTCCACGCGGTCGGACGCTTCCTGGAAACGCTGCACGTGCCGGGCAGCAGTGCGGAGGGTGTCGAGCGTGAAGTTGAACGGCTTACGGTACTGGCCTTGTAGGAGGGTGTATCGGAGAGCGAGAGGATCAACACCTCCCTGCGCGCGGATGGGGTCGGGGACGTGGTCGTCGTCCGGTCCGGGATTGATGAGGTCGCGGACGGTGTAAAAGTTGCCCTTCGACTTCGACATTTTCTCCCCTTCGACCTGTAGGAAGCGGGTGTGCACCCAGTAGTTGATGACCTTGTGCCCGGCCAGCGACTGGTTCTGGGCGATCTCGCACTCGTGGTGGGGAAAGATGAGGTCCTCCCCGCCTGTGTGGAGGTCGAACCGGTCGCCGAGGTAGCGCATGCCCATCACTGAGCATTCAATGTGCCAGCCCGGGTAGCCCCATCCCCACGGACTGTGCCAGTGCATCAGGTGATCGGGGTCGTGCTTCCAGAGCGCAAAGTCGCGCGGATCGCGCTTATCGGGATCTTCCACCACGTCGCGGTCGGTGGCCTGGAGCTGTTGGGCTTCCGTATTGCCGCTGAGGTGGCCGTAGTCGTCGAAGCTCTCCACGCTGAAGTACACGCCCTGGTCCGTGGTGTAGGCATGTCCCTTTTCCACGAGCTCAATCACGGCGTGGAGCTGATCGGTCACGTGCTCGGTGGCTCGGGGACGGACCTCCGGTTCGCGCAGGTTAAGGGCGCGCCAGTCGTCCAGAAATGCCTCCGTATAGTGACGGGCGAGGTCATTGATGTTGGCGAACCGCTCGCCTTCTCGCTCCAGGGCCTGCTGCATCTTATCCGCGCCGCCAGGGTCCACGAGGTCATCCTGCGTGAGGTGGCCCACGTCCGTGATGTTGCTTACGTTCGTCACGTCCCACCCAATTGCCTCGGCCGTGCGGCGGATGAGGTCCGCCGTAATGAAGGAGCGGAAGTTGCCGATGTGGGCGTAGGTGTAGACCGTCGGCCCGCAGCTATAGAAGCGGAGATGCTCCTCCTCAATGGGCTCGACGGGCTCCGTTTCGTGCGTCAGCGTGTTGTAGAGGCGGAAGGTAGGTGGCGACATGCAACGCTGGAGACACGGTTCAGAGGGATTCGAACAATGGTCGTTCGTCTGTACCCTGCCCGCACCGGATTGTGCCGTGAGTTCTGCGTGCATGGGTGGGCTCCGCGGAGGGCGGTAGACGAAGGGCTTTGGACGGATCTCAAAAGACGGGGACGTATGAATTTAGATGGGCACTGAGGGCGTTTCCGTGCTGGGATCCCTGTTTTTGAGTGGCTCCGGGCCGACAGATAATTTCTAACCCAAAACGGCTGTTTTCGTCTCTCAACGTCAGGATGGAAGATAAATTGAAGAGCCGAAGTGCGCCCGGAACTCGATCCTCGGTGGACAAGTATCGCTCATCGATTGTCAAGAGGTATCCACATGTCCTAACATGGACGAAAGCAGGTCTTCATATCGAGCGTTTCCTGCGCTGCTGGCGCTGTTGGTAGGAGGGGTTTTTGTCGTTACGCTTGGGTCCCCCGGATCCATTTCTGGTTGTGAGCAGGACGGTCCCGGACGTGTGGAGGCATCCGTAGGAGGCGCGAATACGCTAGAGACGCGGCGCCTATCGACCGCATCGAAGAACGAGCATTCTCCGGGGCAACTGTCAGCCTATTCGACCCCCGCGGAATCACGCTCGGAGTGCCGCTCCGATCATCCAGCGCAGAAATTCAGTGCCGGTGCCACCCGTCCCGTTCGGCTGGTGAATCGGGGCAATGCGGGACAGGACGTGAGGTGCTCGTCCGATGTCGACCAATCCCCGCCTCTCGGGTTCGTCGTCGCGTCGGTTGAAGACGACGACCAATCACACCTCTCGTCTTCCTCCTATCCTCAGGAGACCCGGAGAACCGTTCGCAGCGTCGTGCTGCGACTATAATCTGTCCGTTCGGTGTCGAGAGCGTTCGACATCGTCGCTTGCCCGTCCGGCCGCGTGGGTTGCGCTGGACGGAGCCCGTCTTTGTTTCTGGGGCCATCCGTTCGGGGGATGGGTCTTCCGACCGCTGGTGTTTGCTTTCCGGGGCGGAAGAACCGCATCCGTTCCGGACTACCTGCCCCGGTCCTCACGGTTCTCTGATGCTTCTACCTTTGGTCGACTCTATGATTACTCGTTGGTCTTCCGTTCTTTCGTCTCTTTCGTCCTTCATTCTGGCCATTCTCATTGGAGGAAGTCTCTCCGCCCCAGCGGCCGGGCAATCCTCTGCCGGGCCGCAGCAGGCCCCCACGGAGAGACAGCGTCTTGCGCCCGACTTTACGCTCGAGAAGATGAGCGGGGAGCCATTTCAGCTTTCCGAGCATCGTGGCGAGATTATTGTTCTGAATTTCTGGGCGACGTGGTGTCCTCCGTGTAAGCAAGAAATTCCGGGGTTCATTGCGCTTCAAAAGGAGTTTCGAGAGCAGGGAGTGACTTTCGTCGGGGTATCGCTCGATAAGGATGGGTTTTCGAGCGTTCGGCCGTACGCCGAAAAGATGGAGATCAATTACCCCTTGGTCGTAGATGACGGCACGGTTGCTGCCAAGTATGGCGGCGTTCGAGTATTGCCTTCCACCGTACTGATTGGGCCGGAAGGGAAGATTCGGCATCGGAAGGTCGGCTTTTTTCCCGAACAGCAGTTGCGTCTCCAGTTGAAAACGCTGTTGGGACAAACGGACTCCAGTGGATGGTAAAAGGCCGCTCGCTCATCCAAGACCGCCCTGTCACTGTTCCGCTCATCAATGCATTGTCATCATGACGACTTCCTCCACGGGCGAGGGATCGCCATCTCCTCAGCACGCCGCCGACTCGTCGTCCACCGGTACGGAGACGCAGCCGGTCTGGACGTTTGCCAGGCGCGTTGGTCGATTTCTTCGCCGCAACTGGATGTGGGGCGCCGTTCTCGCCTTTGGCGTGTACCTGTGGTACGATATTTCCCCAAACATCGACCTTCCGGAGAGTGGGCCGCAAGCCCCAGATTTTACTCTCCAGCGGATGAATGGAGAGACCTTTCAGCTTTCTGAGCATCGCGGCGAGGTGGTGGTCCTCAACGTATGGGCCACCTGGTGCCCGCCCTGCCGCGTCGAGATTCCCGGGTTTGTGGATCTTCAGCGGCAGTTTCGGGAGGATGGGGTGACCTTCGTCGGCCTCTCGGTAGACGAGGAGGGCTTGGCGGCCGTTCGGCAGTTTGCCGAAGACCAGACGCTGAACTATCCTCAGGTTGCCGATCGCGGGGTGGCGTATCGCAAGTATGGATCTACAACGACCGTTCCGCGAACCTTCGTCATCGACAAGCGCGGACAGATCCGGTACCAGCACACGGGATTGCTCTTGAAGGGGGCGTTGAAACCAGTGCTGGAGCAGCTCACCTCTGAGTCCGGCCCCGATGGCTGATTGTGCCGGATCCTTAGCTCACTGACTGCTCCCAGCTTGACCGAGTCTTTCACCGATGTATTTCACAGACGTCTTTCGTTTTCTCTCGGGACTTTTCACCGGCAGGAGCCCCTGGGGACGGGGGGGCTGCTGGGGACTGGTGCTGCTCATGATTTCTCTGCCGGCATACGGGCAGGGATTGGCGCCGGGGGGCGGGTCGTCGAGTGCTGCGCAGGGCGATGTGGAGTGGCGCGCCGAGAGCGAGCCCTCCGCTGCACGTTCGGGCGAGCGCTTGACGATTCGCTTTCACGGGCGAGTGACCGAGGGATGGCACACGTACGCGCTGGATTCGCCGGCGGGACGGCCGTTGGCGATTACCTTCGAGGCGGTGCCCCCCGGCCTGACGGTCGAGCGTCCCCTTCGCCAGTCTCGGCCGACGACCCAGTACGATCCCAACTTCGATTCCCAGGCGCGCTACCTGAACGGGCAGTTTGAGGTACGGGCAGCCCTCGCCGTGGGGCCGGAGGCATCGCGCGGTCCCGATACCTTGACGGCGTCGGTTCGCTACATGGTGTGCAACGACCGGTTGTGCATGCCGCCCCAGACGACGTCGATCTCGGTTCCGATTACGGTTGCGGACGGGACGCCGCGCGAGGCCTTCGAGCAGGCCCGCTTCGAGGGACTGGTGGCCCCGGCCTCCGATTCGACCTCCGGGACCGACGCGGATACGACGACCGCCGTTTCGGGCGCCGGTGGTGAGCAGCGAACGCAGGGTCTCTGGGGGCTTCTACTGCTCGCCACCGGTGCGGGGCTGGGCGCCCTCTTCATGCCGTGCCTGTTCCCGATGATTCCCCTCACGGTCTCCTACTTTACGAAGCACGCCGACGGCCCCGGGGAGACCCTCCGATTGGCGGGGGTGTACGGCCTCACAATCATCGCCACGTTCACTGGACTTGGGGCCCTGGCCGCGGCGCTTTTAGGCGCCTCCGGGGCGCAGGTCGTCGCGGCGAATCCGTGGGTGAACCTTGCGATTGGGGGCACGCTGCTAGCGTTCGCCCTCTCGCTGCTCGGGCTGTACGAACTCCGCCTGCCGTCCGGACTGCTCAATGCCCTCAACCGGTCCTCCAATGCCTACGGCGGATACGTGGGCGTCGTCTTCATGGCGCTCACGCTCACCGTCGTCTCCTTTTCGTGCACGGCACCGTTTGTGGGTGGCCTCCTGGCGGCCGCCGCACAGGGCACGTGGATTGATCCGGTGGTGGGAATGCTCGCCTTCTCGACGGTGATTGCCCTACCTTTTGTGGGGTTTGCGCTCTTTCCGAGCGGCCTTCGTCAATTGCCGACCTCCGGTCACTGGATGCACACCCTCAAGGTGACGTTCGGGTTCATCGAGCTGGTCGCCGCGCTCAAGTTCTTCTCGAACGCCGATCTCGTGTGGGGCACGGGGCTGCTCTCACGGTCCCTGGTGATTGCATTTACCGTCGTGCTGCTCGGGCTGGCGGGGCTGCATCTGCTCGGGAAGCTGCCACTCGCAACCGGCGGGGCTCCGCAATCCGAGGCGGCGGGCGACGAGAGTGCAGCGGGTGGGCCGGTGCGGATTGGCGTAGGACGCCTCTTTGCGGCAATGCTGTTTTTGGGAGGCGCCCTCTACGTGGCACCGGGGCTTTGGGGAGCGTCGTTGGGCAGCCTCGATGCGTATCTGCCCCCGCGCGACTCCTCTACCCGTCTTGTGACGGAAGCAGCGTCCGGAGGGGCGTCACCGTCGGTTTCCCAGCTCGACTGGAATATGGATGACATCGAGGCGGCATTGACCGACGCTCGGACCGGTGGGCAGCCCCTCTTCGTCGACTTTAGCGGCTACACGTGCACCAACTGTCGGGAGATGGAGACGAACGTCTTTCCCGAGCCCGTCGTGGCCGCCCACCTGCGAGAGGACCTTGCCCTGCTGCGGCTCCACACCGACGACGCCGAACGAGGACCGACGCTTCGACAATTCCAGCGCGAGCTCACCGGGACGGTCGCCCTTCCCACCTACGCCATCATCACCCCCGACAAGCAGGTGCTTGCGCAGCATCAGGGCATGGCTTCTCCGAGGACTTTCGACGAGTTTTTGGAACGAGGGATCGAGGCGGCTCGCTCCGAGGAGCCCAAGCGCGAATCCTGAGATTCGTGGTACGAGAGGGGGACCATCGGTGTACAAAAAGAAAAGCCGCTAAGCCCGAGAAAGGCTTAGCGGCTTTGCTGTAGCGGCGGCAGGATTCGAACCTGCGACCTTCAGGATATGAGCCTGACGAGCTACCACTGCTCCACGCCGCGATGTATTGCACCCTACTACACCCGTATTTCTGAAAAAGGTTTCCGCCGAGGTCGTGGAGAAATGACAAAAGTGATACTGAGACCAGACAAAAAATGAGAGGGCCTACTGGGAGTCGCCCGGCAGTAACGGTTGCTGGACTTGTCGTACAGTGCCGGCGGCTCACCATTACGACTGGTGAAGATGCACCGTACGTCTCGTAGTCTCCTCGATTTTCCCCCAGACTGCTTTGATCTCACCCCCGCGTAGTTAGCAGCAGCGGAAATTCAGTTCATTGGGGGACACAAAGAAAAACGCCGATTTCCGGCCCTGAGGGACCGAAAACCGGCGTTGGATCGCGGCTATTTCGGTAGCGGCGGCAGGATTCGAACCTGCGACCTTCAGGATATGAGCCTGACGAGCTACCACTGCTCCACGCCGCGATATTTCAGTCTACTCCACCTATGAGTCTAAAAAAAGTTTCTCTCGATGATGCGAATAATGAGAAAATTGAGTAAATGGTGTTTTCGGGACACATTAAACCACACCGCTACCGGAATTTCTGTAAATCCCGTCGTCACTCATGTGCCCCACATATCGTCCGAGGATCGTGACCTCCTCGAAAACATCCGGCTGAATGTGGATGTCGTCGTATTCAGGGTTGCAGGGTTCTAGCCGCAAGCCGTCTTCGTCGTGGAAGACGCGTTTCAGCGATGTTTCGCCGTTGTAGAGCACCGCCCCGATACCGCCCTCAGGGATGTCCTCGTCAATAAGGAGCACGTAGTCACCGTCGTGGATTTCGGCGCCGCGCATCGACTGCCCCGACACCCGAATGGCGAAGATGCGATCAAGGTTGGAAAAAAGCATGTCGAGGGTAATGGTCCCCAGGTCTGCCTCTACGGCTTCCTGCAACGTGCCTGCCGAGATGACTCCTTTAATGGGAATACCCGGCTCGTTCTTTTCTTTATAACGCTCTGCGAGATGGAAGCCATCCTCATTGCGAGTGAGGTGTCCCTTTCGGTGCAGCGCCTTCAGGTTTTGGGTGACGCTGTTCGGGGAGCTGTACCCAAAGTGATCGATAATTTCCCGATAGGTCGGCCACACGTCGTGCTCACGTGTGTAGTCAATCAGAAACTGCAGAAATTCGTGCTGTTTGGCGGTAAGCTTTTTCCGACCCATGACATTGCGGCCACTGTGGGAGAGGTGTCGAGGGGAGAAAACCCGTCGTCCACCGAAGCGGACATATATTCCACACAGTAATGGTATTGGGACGGGGGCGGAAGGTCAAGGCGGGTCGTTGTTGACTACTGTTTGGGAGAGCCGTAGCACCGTGCTTCTCAAGTCGGGGGCACCAGGGAATAAGGTGAGAAACGGGGGCATACGGAGGTCTAGGGGATGATAAGGATCCCTACATACACCAAGCGACGTCGATCCCGGAAGGCCGACGCCGCTTGGAGGGGGGGCACGTGCTATGGAGAGAGCGACTAGTGCTCTGTTACACGTCATTTATCTGTTCTAAGCGATCTCAAGATTCCCCTGGCAGGTCGCGCCGAGCGTGGCAATCTGAGATTGCCAAAGCCGAAGAGCCTCTCAAAAGCCATTGACTTCGGTAGGGATATTTCTCGACGATGGACATCTGAGATATCCTTGCTCGAAATGACGTACCGTAATTTGGGAATTTTGAAATCGCGGCCTCAACTCGCATGTTCATCTGTAACGGTCCACTAGTGGTGCGTCACGTTTTCCATGTCGGGGAGAACGATGGTCAGTGGACTGTATTCAGGCCGCAGAATGGCGTATTCAACACAGCGTGTTCAATTCGGCACCCGGCAGCTTCAGCTTGACTGACCACTAGCGCACCACGGTAAGCCGCTGGGTTCTGACAGTGGATCCGGCCTGCAGTCGCAGGAAGTACACGCCGCTCGACAAGTGATCGGTCGTGAACTGAAGGGTGTGCCGTCCGGGTTCGGCGGTGGTTTGTACCGTGCGCACCTGCCGTCCCATGACGTCGTAGAGGTGTAAGGCTACGTGCTTGGATGAGCCTTTCGGAATCGCAAATCGAACCATTGCCTGCGTGCGGGCTGGATTTGGAGACGTGCCCAAGAGCTGCACCCGCTGTACCGAGGGGCGAGACACTGTGAGCGGGTCAGAGTAGCTGGTTGTCCCGTTGGTATCGACCTGCTTAAGACGGTACGTCAGTGAGTCGGCGGCGTACGGGACGTCGGCGTCCTCGAAGTGGTAGGACTGCGCCTCGGTCGTCGTGCCGGCGCCGTCCACGGATCCAACGGTCTGCCATGTCTGATCTTCAGTCAGGCCGTCTCGTCGAGACGGCTTAACGGAGCTCCCGATCCGGCGCCCCCCATGGGCACTTGCTACGCGGCGCTGCACGTCAAATCCAGCGTTGTCGGTCTCCGAAATCGTTTGCCACTGAAGGGTCACCCCGTCGGTTTTGCTCGTCGTTGCGTCGAAGCGAGCCAACTCCACCGGCAAGGCCGTCGAGCCGTTTGAGAGCGGCAGTGCCGAGAAGCTCGACTGGCTGGTTCCATTCACCGTCGCGATCTCGCTTTTGCTCACCGTTAGCCCGTCGAGGGAGAAGCGGACGTCGGTGTCGGGGGCGCTGGAGGCAACGTCAATCGCGAGGAAGAAGAAGCCGTTCGAGGAAGGCACTGGCTGGTTGAAGCCACTGAACGTGAATGTTGCCTCGGCGCTATTGTCAGTCACGTCGAAGGCGGCGAGCAGCGGGTCGCTACTCCCCGGGTCAAAATTTTGGTCGGTCGACCAGTAGAGCGCCGCGCGCTTGATGCCGGAGACACCAGGAGCATTGTTTGAGATGGTTGCCCCAGTAAAGGCCGCCCCAGTTTCCTCGGCGACGAGCTTCAAGAGACCGACCGGATTGTCATCGGAGCCCGGCGACACCTGGGCGGTGAAGTCCAGATTCTGCGAGGCGCCGTCGGTGATTTGAAGGTCCGGCACGTCGGTAATCGAGAGGGTGAAGTCCTGGCTATCGGTGCCAGCATTTGGGTCGCTGACCTCGACGGTCACGTCGTAGCTGCTTTTTGACTCGAAGTCGGCCGTCGCAGTAAATTCGAGCTCATTGCTGCCGTTGATGTTGAAGTCCCCGGCATCGGGGCCGCTGAGCGAAAGATTATTGGTTCCGCCGTCCGGATCGTTGATCGTAATGCTGGTCAGGACGTTCGGGGGGCTGTTGTTTTCGTCGACCGATCCGCTCGTGGAGCCGAGGGCAAGCGTCGGCGGATCGTTGACATCCGTCACGGTGACGGTGATTGTCTGTGTGGCGATGTTGTTGCTCGATTCGCCGTCGTCGGCGCTGACCTCCACCACGTAGTCGTTGTTGCCGTCGCTGTCGGTGGGATTTTCGTAGTCGAGCGCGGTGTCAAGAGTCAGTTCACCAGTGTTCACGTCGATGTTGAACACTCCCTCATCCGCACCGCCGCTGAGTGTGTAGTTGACTCCACTGTCGTTGCTTCCCTCGCCGCCATCGTCGGCGTTGACGTCCAGGACCGTGCCGGTGCTGCTCTCAGGGACGGAGGCCGAGTTGGACGAGTTGAACGCGGGCGGAAGGTTATTGACGGTGACGTTTACGGTGATGGTGGCCGAGCCGCCGTTGCCGTCGGATACCTGCACGTCAAAGGCGTCCGAGCCGCTGACGTCGGGGTTCGGATCGTACGTGAGGCCGGAGGGCTGCACTTCGGTTCCACTGCCGGCAGTGGTTGGGAATCCAGACAGGCTGCCGTTGGACGGGGCCGCCGATACGGTCCACTCCAGCGTTTGGCCCCCGTCGGGGTCGTCCACCTCCAATTGCGAGTTGAGGGACGTGGCCGCCGCGTCTTCGTCGACGCTCAGCGACGTGCTCGAACCGGCGGTGAAGGTGGGGGAGGCGTTCGCCTGGATTTTGAGTCCGATGATAGACGCGTTCCAGAAGTCTTGAGCTTCCAGGAACGCCGTCGATTCATACGTTCCTTTCGAACTCACCTCTCGGGTGGCAAGCATCAAATTGCCTTCTGCGTTGCCGTCATCGGGGGTGTTCCCGTTGTCCGTCTCTGCAATCTTGGTAAAGTTAGCTCCGGGATCTGCAAATATGACGCCATCGAACCCGAAGCTCGTGATTCCGAGCAAGAGCTCTTGCGCCTGCGTCGTCGTCACGCTGCCGGAAAAGGCGTTTATGTTCCGAGAAGGGTTGAAATTTCCACTCGTCACGTCGACCGCATTCGATTTTTCCAACCCCGAGACCTCAATTGCACAAAACCCGAGTGGGTCGGTGCTCCCGTTTTTGACGGTGATCGTCGACCCACTCGGCCAGGCCTGCGAGTCGAAGTCCGCATGCAACCAGTGACCGTCATATCCGCTATCGGTAAAGCCGTACACCTGCGAGAGAGACTGACTCGTCCCGCTCCCGTCGTCAATAGTCACTGTAAATGAATTCGTCGAAAACGCGGTCGCAGGAACGACCAGCAAAGCGTTCCCCGAGTCAACGGCATTGTTGATCTGAGCCGAAATAGGTGACTGGGAACCGTACGAGCATGCAAGTTTCTCCGTCGATACCTGGGCGGACGCAGGAGCGACCGTTCCGACGAAAGCGAAGAGAAAGACAACGAGAGTCGCTTTTGGGACAGTGGCAGGGGAAGCAGTATTCATTTTCTGGATCTGTCTACTTGGTGATCAATGACGAGCAGACGGGTTCTTCGTGGATTCGCCCCGGTGAGAAAGTGTATTCACCCTACACGGGTCAGCCTTGTCCTGCGTCGCCTCCAGCCTCGTTGACGTCCTTTTTTAGTTTCGACACGACGAGCTCGTATTTCCGCTTTTCGGGATCCTGACTGAGGACCGGAACGAGAAACACCTCGCCCGCGCCGACGTCGGCGTGCTCGACGGAGTAGAGTCCCTGGTCGAAAATCGCATCGTCCGAGCCCTCAAAGAGGACAGAAAACCCGTCAATCTGAGCGTTGCTGGTGTCGTTGTAGTCGACTTGTGTAAGTTCGACGGTCGTGTTCTCGTCGATCTTCACTATGAGGGTCGTTCCTTCCGTTCCCTCATAGTGCTCGCGATTGTGGATATCAGACATGGTTGTACCGGTTCATTCCAGAGTCTATAGGCCGAGGAGGTCATCAGGACCGGGGCGGATAAAGGCCTTGCAGGGCAATGATGAAGTTTACTGTCGTGTAGGGCTGCATCTTCGACACGGGTTGAGATCCGCCCGTATTGCCTGATTGAGCTTCTACACTTATGGCACTCTTCGAGAGGGACACGTTCGGGCCTTTGTCTTTGTAGTAGATGCTTTCAGTTGGATTCCCAAGGAGACTACCGTCTGGCGTTTTGGAATCCGCCGATTCGCCCCTTCCTTCTCCGACGTGTGCCTCAATATTGGCCTTCGTGATCTGGATCGGATGGTTGTGCGCCGGCATCTGGTCGATGCTCATTGTTTCTTCCTCTCGGCCGCCCTGCTGTCCCATTGAGTAGTGGCGGCCGTGTCCTTGCCCCTGATGCACCGGGGCGCGACCGCGCAGGTCGGGGAGCGCGAAGGTCGTGCGTCCGTCGCCGCCATAGTAGGTGCCGAGCAACGAGAAGAGGGCCTGGTTCTGCGAGATCGGAAGTGTTTGCCCATTACACAGGGCCCAGCCCTGCGGGGCATAGTTGAAGCCGACCATGGTGATTTGTCCGATAAATGGCTCCATAAGGGATTTGCTTTGCGTACGTGATAAAAAAAGAAGGGTAGAGAGCAGGGGGCGTTGGTGTCTTCCGCTGTTCAGCTTGAGGGATCGATGTCAACGGCCCGCTGATGGGCACGAATGTGGAGCGGGAGGGGCGCAGGAGAGAGTGTGTAGTGCAACAGCGCTCTGTGTGCAATCTACGCAACCAAAAGAGGAAGCGGTTTTCGATTGGTCGACCCTAACGGATCGGAATAAGGAGCTTTAATTCAAATGATAGTATACAACATCATATTTTAATATTCAAGGTATTTGCATTGGGTCCGTTTTTTCTAATATCTCAGCCGATACATGGATAGCAGCCGAGTGCAGGCCGGAGTGCGTTCTGGGGTTGAGATCCTGAAGTTTGTGCTTGTCACGAGATGACGTGATCTTCAGCGTCGTCATCCAGAATAGAGGAGCCGGCGGACGAACGTTATTGCAAATGTTGCAATCTGTTGTACATATGTTGCACGACAGAGGGAAGAGCCTCCGTTTCTTCTAAATGGTTTGTCGTTTGGGGGGTAAGGTCGTTCAGGCAAGCCGTTGGGCGTTTGGTCTCGCCCGGGCTCGGGTGAGTTTGCGCTCCGAATGCTTCGCGGCGTTAATCCGGACCGGCATGCTGGAAAACGAGGGAGGTGATATTCCCCAAGGATCGAAGGGAAGACACTTGGGGGACAGTGGAGCGGGGCGGAGCAGTATAGCATCACGTGCGACAGAAATTCCCCTTTCATTTTCCCATACGTTCATGCACATCGGTTCGATTTACGCCATCGCTGCCTTGTTTATCGGCGCAGGACTCGCCCATTTTCTGTGGCCAGAGACCTTCGTTCGGGTCGTACCGCCGTATGTCCCACGTCCGTTCTTGGTTGTCTACCTCAGCGGTGTTGCCGAAGTCCTGGGAGGCATCGGGGTTCTCGTTCCCAGTGTCCGGCCATACGCGGGCTGGGGGCTCATCCTGCTGCTATGTGCCGTCTTCCCGGTACACGTCTACATGGTGCGTCACCCGAAGGCCTTTTCTCAGATCCCACTCTGGGTGCTCTACGCTCGGCTGCCGTTACAATTCGCATTGATGGCCTGGGTGTACTGGGCAGTGTGCCGGTCCGGCATCTGATTGGGCGTCTGAACGAAACGTTCACGCCTCTCGCCGGTCGACGCTGGCATTCGCGGCGACAGGGCAGTTATCTTGTGGATGCTGGTTCTCGTTCGCCGTACCAGAAGCCGCGGACGTGCGCGTCGCCGGGGGGATGTATTGCGTATTCCGTATCGGGACTGGACGGTGTCACTCTTGATCCTGATGCGCAAGTCGCGACAGGCAATAGTGCGTCCTCAAGGATGATGTCTCTGGCTCCGGCGAGCTTTTTTTTCTTCATTCCCACTCTGGAATCTCCATTCTCCAATCGCATGATTGATCGTTATACCCGCCCGCCCATGGCGGATCTCTGGAGCGAAGAGCAGAAGTTTCAGTCCTGGCTCGACGTAGAACTCGCCGCCTGTGCCGCGTGGAGCGAGATTGGCGCCATTCCGCCCGAGGACGTGGAGACGCTCTACGATGAAGCCGACTTCGACGTCGATCGCATCAAGGAAATCGAGAAGGAGACGAAGCATGACGTGGTGGCCTTTACGCGAGCCGTCAGCGAGACGCTGGGGGAGGAGAAGAAGTGGGTGCACTACGGCCTCACCTCCACCGACGTGGTGGATACTGCCTACATGGTGCGCATCAAGAAGGCCAACAGCCTCATCCGCACCCAGCTGGACCGGATGATCGACGTACTGGCGGAGAAGGCCCGAGAGCACAAGGAGACGCTCACCATGGGGCGCACGCATGGGGTGCATGCCGAGCCGACGACGTTCGGCCTCAAGATGGCCCGCTTCTACGACGAAATGAATCGCCATAAGGAGCGCTTTGAGCGAGCGGCCGAGGAGATGCGCGTGGGCAAACTCTCGGGAGCGGTGGGGACGTTTGCCCACATTCCGCCGGAGGTGGAACGGTACACCTGTGAGCGCCTCGGCCTCAAGCCCGCTACTATCTCCACGCAGGTCCTCTCGCGCGATCGGCACGCGAACTACCTCAGCGTCATCGCCGGCATTGGCGCCACGCTCGAAAAGATGGCCGTAGAGGTGCGGCACTTGCAGCGGAGCGAGGTACGGGAGGCGGAAGAATCGTTCAGTGCGGGGCAGAAGGGGTCGTCGGCCATGCCGCACAAGCGAAATCCTGTGGGTTCCGAGAACATTACCGGGTGTGCGCGGCTTCTGCGCGGCTACATGAACAGCGAGTTTGACAACGTGGCCCTGTGGCACGAGCGCGACATCAGCCACTCGTCGGTCGAGCGCATTGTGTTGCCGGACGCGACCACGCTCCTGCACTACGCGCTCCGCCGCTTCAGCGGCATTATCGACAACCTCGTCGTCTACGAGGACACGATGCGCGAAAACATGGAGGAGACGTACGGCCTCTACAACAGCCAGCGCCTCATGCTGAAGCTCATCGACAAGGGCTTGAACCGGGAGGATGCCTACGACCGTGTGCAGCCCCTCGCCATGACGGCATGGGAGGAGGAGCGCCCGTTTCAAGAGGTCGTGGCCGAGGCCGAAGAGATTACCGAGGTGTTGTCCGACGAGGAGATTGAGGACGTATTCGACCCGCGGTACCACGTGCGGAATGTGGATCGGATCTTCCGGCGGGTGGGGCTGGAAGAGTGACGAGGAGGGCGTGGCGGCCGTTCGGGGTTCCGGCCGAAACGGAGGTCCGTACGGTTCGGCAATAGCACCGTGGTGGCACGAACCGCAGCCTGATGGAATTGGGCGATTGTGACTCTCCCCTGCCGTTGCCTATCATGGAAGTCGAATCGTCATTTTTCTTACGAGAATCATCGGCTTCATGGTCTGGACACATCTCGACAAATATCGCGACTTCGGATTGCTGCTTCTCCGCGCCTTCTTTGGGTTGTATCTGGCCTTTGGGCATGGACTAGGGAAAATTACCGGTGGGCCCGAACAATGGGCCGGCCTCGGGGGCACGATGGAGATCTTCGGGCTTGGCTTTGCTCCCATGTTCTGGGGGTTCATGGCCGCAGTTGCGGAATTTGTGTGCGCATTGCTCGTGACTGCGGGGCTCCTCACGCGGCCCGCTGCTATTCTTGTGACGATCAACATGTTGGTCGCCGCCACGGCTCATATCACCGGAGCCATTGACGGAGGGCCCGAGATGGCGCTGCTGTACGCGGGGGTTTTCGTGAGTCTCATCTTCGTTGGGCCCGGGAAGTACAGTGTGGATGAGCAGTTTGGATAAGGTCCCGTGAAGGGGAGCTCTTCAGGACGGCGGATTCTGTTTCGAAGAGTTGACTCCAGGCCCACGCGTTTCCTTTTGTTCAATCCCGCATGCCAATGCGTTTGTCCCGCTGGGCTTCGGTTGATCTCGTACTTCTTCTGCTTCGCGTTGGAATTGGAGCCTCGTTCGTTTTTGCGTACGGCTGGGCGAAGATTTCAGGAGGGCTGGAGACATGGACCGATCTTGGGAGCAACATGGCGATTTTTGGGGTCACGGTATGGCCCGCAGCCTGGGGGTTTATGGCTGCCCTCACCGAATTTGCCGGTGGCATTTTGTTAATGCTCGGCCTGTTCCTTCGTCCCGTCCTGGTGTTTCTGCTCCTCACGATGGCGGTGGCTACGGCCAGTCATCTCGCGGCCGGAGAAGGGCCCTGGCACGCCACCGAGATGGCAACCGTGTTTGTTGCACTCTTGCTATTGGGACCCGGCCGATATAGCCTTGACGCTTGGTGGGCGACTGCCGATTCTTCTACACCGAGTGCCACTCCCTCGACCGCAGACCGGTGATGGGGGGCGGCACCCTCGATGG
Organism: Salinibacter sp. 10B; assembly: GCF_002954405.1. Lineage (NCBI taxonomy): Bacteria > Pseudomonadati > Rhodothermota > Rhodothermia > Rhodothermales > Salinibacteraceae > Salinibacter > Salinibacter sp. 10B. The sequence continues at coordinate 1,158,548 of NZ_MQWC01000004.1, read as the reverse complement.
GGGGGGCTGGAGAGCGGTCCCAGTGAATCGTGTCATTTTGTAATTTTACCCTTTATTCCTCATGAGTGAACTAGACGAAATCCTTAGAGAGTTTGAGCAAGACGTCGACAACTTTATTTCGACGGATGTGGTCGACATTGAAAGTGGGATGTCGATGGGAGGACGGTCGATCGATCCGGATTTCGATGGATCGGTTGCGTCGGCGGCATTCTCGGACGTTATCAAGTCCTATCGGAAGGCCTTCGACCTGCTTGAAATGGATCCGGATTCGATCCAGGAACTGATGGGGCGAGCCGAGGATGTGCTGGTCATTACCCGAATCATCGGCGACCGCACCTACTATCACGGGCTCGCCATCACGAAGGACGGCAATCAGGCCCTCGCTCGCAAGATGATGCAGAAGTATGAGGACCGGATCGTTGATGCGGTCGGCATCTAGGAAGCGATCGGGCCCGGGAGACGGTCTTTACGGGATCTTTTCAATCGTGTCCCTGTGAAAAGAGGCACGTTCGCCATCCCACTTCAATAACCCCGGAGGTACGTCCATGTCCAAGAACATTCTGATGCTTGTTGGGGACTACGTAGAGGATTACGAGGTAATGGTCCCGTTCCAGGCTCTCCAAATGGTCGGGCACGAGGTCCATGCCGTGTGTCCGGACAAAGCGGCGGGCGATACGGTGCGTACGGCCATTCATGACTTTGAAGGCGACCAGACCTACAGCGAAAAGCGGGGGCATAACTTTGCCCTGAACGCCACGTTTGATGAGGTCGACGAAACGGCCTACGATGCCCTATGTCTCCCGGGAGGACGAGCACCGGAGTACATTCGGCTCAACGACCGGGTGCTAGAGATTGTGCAGCACTTTGCGAACGAAAACAAGCCGATTGCAGCCATCTGTCACGCTGCACAGATTTTGGCCGCGGCCGACGTGTTAGAAGGGAAGCGCTGTTCGGCGTATCCGGCCTGTGCTCCTGAGGTGGAAGCAGCTGGCGGCACGTTCGTAGAGGTGGACATGTCCGAGGCCATAACGGATGGGAATCTCGTGACGGGCCCCGCATGGCCCGCGCATTCGGCCTGGTTGGAGCAATTCCTCGACGTACTTGGCACCCGCATTGAGCACGAGGATCCGGTGCCTGCATAGCGTCGCATTTCCGGAAGTTGGACTCTTCTGCCGGACCGCTTCAGGGCGGTCCGGCATTTTTTCGTTTGGGCAGGGGGCGGGACGTAACGATCTCTTGTGTGCCGTCGATAGGACGGAGTCTCTTCTCGAAATTGCGGAACGGCCGTTTTTCCAATTTAATTAGGCATATCCTACCTCCGCGCCTTTCGGCTGATCATCTGCTCACAGTATGGATCGGGACGACATTTTTCAGGACGATCCTTCCAATCGCAGTCCCCTTGCACTCGATCAGGGGACGCTTCTGGACGACCAATTTCGAGTAGGGCGCGTCTTGGGAGTAGGCGGCTTCGGCATCACGTATCTCGCCTTTGACGAGGTCCTGGAGATGGTGGTGGCGGTCAAGGAGTATTTGCCGAATGACATTGCCGTTCGTGAAACCGACGGCGATACGATCCAGCCGTTGTCGTCGGCCGGAGGAGATCAGGACTTCGAGTATGGGCTTGAGCGGTTTCTACAGGAGGCTCGTACCCTCGCCAAGTTTGAGCGACACCCCAATATCGTTCGGGTGCGAAGCTTCTTCGAGGGAAATGGGACGGCCTACCTCGTAATGAATTTTTACGAGGGGCGAACGTTGGGCGAGTATCTGGAGGCCCGAAACGGATTTATCCCAGAGGAGGAGGCCCTTCTCATCATGGAGCAGGTGGTCGACGGATTGGCGGCGGTGCACGAGGAGGACATTCTGCACCGCGACATTGACCCGAACAACGTGTATCTCGCCGACGACGGAACGGTCGTGCTGCTGGACTTTGGGGCGGCACGTACGGCGGTCGGAGAGCGCACGCATAGCATGTCGGTCGTGTTGAAGCGAGGCTACGCTCCCCACGAGCAGTATCATAGTCACGGTGACCAGGGGCCGTGGACCGACGTCTATGCCTGTGCGGCCACGCTGTACCGGGCCCTCACCGGCTACAAGCCGCCGGAGGCCGCCGCTCGCATCCTTGATGACGAGCTTGTGGCTCCACGCGAGCTCGTTCCTTCTCTCTCGGAGGCCGCAAACGAGGCGGTCACGGCAGGGCTTGAGGTGCGTCCGGACACTCGTCCCCAGTCCATGGAGGCGTTTGCTGAACTGTTGCCCGAGGCTCCCGCCGATGCAGAGCCCGGGTGGATTGGCGAGGCGACGACCCTCGACCGAGCACCCGATCTGGAGGGGACGGCTGAGCTGCAGGTGACCGCTACGCACGCGTGCCGACTCTACGTAGATGGGCAACAGACCGCTACGCTTCCGCCGGCGAAGACGTTCACGATTGGCGTAGAAGGAGGCAGCCATCGCCTACGGGCGGTGCGGACCGATCGGACCAACAGTGGGCAGGCGACGGTCACGGCCACGGACACACGTGCAGAGGAGGAGGGGACCCGGTTTTCGCTTGACGCTCTGGTGTGGCAAGAGGTCGTGTCGGTGACGACAGGGGCCCCCACGTCCGTAGACATCGACTTTGAAGCCGAAGCAGCGGGCCCGTCGGAGGCAACGGAGCCCGACAGGGGGGATCCGATGCACGGCGAGACGGTGCAGCCGGAAAGCGCCGGTTCCCCTGAGGCAGCGGAGCCCGTGCACCCGGGGCCAACAGAGGAAGCCCAACCGTCCGGCCAGCCTACGGAAACGGCAGATTCTCCCGAGGCGCAGGCGGAACCGGCTGGGAGGACGGCTGGCGGCAGAGCGCCGAGAGCGTCGGGGAGGGACGAGGGCGAATCTGGGGAGGACGAATCCGGCCTCGAAGGGGCAACAGAGTCGGGGTCCGTTCGGGTGGAGGTGGACCGTCCTGCTCGCGTGTCGGTGGATGGGGAACGGACGGTTGCGCTCGACGCCGGCCAGACTAAGCAGTTCGATCTTGCACCGGGTACGCACCGGGTGCGGGCAGAGGCGGCTGAGGGGGCGCGAAGCTGGGATCAGGAGGTGAAGGTAAAGCCGGGCAGGTCGACGACTGTTCGGGCTGCCCTCGACCGGGCGGAAGCGCAGGATCGTGCTCCCATCGCGAACGAGGCCTCGCTCCGGAACGTGGCCATTGGGCTGGGGGGACTGGTCGTGCTTTTGGTGGTCGGGTGGTGGGGGGTTAGCAATGAGCCTCCCCGCCCGCGTGCCGATCAACTCATGACGACGGCAGACGCATCCGTGGTCAACGTTCGGGAGAATGATCGGGACCCGGACGGCTCGGCGCTCCGCGTTCGGTCGGTCGGGGCGCTCCCTGATTCCGTCGGACGAGTAACGGTGATCGATTCGGCCCGTCTTCGCTTTCGACCGGCGGCTGCGTTTGCTGGAACTGCTCGGGTGCGGTACGTCCTCGCCGATGCGGCGGGCGATACGGCGCACGCCCACGTCACTTTCCGGGTCCCCTTCAACGGAGCTCGGCAAACCGTGACGGCAGAGGTAGATCAGCCCCAGGTGGTACGGGCCGACTCTCTAGGCGACGACGGCGATCTCGACGTCGTGATTGCCTCTCTGGGAGACCGGGCCGTGTCCTGGAGTCAAAATGCCCTGTCGTCCCAGAAGGGCTTTCAGGCGCCGGAAGCCCTGGACTCGGCCGTCGACGGGGCCGTAGACGTGTACACGGCGGACCTCAATGGCAACGGGCGGGTGGACGTGTTGTCCGCCTCCCTTCGCAACGACGTGGTTGCCTGGTACGAAAACCGCGGGGGAGGCGAATTCGGCAACCCGCGTCCCCTTTCGCCCGCAGCCGACGGAGCGGTCACGGTGCGGGCGGCCGATCTCGACCAGGACGGGGACACCGACGTGATAAGTGGGGCTTTGTTAGACCAAACGGTCCGGTGGTACGAGAATACCGGGGACGGGACCTTTGCGGAGGGACGTCCCATCACGGAGGGGGTGCGCGGCCTCGAAACCCTGCACATCGCGGATCTCGATCGCGATCAGATTCCCGATGTGCTCGTCGTTTCGTATCAGGATAGTACGATTGCCCGCTACGAGCCAGTCCCCCAGTCCGATTCGCTCCGTTTTGTGGAGCGGGCTCCGATTGGGACCCACCTGCGCGAACCAATTGAAGTACACACGGCAGACATTACCGGAAATGGATGGACGGATGTGATTGTCGGCAAGGCGGGGGGAGAACCCATCGTTCTCTTCGAAAACCGTACCGATTCGATCGGGGCCGAGCCCGCCTTCGGGTCCGGACGGGTGTTAGTGAGTGACCTGCGAACCGTAGAGAGCATCGATTCCGGCGATCTCAACGGGGATGGCCACCGGGACATCTTCGCAGCCTCGTTCGACAGCGACAAGATCGTCTGGTTTGAAAATGAAGGCAACGGCGCCTTCGGTACGCCGCAGCCCATTGCAACCCAGCTCCCGGACGTTCTCTCCTTGGAAGTCGCGGACGTGGAGCGGGACGGCGATTTGGACGTACTTACAGCGTCTCAGTCGGAAAACGCTGTGTTGTGGTTTGAGAATCGTCTTCAGTGAGTGGCGGGGTCCGTCGGTCAGCTCCAGAACGTTGACGGTTCCTCATTTCGTGCGATGCGATCTTCCCAGCTTGGCAGCACGGGGTGTTCCCGCTCCTGGGAGAGACTCAAGTGGATCGGCGACCCTTGGGTTTGACTGCAGAGGAACTGAACATTTGCTTATGTCGAAGAGACGATATTGAGCCAAAAAAGTGGCATCTATGGATCGGCTTTCTCCGGGTGTGTGTCCACTATTGGAGCGTATTGATGGTGAGGTGGTTTGAGGTCTTTTTTTGGCCGACTGGACGACTAAGCTGAAGCCGATCTTTGCAACAGCGTCTCCCCTTTGTTCGGGCGTGCTGCAAGAAAAAAGTGTGAGAATTGTTGTTGTCACGTGGAAAATTAATGGAAGGTGCAGAAAACGCTTCCAAGTTTTGCGTGGGGGACATAGATGTGAAGGATGTGTAATGTGTCGTTATCAAATCGTTAGTCCGAGGTGAAAGTACAACAAGGCATCAAATTTTGGACGCGAAACGGTGGATAAAAAGGCGGAGAGCCGCTAATGTGGAGAGCGATGTCGTTTGCGAAGCTGTTCTGCGAGTCCTCATTCGGAATCGAGGACTGAGGAGACGGCGTGACGATCGGTGCGACCCTCTACACGATACTGAAATCAATCTCTTAATCACGATGAGACGTTGGGCTACGATACCAATCCTGTTATTGACCTTCCTGCTTCTGGGCCCGACCATGGCGCTTGGACAGGGGGAAACGACGGCCTCCATGCGAGGAGAAGTGACGACGGCGGACGGGGGACCCTTGCCGGGAGCGAACGTCGTTGCTGTGCACGTCCCGTCGGGTACCCGATATGGGACCTCAGCGAACCAGAATGGCCGATACACTCTGGCCAATCTGCGCGTTGGCGGGCCGTACCGCGTGACGGTATCCTTTGTCGGGTACCAGTCGAAGCGAGAGGAAGGCGTGACCTTGGACCTTGGCCAGACGTTGCGCCTCAACTTCACGCTCGAGGAGCGGACCGCGGAGATGGAGGAGCTGCAGGTGATCGGGAAGACGAGCGGCATCCTGTCTTCTGAGCGAGAAGGAGTGTCTACAAGTATAAGCACGGAAGAGATCGAGTCGCAGCCCACGATGGGCCGGAAAATTGCCGACATTGCTCGGCTGTTGCCCCAGTCCTACGTCGTGAATTCCAACGACGACGGCGCGGCAATCTCGATCGGTCAGCAGAGCACGAATTTCAACTCGATCTACATCGACGGCGCCGTCAGTAATGACGTGTATGGTCTGTCCGCTCAGGGCACCGACGGCGGACAGTCCGGTGCAACGCCGATTAGTTTGAGTGCTGTGGAGCAGGTGTCCGTGGACGTGTCGCCGTTTTCGGTCACCAAGTCCGGCTTTACCGGCGGCGCGATCAACTTCGTCACGAAGAGTGGGACGAATGACTACGAGGGCTCGCTCGAGTACTTCCGTCGCGGGACGGCGCTCACGCAGGATCAGTTGACCTTTCGGGGCAATAAGGTTGTGGACGGACTGCCCTCGGCCTCCGACAACCGAATCGTCGGTACGCTCGGGGGGCCGATCATTGAGGACGAGCTGTTCTTCTTCGTTAACGTCGACATCCGGCGGTCGGAGGATGCGTTGCCGGTTCAGACGCCCTTCCTCGGGCAGGAGCTAGGCACGGATCCGAACCAGCAGGAACAGGATGATCCGAACGAACTGGACGAGCTCGACGAAGTCCGGGACTTCATGATGCGAAATACGGGCTACGATCCGGGCTTCCCAGGCAGTAAGACTTCTACGCTCGACGCGACGAAGTTCCTGGCGCGACTCGACTATAACCTTACGGATAATCATAAGCTGACGGCGCGGTACTACTACAACGACAACGACAACCGCGACCGCTTTCAGAGCGATCAGGAGTTCGTCAACTTCTCGAACAACTCGGAGGTCTTCCCGAACACGCAGCACAACGCGATGCTGCAGTGGAACGGGGCCTTCGGCTCCAGAATTGCCACGAAAACGACCGCAACGTTCAAGAACGTGGTCGATGATCGCGGCGTGCAGGGCGAGCCGTTTCCGTCAATCACGGTTACCGATGGGGCCCGTGGAGAATTCCGACTGGGCTCGGAAGCGTTCTCCTATCCAAACTACCTAGAGCAGACGGTCGCGACGTTCTCGAACCAGACGGACTTCTTTGTCGGCGACCACACCCTGACGGTGGGAACGCATAACGAGTTCTACAGCATCGATAATCGATTCGCGATCTTCGGGCCGGGGTCGTATGAGTTTAATTCCGTTGATGATTTTGCTGAGACGGTTTGCCACTACGCCCAGCAGAATCAGGGGCAGTACGGCATTGATCAGCCGGGGCCCATCTGCCAGAACACGTACCCGAATGCGGAGCCGCAGACAGGCTTCTACATCCACCAGTACTCCCTCCTCGACGATGACCCCAGCACGCCGGAGTTTGAACTTCCGGAGGGCGACGACACGAGCCTGCGCTCCGACTTCAACGCCGTGAAGCTTGGTTTTTATGCCCAGGATCAGTGGCAGGTGACCGACCGGTTCCGCCTTACGTTCGGGCTGCGGGCCGACATTCCGAAGATTCTGAAGGATCCGGGAATGGCGCCCGACGCCAACTCGGCAACCCTCTACGGCACGGACCTCGCATCCTCGGACTTTGAAGGTCCGTCTGTGAGCAGCTTCTATGACCTGAAGGGCGCCCGTGCTGGCGAGATGCCGGACTGGCGCGCGTTCTGGTCCCCGCGGGCTGGCTTCAACTATGCGCTCGACGAGGACCGCACGACCCAAATCCGGGGAGGCACCGGCGTTTACACGAGCCGGCTTCCGTTCGTGTGGCCCGGCGGCGCCTTCCTCAACGACGGCGTGTCGAGTGACGTCGCGGTGGGCCTCGGCTTCGCCGGTCCCATTCCACTGCGCCGACCAGCGAATGGGCTGACCAAATTCGACGATGCCGGCATCTTCGGCGGCGGTGCGTTTGGGGCCACGCCGCCCTCCTCCGTTGATGAGTTGACGCCGACCGGCAATCTGTTCATCTTTCGGGATGACTTCTCGTACCCGCGCCTCTGGCGCACCACGCTGGCGATCGACCGTCAGCTGCCGTTTGGCCTCGTGGGAACGCTTGAGGGGCAGTACAGCAGTCAGCTTCAGGACATCGTGACGCGCAACGTGAACCTGAAGCAGCCCAACGCCAACCTTGAGGGACCGACCGGGGATGACCGACCGATCTACCGGGCGGAACAGTATTCTGATGAGAGCATCACCATCGACAGTCGGTACGGCGACATCTTCCTGATGGACAACACCACCCGTGGGTACAGTTACGAGGTGACCGCTCGTCTCCAGAAGGAGGCCACGCCGGTTTGGGATGGCGGCACGATGCGCGGCCGCGTCTCTTACACTTATGGTGATGCCCGGAGCCTCAACACCTATGGCGGCGACACCGTCGGATCCCTGTGGGATGGTAATGAGCACGTGAATGGCACCAACAACCTCACGCTGGGCCGCTCGGAGTATGCGCTCGGTCACCAGGTGCAGGTCTCAGTGATGTACCGCCAGGAGGTTACGGAGAACGTCTCGACGAACCTGTCGCTCTATTACAGCGGTTCGTCGGGTCGGCCGTTCTCCTACACCATCGGGAGCGTGACCGATCCTGCAGCGGAGATCATGATTGGCGACGAAGGCGGTTCCCCGCTCTTCTACATGCCGCAGGAGGTGAGCCAGTTTAACCTGCAACCGATCACCGATGACGACGACAATGTGCTCCGCACCGTTGAACAGCAGCGTGCGGATCTCGCCCAGTTCGTCGAGAACGTGGAGTACCTCAACAGTAACCGCGGTGAGTATACCGAGCGGAATGGAGATCGCACGCCGTTCGAGGGCGTCGTGGACCTCAATTTCGCGGTGAATTACAGCGGCGAGTTTTTGGGGCGTACGCAGCGGCTGACGTTCACGGCTGACATCTACAACTTCTCGTCGCTTCTCGGCGACGTATTCGGCACCGACTGGGGCTACCGTTACGCCAGTCAGGGCTCCTTTAGCCCCGTTGAGTTTGCCGGCTTCGAGGACCCGGATGACGATGGCAACCCGACCCCGACCTACCAGTCGGGCCTAGGCTCCCGTGAAGGGGCCATCATCCAGGACAAGGAGGACATCTTTAATCTCCGCACCAGCGGCACGACGTACAGTTCGCTGTACCAGGTCCAGTTGGGCGTGAAGTACACGTTCTAGGGAAGCGGGTTGGTAGACTGTGTGGACTTCGAGCACAGACTCCAGGCGGGCGGTCGTCGAAAGACGGCCGCCCGTTTTGTATTTAGGGCCTCCTGGGGGGGGAGCGGTTGAGTTTCCAACCTCACACAATCGTTGGAAACTTTCCCGGGCGTTAAAGATGGCGTACGCATCCCTAATTGGCAATGGCTTCAGAGAAGAAGCCACGTCTAGGGCCGAACATGGGCCTCGTCACGGCATTGAACCACTCACTCTACTCCGCTCGGCAGCGACCGATGCGACACATGTCCCGATCCATTACCGACGTACTCGTTCTCGGCTCCGGCATCGCCGGCCTCTCCGCCGCGCTGGGGGCCGCACGCAAGGGCGCTTCGGTCACCATCGCGACGAAGGCCACCCGGCCCGAAGGGGCCTCCACGTGGTGGGCGCAGGGCGGGATTGCTGTGTCCCGCAAAGAGCCTGAGCAGTTTCAGCGGGACATCATCGCGGCGTCGAGCGAAACGAGCGATCCCGACGCCGTAGAGGTGCTCGTGCAGCACGCCGACGCGGCGGTGCGCGACGTCCTGATCGACACGCTCGACATTGGCTTTGACACCGGGGGCAACGGCGCTGCGTTCGACTATGGACGAGAGGCGGCTCACTCGGCGGATCGCATTCTCCACGTTGACGCCTCCACCGGCAAGCACATCCACATCCCGTTTCTGAATTATCTCGCCGATCACGAGCGAGTGGAGATCCGCGACGACACGGCGGCGCTGGAGCTCCTGCGAGAGGGCGAATCGGTGACGGGGGCACTGCTTGAATCGGACGGCACGGCGGGACCCTGGACAGCGGGCACCACGATTGTCGCAACCGGGGGCATTGGGGCCCTCTACGGCCAGTCGACGAATCCACGAGGAGCCACAGGCGATGGGGTCGCAATGGCGATTCGGGCGGGGGCAGCGGTCGACGATCTGGAGTACGTGCAGTTTCACCCGACCGTCTGTGTGGAAAGCGGGGACCCGTTCCTCGTGAGCGAGGCGGTGCGAGGGGAGGGCGCGCTGTTGCGAAATGCAAACGGCGAGCGCTTTATGCCGGCGTACCATGAAGATGCTGAACTGGCCCCACGAGACGTGGTGGCCCGGGCCGTCGAGCAGGAGCATGAGGAGACGGGGCAGGTCGTGCTCGACGTGTCTCCGCTCGACTTTGCGTCCACGTTTCCCGATCTCATGTCCCTCTGTGAAGACAATGGGGTAGATCCGAGCACGGGCATTCCCGTCGTGCCCGCTGAGCATTTTCTCTGCGGGGGAATTGACGTCGACACGTGGGGCCGCACGACCCTCGATCGGCTCTTCGCGGTCGGGGAGTGTGCACGAACCGGGGTACATGGGGCCAACCGACTGGCGTCGACCTCGCTCTTGGAGGGGCTCGTCTGGGGTCTTCGGGCAGGGGAGGCTGCCGCCAATGGTTCGGTTTCGTCCCCCGATTCTTCCACTATGGTTGAAACAGGACCAGGACCATCGCCTGAAGTGCTCCAGTCCGCGGTCCGGCGAATTCGGGACGTAATGGATACCCACGTAAGCCTGCGCCGGACGGCGGGGGGGCTTGAAACGGCGGCGGCCACACTGCAGGAGGTGGCGGCTGATCTCGACGCTGCCGTCACGCCGCCTGTGTCCCGTGCCGCGTCGGAGGTGCGCTCTGCCTGCACGGTGGGCCTTCGTATTGCCGAGGCAGCCCGGGCCAATGACCGGTCCATCGGGTGTCACTACCGGTCCGATGTCCCAGCTGAGGTGCCGGCGGCCACGGATGCGGACGCGTGAGGCGGGGGACGGAGCGCATTCTTTTTCTCTGCTAACGTGACAGCCATGGAGACGCAGACGCAATCCCCAGCATTCGAACGGGCGAGAGAGGTGTTGCCGGATGCCCTCCGCCATCGCACAGTGCTTTCCCTGCTCCAACTCAGCATTGCTGAGGATGTGGATCCGGCAGGAAAATGGACCCCCGGAGCATACGATCCCTCGAAAAAGGACGTCACCAGTGCCGCAACCCTCGCCGAAAACGCGCAACTGGAGGGACGATTGGTGGCAAAAGAAGAGGGCGTGATGGCCGGGCTGCCCCTCGCACGCGCCCTGTTCGCTCTTGTAAATGCACGCCTGTCGCTGGAAGCGCACACGGACGATGGCGCACGGGTCGAGCCTGGGGAAACAGTGGCTACGGTGTCCGGCCCAGGGCAGGCACTGCTGACGGCCGAGCGCCCGGCCCTCAACCTCGTAGGACGCCTGTCCGGTATCGCGACACTCACCCGTCGGTACGTGGACGCAGTGGCGCATACCGATGCTGCGATTCTCGACACCCGCAAGACGCTGCCCGGTGCCCGACGTCCCAACAAGTACGCCGTCCGACAAGGCGGAGGGCAAAATCACCGGCTTGGTCTTTTTGACATGATCTTGGTGAAAGACAACCACATCGACGGCGCCGGTGGGATCACAGACGCCCTGCGTCGCGTCCGTGATGAGTACGGTGAGCAGTATCCGGTGGAGGTGGAAGTAAAAAGCCTCAATGAGCTGGAAGAGGCGCTGACGGAAGCGCCCGACGTGATTCTGCTTGACAACATGGATCCCCCCACGCTCCGCGAGGCCGTTGCCCGAACCGACGGACGCGTCCTTCTGGAGGCATCGGGCAATGTGACCCTCGACACCGTCGCGACCGTTGCCGAGACCGGGGTCGATCGCATCTCCGTCGGGGCCCTCACCCACTCCGCTGCCACGCTGGATCTAAGCATTCGAACGGGCTGAACACACGGGCCCGTGCGCTTCAACGACCTGCAGCTGATCAGTCCCAACCCGCTATGAAGAACGACGCCGCTACTCTGACGTCCCCCGACGCACTCTACGACGTGCTGGAGGAACGCCTCGATGACGCCCATGAGGTCGATTTGCGTCGGAAGGCCGAGCTTGCCGCCGAGATCAACCAGCTCAAGAAGGAGCGCAACGCGGTCATCCTTGGCCACAACTACATGGAGCCGGCCCTCTTCCACACGATTCCGGACTACACAGGATCATCGTTGGAGTTGAGCCGACGGGCCGCGCAGGCCGATGCGGATACGATTGTGTTCTGCGGCGTGCGCTTCATGGCCGAGACGGCGAAGATCGTGAATCCGGACAAGACGGTGCTTTTGCCGGCAGAGGAGGCCGGGTGCTCTCTTGCGGAAAGCATCACGGCAGAGGATGTGCGACAGCTCCGCAAGCGCTATCCCGGCGTGCCCATCGTGACGTACGTGAATACCTACGCCGACGTAAAAGCCGAAAGCGACGTGTGCTGTACCTCCAGCAACGCCGCCGCGGTGGTCGAGTCGCTGGACTCGGAGACCGTCATCTTTATTCCGGACGAGTTTCTGGCTCAGAACGTGGCCAATGAGACCGGGAAGGACATCCTTTTTCCGCAGAAGCGCGAGCGGAAGGGGCGAGGAGGAGATGGAGCTCCGACGGGGGGAGATGGGGCCCCTGCTGAGGACCTGGATGCCGACCTGATTGGATGGGATGGGCGCTGCGTTGTTCACGAGATGTTTCAGGTCGACGACATTAAGCAGGCGCGGGAGGAACACCCCGACACGGTGGTGCTCGCCCATCCGGAGTGCAGTCCGGAGGTTGTGGAGGAGGCCGATCATTCGGGCAGCACCTCGTCGATGATCGACTACGTCGAAAACACCAACGCGGAGAGCTATCTGTTGCTCACCGAGTGTTCGATGGGCGAAAACATCATGGGGGCCAATCCAGAGAAGGACATGCTTCGGATGTGCTGGCAGCGGTGTCCCCACATGAACGAGATCACGCTTCAGGATACGCGACGCAATCTCGCGAACAATCAGTACCAGATTGAAGTGGAGGAAGCGGTCCGCGTTCGTGCGCTGGAGGCGGTGGAACGGATGCTGGAGATCGGGTAGTCAGTCCTGGGTGGGGCGTTCCGGTTCATCCCAGTGGTCCGGGGGGGAAAAAAGCCCCAACGGCACCACCGTCGCATGGTACAACGCATACCCGAACTCCCACAGTGGAAAGAGGGGCAGCAGATCGTTTTCGTCGAGCGTCTCCGCGGCAAGTCCCAGCGGGGCGTGGCGGGCGAGGAGGCTCGTCGCGAGAAGGCCAACCCCGAGCGTCCCGAGCATCAGAGGGGCGATCCAGAGCAGGACGAGGCTGGTGTGGAGCAGCGTGAGGTGGAGGCCCACCGTCCACGAGTAGTGTCGACCGGCCGAGACGTGCCGACGCCGCGCCCGCCACCAGCTTTGCCAGGAGGGCGGGGCGGAGGTGGGCACGAACGTGCTGGGGGCGAGAAGAGCACGGACAGGAGCACAGTCTTGTCGGTGTACCGCCTGCACGAAGAGGTCGTCGTCGCCACTCATTGAGGCTTGGCCTCCGCCAGCATGGGAAAACCCATCCACTGCTTCGAAGACGGAGCGTGGGTAGCTGAGGTTGCGGCCCACTGCCATGTACGGTCGATGCCATCCGATTGCAGCGACCATGTAGAGGGCATGGAGCAGCGTTTCATAGCGCGCAAAGTACCCGAGGAGGCCGGTGCCCCGAAGAGGACTGTATCCCACGAGCACACAATCGTCGTCTGTGGCGGCGTGGGCTGCCGCCAGGTCCGAAAGCCAGTTCGGGGGCGGCGTACAGTCGGCATCAGTGAAGGCCAAGAGGTCGTGCTGGGCAGCGGCTATGCCCTGTGTGAGGGCGTGCTTCTTGCGGGGAGGCGACGGGTCCTCGACGTGGACCACCTGGGCCCACGAGCGGTTGGCCGCCCAGTCCGCCGCGAGGGCAGAAGTGTCGTCGGTTGAGGCGTCATTGACGATGACGACTTCGTAGGAGGGATGCGACTGCTCGTCCAGAGCCTCGAAAAGGGAGGGGAGGACGTCCGCCTCGTTGCGGGCGGCGACTACGACCGACAGTGCAGGAAGATCGTTGGCGTCCAGCGCGGGCGTCTCTCGACGAGCACGGCGCCATCCCCAGCTCAGAAGAAGGGCGTACAGAAGGAGAACGGCGAGGGCACCGCCGAACAGAAGAAGCATTCTGACGGGAAGTCGACGTGCGAATGGAGAAAAACGGAGCGGACCAGGGGAGCTTATAATCTCCCTTACAGGGCATAACGACGAACAAAATCCGCATGGATTTCTGTCGTCATCGCACAGGATAGTGGAGGTGGACCGAATTCTCTACTACCTTGGATACATCCGGGATCTGCCCCACCACAGCCCTTTGCCGATTGGCAACGTCCCGATTGCTGCCCGTTGGAGCACGGTCCTCTGGTCTCCTGGGAACCTGTCATTTGCGCCCGAATCGGTATGTCCACGTCTTCTTCCTCGACACTTTGGCCGGACCTCGGACGGTTCTGGACGATCGCGAACACGCTTAGTCTGTCGCGGCTCATCCTGGTGTTTCCGATTGCCGTTTTGCTGTGGCAAGATGGCCCGCTGGACTGGTTGCTGGGGCTTACCGTCATTGCCATCATGACCGACTGGTTCGACGGGCGGGTGGCCCGGTGGACGCGCACCGTCTCTGAGTGGGGCAAGGTGATCGATCCCGTGGCCGACAAGGTGGCGGCCGTGCTCACAGTGTCAGTGCTCACCTTCAGGCCCGAGGTGCAGGGGGCGCCTGAGCTCCCGCTCTGGTTTTTTGGGGTCATCGTCGGGCGTGATTTGCTCATTCTCGCCGGAGGAGCATGGATTGCAAATCGGTCCGGCAAAGTGCTCATGAGCGCCTGGGCGGGGAAAGCCGCGAGCCTTTGGCTGGCCCTCACCGTCGTGAGCGTCATTTTGAAAGCTGATCTTCCTGTTTTTAACGTTTGCCTCTGGATGTCGGCCGGACTCTTTGTCTTTTCCTTTGGCGTCTATGTTGTGCGCTACCTCAACGCCATTCGTCGGGCGCCACCTCCGCAACAGGAACACGCGTCCGACACCGCGTCGGACGCGCCAACCACAAGCTCTTCGGAGGCGTCCTCTACCGTATCGGCGTCCGGAAAGAGCCGCCCGTTGCTTCTCGGCTGATTCTTGCCGCCTCCTTCGTTTGTCACTCTGTTTAGGACCTGTACTTCGACCTCTATGGGCATTCTCGACCGCTTCATCAACCAGAACGACGACGAAGAGCAGGAGAAGCTCGAAGAAGGGCTGGAAAAGACCCGGACGAGCTTCTTCGGCAAAATTGACCGCATGGTGCGGGGAAAAGACTCGGTAGACGCGGAACTGCTCGATGAGTTGGAGGAGATCCTTGTGACCAGCGACGTGGGCGTGGACACCACGCTCGATATTATCGACCACGTCGAGGCCCGCGTGGCAGAGGACCAGTACGTGTCGACGGAGGAACTCAACCTCCTCATCCGCGACGAAATCGCGAAGCTCATGCTGGAGGATGAGGACGAGCGCCCGGCGGACTTTGACGCTCGGCTTCCAAACAAGCCGCACGTCATCATGGTAGTGGGGGTCAATGGAGTTGGCAAGACCACGACCATCGGCAAGATGGCGCACAAGTACAAGCAGGCGGGGAAGAGCGTGATGGTGGGCGCGGCGGACACGTTTCGGGCGGCGGCCATCGAACAGCTGGAGATTTGGGCCGACCGAGCGGAGGTGCCGATCATCAAGCAGCAGCACGGATCCGATCCGGCGGCCGTGGCCTACGACACCATTGAGGCGGCGCAGGCCCGTGATACGGACGTTGTTCTGATCGATACTGCCGGGCGCCTGCACACGAAGGGCGGATTGATGGACGAGCTTGCGAAGATGAAGCGGGTTATGCAGAAACGGACGGAGAGCGCGCCGCACGAGGTCCTTCTCGTGCTCGATGCCTCCACTGGGCAGAATGCTCTCCGGCAGGCCGAAGAGTTTACGGAAAGTGTAGATGTCACGGGCCTTGCCCTCACCAAACTCGACGGTACGGCCAAAGGGGGAGTTGTCATCGGCGTGTCGCACCAGTTTCAGGTGCCAGTGAAGTACATTGGGGTCGGGGAGGGAATCGAAGACCTGCAGGTGTTCGACCGCAAGGGATTTGTGGAAGGGCTGTTCAAGGGAGTTGCCTGAGTCCGCACTAATGGCGATTTCCATACACCGTGCCGGGGCGTTCGAATTCGCAATTTGAAATCGAAATTCGAAAATCGCAGATGAGAATTGTTTTTATGGGCACGCCGGAGTTTGCCGTGCCCTCGCTCACGCAACTCATCGACGCTGGGTACGACCCCGTTGCCGTTGCCACGGGTCCGGACCGCCCGCGAGGGCGAGGGCAGGAAGTCACGCCGACCCCCGTGAAGGCTGCGGCGCAAGAGGCGGGCATTGAACGCATCCTTCAGCCGGAGGACGTGACCGATGATGCGTTTGCCGAGGCGGTAGCAGCGTTGGAACCGGACGTGATTGCGGTGGTCGCCTACAAAATTCTGCCGCCCTCGGTCTTTACGGCCGCGTCGGAGGGCGCTTTCAATCTTCATGGGTCCTTGCTGCCGAAGTATCGAGGGGCGGCCCCCATCAATCACGCCATCATGCAGGGGGAGACCGAGACCGGTGTGACGACCTTCTTCTTGGAGCCGTCGGTGGATACGGGCGATATCATTCTGCAGAAGTCCATGACGATTGGCCCCAACGAGACGGCGGGATCGGTGCACGATCGAATGAAAGTGCTCGGGGGCGAGGCGGTGGTCGAGACGGTCGAACAGATAGAAGCAGGCACCGTAGATCCGCGCCCACAAGATGACAGCCAGGCCACTCCGGCGCCCAAGATCCATGACGAAGACTGCGAGGTTCCATGGGGCGAGCCGGGGGAGGCGGTGCACAATCACGTGCGGGGCCTTTCTCCGTATCCTGGAGCCTGGACGATGCATGGAGATACCCGACTCAAGCTCTACCGGACACGGCGAGCTGAGGGCAATGGGGCGCCCGGGGAAATCCTTTCGACCGACGGGCGACTGGTGGTGGCCTGTGGGCAGGAGGCCGTTGAGGTTGTGACCATTCAGCAGCCGGGCAAGCAGCGACTGGACGCTGAGGACTTCCTGAACGGGTACGCTCTTTCAGAAGGAGAGCGCTTGGGGCACGCATAGGCGATGGAAGAGGGGGCTATCGCTTCGTTGCTAACGAGCGGACGCTTTTACACTCCGCGGCTCTGAGCACCCGAAAAATGTCTGGCGATGTCATCGACCTTTCCTGCGAAGTCTCCATTTTCAGGCAAAACTCCCCAAAATACACTAACGATTTCCGGATTTTCCTTCGTCGCTCCTGGACATCTAGATGTCCAAACTTGATTTTGGGAATCTGTGATTTCCTAAGCCCATCCACCCGTACGTCAGATAGCCTCTGGCCATCTTGTGACTTTATGAGATTAAACGTCGGATGCAGTCTCTTGGGAGACTCCAGGGAAAGAAAGATGCTTCCAGACGAGCCTAGCGACTCATGAAATAAAATGCCGACCGGACCTATCGGAGGAAGCCCCCTGGAAATTCCTCACGAGAGGGAACAGAGACATGCGAAGAACGCAGCATCGTACTGCGGTTAATTTCGTAATCCTACAAGATGGCCTAGATCAAGGTCTGGAGTGACGGTTGAAGGGGAATTGTTCGGTGCTATGAGCAAACTGTCCGGTGGGTAGGCTGCGTCGTTGACGTTCGAGCACATGGTTTTCCACCGAGTACGACTCTTTGAGCGACTCCCCCCGCCGACTTTAAGCGCGTTCTGTATCGACGCAACAGCCATTACCAATGTCGCCTGATTCGTCGCCGTCCGCGGCGTTTGTGCCTCCGTTTTATGCCGATGATGCCTTCGTCGGTACGCCCGAGCAGTTTGAGGAGTACGAAGCGCCGGGGGCAGATGGGCTCCAGCGCCGGGCGCGCGACCTATTGAAGGAGCGAATGGGCACGGCGACCGCGCCGGTGTCGACGTCCTTTGCCTGTGGAACGGTTGGCGTGCAGGCGGACCAGACGCACTATTCCGATGGCTTTGGTCTATTTCTGCCGTTGCGGCAGGGAGTGGCCGTGGCTGCCCGGTACGCAGAGACAACGCAAATCACCTTTGCGGGACACGAGGAGACGTGGACGGACGAGGCCGAGGCCCCGCCCTCGTGGCTCGTGGCTATGCGTCGCATTTTACAGGAGTTGCTGGCAGATCATCAGGTGGAGGTCGCTGTGGTGAGCACAGTGCCGGGCATTTGCCGGGATGGCTACCTGGCTGCGCTGGCCGTAGCGGTGATGCGAGTCGTGCGGGCCCTCGACGTCTCGACGGCCATCGATCTCAACTCCGTGCAGAGTCTTCGGGATGATTTGGTACCGCTGCTGGCGGGAGAGATTGGGACGGCCCTCGATTGTCCGTACAGCACCGGCTATTTGCTCGCAACCTTTGCCGGGCCCGAGCCGGCATTCACGCTGGTCGACACGGCGACACGTGAGCATCTACCGGTGGAGACCGAGGCCCGGACGGCGCTCCGGTGGGCAGTGCTGGATCCTGGGGCGCCGGAGCCGCGGCCGGTCGAGTTTCATCGACAACGGCAGGCACAGGCCCGCGACGCGCTCCGCCGCCTCCGAGAGAACGGCTTTTCGGGGTTGACCTCGTTCCGTGAGCTTGAACACCGAGACCTCGACGATGCCATCGCAGTCCTCCCCGAGGCGTTGTGTCCGGTGGTTCGGCACCTCGTTACGGAAAACCGCCGGGTACAGAAGCACGTGGCCGCCATGCGGCGGTCGGACTGGCAGATGATTGGGGCGCTTCTCCTCATGTCGCATGCATCACAGCGAGACGAGTGGGAGGGCACTAGCACCGCTGCGGATCGGATTGTGGCTGAGGCCGAGAGTCGCACGCACGATGGACTCTACGGGGCCTGCATGACGGGGCGCTCGGGGGCTGTGATTGTTGCAGGACGTCCCAATGCATTTGAGCGAGAGCTTCGGCAGCTCTCACATGAGGTTGCGGATGCACACGGGCACGCCCCTCACATTTTGGCACCGTGAACGGAGGGCGCAGGAGGGAGCCGGTTGCGCTCGGGGTCCGGTCCTGTTCGGGCCCGAAGGAGGCGCGTCGTTGAAGACCGGGGAGGCTTCTCAGATCCGCAGGAGGAAAGTGCGCTAAACCGTCAGGATGCCACCTCCATCGCCTCCGGGTCCCACTCGTAGCGCTGACCGTTGCGGTAGCTCCGGTTGCAGAGGAGTGCCGGGGCAGCTGCCCGATGGCCAAACACGGCGTCCTCCACGACGGTGTCGCCCGAGCGCATTGCGGCAAAGAAGTTCATGATGTGGTCGCGGCGGGAGCTGTAACCGTCCGGGGCCTCGAACTCACTCTCCGTGGACATGTCGTCGGCGGCCAAGTCCTCCTCGTCCGGCGAGTAGCTTGTCCGGAATTCTTCCTGTACCGCTTCCGAGAAGGTGCGGACCGAGTTGTAGCCCTCTACGAGTTGCTCGACCGAAGGGGTGGAACGTCGCGTTTGGGACAACTTGACTGTATTGCCCTCCAGGGTAATGGCGCCGTCGCTGCCCACGAATCGGAGCAGGGTGCCTCCGCCGCTTCCGTCCGCTAGGTTGGATTGAAGCGAGAGGGTAAACTCCGGGTGAGCGTCCGTCTCCGGATACTCGAATAGCGCCGTTTGGACATCCGGCACCTCGCGCCCGTCGGTCCAGAAGCGAAGGCCGCCGGTGGAAGAGATGCTCGTTGGTCCAACGGAGTTCGTGACGTGATGCGTAATCGTCAGCAGATGGACGAAGAGGTCTCCCGCAAGCCCGGTACCGTAATCCCAGTAGTTGCGCCAGCGGAAGAAGCGGGTCGGGTCGAAGTCGCGGGCGGGGGCGTCGCCCAAAAACCGGTCCCAGGCAATGTTTTCCCGGGAGACATTTGGCGGGATGGAGTATTTCCAGGCTCCGAGTGCCGAGTTTCGGTTGTAGCGAGCCTCGACCATGTTGAGGTCGCCGATGGCTCCGGAAGAGACGAGCTGGCGGACCTTATTGACCACGATGGAGCTCGCAAACTGGCTGCCCACCTGGAGGAGTTGTCCGGTGTCTTGTTGAGTTTCCACCATCGCGGCGCCTTCGTCAAGGGTGTGCGCCATTGGCTTTTCGCAGTACACCGCCTTGCCGGCCTCCATGGCGGCTTGAGCGATCTCGGCATGCCAGTGGTCGGGCGTGCAAATCACGACCGCGTCCACGTCCGATCGGGTAAGGACGTCTCGGTAGTCTCGGGTCGTGAAGATGTCGTCGCCGAACACCTCATTGACGCGTGTGAGCCGGGAATCATAGCAGTCGGCTGCCGCTACGAACTCGGCACCAGGGAGATTGTGGGCCGTGCGCGTGTTAACAAAGCCAATGATGCCGGTTCCGATGGTCGCGAATTGAATGCGATCGTTCGGAGGGACCGTCGGAGGCTCCGACACGGGTAAGCGCTGCACGTCCGATGCAAAGGCGGAGGGCGCGAGGCCGGCGGCGGCAGAGACGGCGGC